>JAFRDL010000166.1 GCA_017411265.1 Oscillospiraceae bacterium | reverse complement strand
TGTGGACAACCTCAGCGGCACCATCACCGGCGACGCGGACATCGTCAACCACGGCGATCTGACGGTGGACGACCTGTCGGTGGACGGGGATCTGGATCTCACGGTGGAGGGCGACCTCACCGGCGGCGACGCAGCCCCCGGCACCGCCAACATCACGGCGGACAATGCGGACATCCACGCCGACGGCAACGTGGGCAGCGCGGGCGATCCTCTGGAGACCGCGGTGGATGAGATCTCCGTCAGCGGCGACGACGTCGACATCCACTCCATCCATGACGTGACCATCGACGAGATCACCGGCAGCGATATCACCATCGGCGTGGACGGCGAGATCTACACGGGCAATTCGGATATGCTCGTGGAGGGCACCGACCATACCGCCAACATCATCGGCGACAATCTGACGCTGGACACCACCGGCGGCATCGCCGAGGAGGACGATCCCCTGTATGTGTACATTCCCGGCACGCTGATCGTCAACAACCATACCGACGACGCCTATGTGATCAACCTCTTCCGCAAACCCGGCGGCAGCGAACAGAGCCGCTGGAACGGCCTGAGCGCCACAGAGCGGCTGATCCGGGAGGCCCTGGGCAGCGTTGTGTTCCGGCAGGATTGGAGCAACGCCCCCGCGTTCGCCTGTGAGCTCTTCCGCGCCCCGACCAACGGCAGCGCGCTCACGCTCACCGACAGCCTGGGCCGGAGAATGGTGCTTCGGGACATCCTTCCCGGCCAGTGCGCCGATGGCCTGATCGGCGGCGTCTTTGCCCTGAACGACGAGAGGACGGGCCTGACCGACGAGTTCCGGTATCTGCTCTTGACGGCGGAAACACGGCAGCTCCTGCTGGCCAACGATGTCCGCTGGGTCGTGTTCCGGGTGGGAGACATGGTGCTGTTGATCGATCTGTCAGCCCTGGAAAAGGACGGCGACTACGTCTTCGCTCTGGATCCGACCGGAGCGGGCGGTCTGACTCCGACAGCCGTCTGGCACGATGGGGAAGAGATCCTCCGCTGGAAGGACGGCGGATGGACCGGATCTCAGGCGGAAAACCTGAGCACGGCCGTACTCCTGTCCGGTGTGACGGAGACCTTCAGCATCTGAGCGACACAAAAACAAACAGGAAGTCCCATGCTTCGGCATGGGACTTCTTCATTGTATACCGAAAACCATACTGGGCGAGTAGTTCCAAAGAGTTTAGCGGTGGAGAATAATCGAAAGAAGGCTTCCCCTGGAGGGGAAGCTGTCAGCCGTGAGGCTGACGGATGAGGTGTCAAAGTCTGTGTATCCTTTCGGTCAAAAAACGGCGGGAAGTTTGTCCACCTCATCCGTCACGGCTGTCGCCGTGCCACCTTCTCCTCAAGGAGAAGGCAATAAAACGAAATCCGCCACGGCTGTCGCTGCGACACCTTTCCCTCAAGGAGAAGGCGTTGACAGCAGAATCCGCGGGAGCGCCGCGACACCTCCCGGGTTCGCTCCCCGCTTTGGCTGCCAATGCGCCCCTGGTGCATTGGCTTAACGCATTGCGCCCCTCGAGGAGAAGGCTTTGGGACGCGTTTTTCGCCGATGGCAGAACGTATTACAAGTTTGACGTGTCCGCGAGGAACAGAGGGCACTGCCCGCATAGGAAAAACCGCCCGCTATGCGGGTGGATGTTTATTCCCGGGAATCTCGCCCCACGGAGGGGATACCCTTGAGGCCGTACCGAAGCGTCCCGCTCCGGCGCAGATGCGATCCCATGGTTTTCGCACAGCGGTCCGGCAGGGAATCCGCGTCCATTCGTGCACAATGCCTATTGACTTTTCTTCTTTAACGCGTTAACATAGCAGCACAATGATTTAGCAGAACGGGGGACCAGCCATGGCTTTCAATCGCACGGGGCAGACCGACCAGCTCATCCGGGCCTTTCTATCGCTGGAGACGGAGGAGGAGGGCTATCGGTTTCTGGAGGACGTGTGCACCATCAAGGAGATCTACGCCATCGCCCAGCGGCTGGAGGTGGCCCGGGATCTGGCGGAAGGGGCGTCCTACCAGAAGACCATGGAGAAGACCGGAGCCAGCTCTGCCACCATCGGCCGGGTGAAGCGCTGTCTGGATTACGGGGAGGGAGGATACCGTCTGGTGCTCTCCCGCCTCGGGGAGAAAAAGGAATGATCGCGGCGCTCACGCCCCGGGAGCGGGTCTCCCTGGCCCTGCGGGAGCTGTACCAGACGTACGGCTACCGGCAGTACCGGATGAGCAAGTTTGAGGAGTACGACCTGTACGCCCGGAACCGGAACTTCCTCACCGACGACCACATCCTCACCTTCAGCGACCTGAACGGCAAGCTCATGGCCCTGAAGCCGGACGTGACGCTTTCGGTGATCAAAAACACCCGGTCCGAGAGCGGCACCCGGAAGCTGTGGTACACCGAAAACGTCTACCGGGTGCCCCGGCACGCGGACAGTTTCCAGGAGATCGTCCAGACCGGTCTGGAGTGCATCGGCCACGTGGACCTGTACACCATGGGCGAGGTGCTGATGCTCGCGGCCCGGAGCCTGGAGACGGTGGGTAAGGACTACGTGCTGTGTCTGTCCCACATGGGGATCCTCACCGGGGTGCTTCGCAGCGGCGGCGTCCCGGAGGAGAGGGCCGGGGAGCTCCTGACCGCGGTGGGGGAGAAAAACCTCCATACCCTGCGCGCCCTGTGCGGGGAGGCAGGGGTCCCGCCGGAGACAGCGGAGCTCCTTTCCCGGCTGTGCGCGCTGGACGGACCGGCGGCGGAGACGCTGCCGGAGCTGCTGGCGCTGTCCCTTCCGGCGGAGAGCCGGGCGGCGGCGGAGGAGCTCTCGGACATCTGCGGCCTGCTGCCGGTGTTCGGGGAGTATCAGGTGGCGCTGGATCTCTCGGTGATCGACGACACGGATTACTATAACGGTCTCCTGTTCCGGGGCTTCGTGGCCGGGGCGGCCCGGCCGGTGCTCTCCGGCGGGCGGTACGATCACCTGCTCCACCGGATGGGGCGCTCCGGCAGCGCCGTGGGCTTTGCCGTGTATCTCAGCGAGCTGGAGCGGCTGCTGACGGAGAGCCGGGACTGCGATGCGGACACCCTGCTTGTCTACGGTCCGGAGGATGACCCCGCCGCCGTAGCCGCCGCGGCGAGAGCGGCGGCGGAGCAAGGCAGCGTCCGGGTGCAGCTCCGGGGGGAGGGCGGCGCCATCGGCCGCCGCCGGATCGGACCGGACGGAAGGGAGGCGGAGTGATATGCCGGACATGCTGAGCGTCGCCCTTCCCAAGGGCCGCCTGGGGGAGAAGGTATACGGCCTTTTCGCCGCGGCGGGGTACGACTGCCCCGCGCTGCTGGAGCCCAACCGGAGGCTGATCTTTGAAAACCCGGAAAACGGCGTACGGTATTTCTGGGTGAAGCCCTCGGACGTGGCCATCTATGTGGAACGGGGCGCCGCGGACATCGGCGTGGCGGGAAAGGACATCCTGCTGGAAAAGGCGCCGGAGGTCTATGAACTGCTGGATCTGGGGATGGGAAGATGCCGGATGTGCGTGGCGGGCCCCCGGGATTTTCGGGACGACGCCGCCCATGTCCTCCGGGTAGCTACCAAGTTCCCCCGGATCGCCCGGGAGTACTATGCGGCCCAGAGCCGCCCCATTGACGTCATCGAGCTCCACGGCTCCATCGAGCTGGCCCCGCTGGTGGGGCTCTCGGATGTGATCGTGGACATCGTGGAAACGGGAAAAACCCTGGAGGAAAACGGCCTGACGCCCCTGGAGACCGTGGTGCCCATCAGTGCCCGGCTCATCGCCAACAAGGCCCGCTATCAGTTCAAAAGCGGAGAGATCCGGTCCCTGTGCGGACGGATCCAGGAGATCTTGAACAGGAAAGAACAGCTATGATGAAGATTTACCGATACGGCCAGGTCCCCCTTTCGGAGCTGCTGATCCGCTCGGTGGACAAGAGCGGCGTCACCGCCGCGGTCCGGGAGATCCTGGAGGACGTGGAGCGCCGGGGGGACGAGGCCCTTTGGGAATACACCCGCCGCTTCGACAAAGCGGAGATCGACGCCCTGGAGGTGACCGCCGGGGAGTTGGACGCGGCTCTGGCCGGTCTGGACGGGGACTTCCGCCGGGTGCTGGAGCGCGCCGCGGACAACATCCGCGCCTTTCATCGGCGGGAGCTGGAGCAGCTGGGAGGGTTCCGCATGGAGCTGCCCGGCGGAGGATATCTGGGGATGAAGGTGACGCCCATGGAAAAGGTGGGCCTGTGCATCCCCGGCCGCACGGCGGCCTACCCCTCCACGGTGCTGATGACCGCCATCCCCGCCCGTCTGGCGGGATGCCGGGAGCTCGTGATGGTCTCGCCTCCCGGTCCTGACGGGAAACAGCCCGCCGCCATCCTGGCCGCGGCCCGGATCGCCGGCGTGGACCGGGTCTTCCGCCTGGGCGGCGCCCAGGGAGTGGCGGCCCTGGCCTTCGGGACGCAGTCTGTGCCAAAGGTGGACAAGATCGTGGGGCCCGGCAGCGCGTATGTCGCCGAGGCCAAGCGCCAGGTGTACGGCCGGGTGGACATCGACAGCATCGCCGGGCCCAGCGAGATCCTGGTAGTGGCGGACGGGATGAGCGATCCGGTGTTCGTGGCGGCGGACCTGCTGAGCCAGGCGGAGCACGACGTGCTCTCCGCCGCCGTGCTGATCACCGACA
Organism: Oscillospiraceae bacterium; assembly: GCA_017411265.1. Classification (GTDB taxonomy): domain Bacteria; phylum Bacillota; class Clostridia; order Oscillospirales; family Oscillospiraceae; genus Apopatocola. The sequence continues at coordinate 4,685 of JAFRDL010000166.1, read as the reverse complement.
GCCCCGCCCTGGCGGAGGCGGTGCAGCGGGAGGTGGAGCGTCAGCTCGCGGCGCTGCCCCGGGAGAGCATCGCCCGGCCCTCCATCGAGAACAACGGGAAGATCATCCTCACGGAGGACCTGCTCACGGCGGTGGAGGCGGCCAACGCCCTGGCGCCGGAGCATCTGGAGCTGTGCGTGGAAGACCCCGCCCCCTTCCTGGAGCGGGTGACCAACGCCGGGTCCGTGTTCCTGGGCCGGTACTGCCCGGAGGCTCTGGGGGACTACCTGGCGGGACCCAACCACACCCTGCCCACCGGGGGCGGCGCCCGGTTCTCCAGCCCCCTGGGGGTGTACGATTTCGTGAAGAGGACCCAATACAGCTTCTATACCGCCGACGAACTGGCCGACGTCAGCGCCGATATCGCCCGCTTCGCCCTGCAGGAGGGGCTGGAGGGCCACGCCCGCAGCGCCCTGGTACGCTTTGACAAAGGAGTGATCCCATGAGCCGCTTTTTCAGCGCCCGGCACGCCTCTCTGGTGCCTTATACTCCCGGAGAGCAGCCCCAGATCCCCATCACGGCCAAGCTGAATACCAACGAATCGCCCTACCCGCCCTCGGAGGGGGTGGCCCGGGCCATCACCGGGGAGATCGGGAAGCTGCAGCTCTACAACGACCCGGAGTGCACGGCCCTCCGGAAGGCGGCGGCGAAGTACTACGGCGTGGCGCCGGACGAGCTGCTGGCGGTGAACGGCTCCGACGACGCGCTGCTCTTCGCCTTTATCGCCTTCGGGGACCGGGACCGGCCCATGGCCTTTCCGGATCTCACCTACGGCTTCTACTCCGTGTACGCCGATTTCCTGCACATTCCCGCCCACGTTATCCCCCTGCGGGAGGATTTCTCCATCGACCCGGAGGATTACATGGGGCTGGGGGAGAACGTCGTTTTTGCCAACCCCAACGCGCCCACGGGCCGGGCTCTGGCTCCGGGGGAGATCGGGCGGATCGCGGCCTCCAACCCGGATCGGGTGGTGATCGTGGACGAGGCGTATGTGGATTTCGGCTGGGAGAGCTGCGTACCGCTGACCAGGGAATACGACAATCTCCTGGTGGTGCAGACCTTTTCCAAATCCCGGTCCATGGCCGGAGCCCGGCTGGGCTTCGCCATCGGCAACCGGGAGCTGATCCGGGACATGAACACGGTGAAGTATTCCACCGACCCCTATAACGTGAACCGCATGACCCAGGCGGCGGGGATCGCCGCCTTTGCGGAAAACGACTACTAGATGGCCAACTGCCGCCGCATCATGGAGACCCGGGCCTATACCACCGGGGAACTGGAAAAGCTGGGCTTTGCGGTGATCCCCTCCATGACCAACTTTTTGCTGGCCCAGGGGCCGGTCCCCGGACGGGAGCTGTACCTCTCCCTGAAGGAGCGGGGCGTCCTGGTGCGCTGGTTCGATCAGCCCCGGATCCGGGACTATATCCGGGTGAGCATCGGCAGCCGGGAGCAGATGGACCGGTTCCTGGCCGCCGTGACGGACATTCTGGAGACAAGGAGCGAGAAGATATGAGAAGCGCCGAGATCAAGCGAAAGACCGCGGAGACGGACGTCGCCCTGACCCTCTCCCTGGACGGGACGGGGCGGACGGATATCGCCACCGGCGTGGGCTTTCTGGACCACATGCTCACCCTCTTCGCCCGGCACGGCCGGTTCGACCTGACGGTCCGCTGCCAGGGAGACACCTGGGTGGACGGCCACCACAGCGTGGAGGACGTGGGCATCGTACTGGGGGAGGCCTTTGCCGCCGCCGTCGGGGACAAGCGGGGCATCGGCCGCTACGGGAGCATGCTCCTGCCCATGGACGAGGCTCTGGTACTTTGCGCCGTGGACATCTCCGGCCGCAGCATGCTCCGCTACAGCCTGCAGCTTCCCGCCGCCCGGGTGGGAGACTTCGACACGGAGCTGGCGGAGGAATTTTTCCTGGCCTTTACCCGTTCCGCCGGCGTGACGCTCCACCTCCGGCAGCTGGACGGCACCAATACCCACCACATCCTGGAGGCGGCCTTCAAGGGCTTCGGCCGCGCCCTCCGGCAGGCCTGCGCGCTGGACCCCTCTCTGGGCGACGAGATCCCCTCCACCAAGGGAGTGCTGGGATGATCGCCGTCGTTGACTACGGCGTGGGGAATCTCTTCTCCCTGCGCAGCTCCTTTGCCATGATCGGCGCCGAGGCGGAGGTCACCGGCGACCCGGACCGGCTCCGGGCCGCGGACCGGATCATCCTGCCCGGGGTGGGCGCCTTTGCCGACGCGGCGGCCAGACTCCGGGCCGCCGGGCTGGACGCCGTGCTCCGGGAGGAGGCGGCCGGTGGCAAGTACATCCTGGGCATCTGCCTGGGGATGCAGATGCTGTTTGACGTGAGCCGTGAGTTTGGGGTCCACCCCGGCCTGGGGCTGATCCCCGGGGACGTGGTGCCCATGGCCGGACGCATCCCGCCGGAGCTGAAGATCCCTCATATCGGCTGGAACGGGCTGATCTTCAAACGGGAGCATCCCCTGTTCCGGTACGTCCGGGAGGGGGACGCGGTGTATTTTGTCCACAGCTATTTTGCCGACCGGTGTGACGACTTCGTGCTGGCGACCGCCGAGTACGGCGCGGAGCTCACCGCCGCGGTGGGCCGGGACAACGTGCTGGGCTGCCAGTTCCATCCGGAAAAGAGCGGAGAGGTGGGGCTGAACATCCTCCGGGCATTCTGCGAAATGAGGTGAGCGTATGATCGTACTGCCGGCCATCGACCTCTACGAGGGGAAAGCGGTGCGGCTCTATAAAGGGGACTACGCGCAGATGACCGTGTACAGCGCCGATCCCCCGGCCCTGGCCCGGTCGTTCGAAGCGGCGGGGGCGGAGTATCTTCACATGGTAGACCTGGCGGGAGCCCGGGACGGGGACACCCCGGACTTTTCCGCCGTGGCTGCCATCGCGGCCGGGACAAAGCTGAAGGTAGAGATCGGCGGGGGGATCCGCACCATGGACCGGGCGGAAAAATACCTGGCCGCCGGGGTGGAGCGGGTGATCCTGGGCACCGCCGCCGTCACCGACTGGGACTTCTTCTGCGCCGCCGTCCGGGCTTTTCCGGGCCGTGTGGCCGCCGGGGTGGACGTGAGGGACGGTTTCGTTGCCATCCGCGGCTGGCGGGAGCAGAGTGCCGTGACCCTTGCCCGGCTCTGCGATCGTCTGGGTGAAGCGGGGGTCCGCACCCTCATCTGCACGGACATCTCCCGGGACGGAGCCATGAACGGGACCAACCGGGAGCTCTACCGGGACCTGACGAGCCGATACCCGGAGCTGGATATCGTCGCCTCCGGCGGCGTGTCCAGCCTGGAGGACATCCGGACGCTCCGTGACATGGGGCTCTGGGGGGCCATTGTGGGGAAGGCGTACTATACGGGCGCTCTCGATCTCCGGGAGGCCATGGAGGCGGCGCGATGATCACGAAACGGATCATACCCTGCCTGGACGTGCGGGACGGCCGGGTGGTGAAGGGAGTCAATTTTCAGGGCCTGGCGGACGTGTCCGATCCGGTCACCCTGGCGGAGCGGTACTCCCGCTCCGGGGCGGACGAGCTGGTGTTCTACGACATCACCGCCTCCGCCGAGGGACGGTCTCTGTTCACCGATATCCTCAAGCGTACCGCGGAGCGGGTGTTCATCCCCCTCACCGTGGGGGGCGGCATCAACTCCCTGGAGGACTTCGAGCGGGTGCTCGGGTGCGGAGCGGACAAGGTGAGCGTGAACTCCGGGGCCATCCGCCGCCCGGCGCTGATTGCCGAGGCCGCCAATCGCTACGGCAGCCAGTGCGTCATCCTTTCCGTGGACATGAAGCGGGTGAACGGCGCCTACCGGGTCTTTGCCAAGGGCGGCCGGGAGGACACCGGCATGGACGCCCTGGAGTGGATCCGCCGGGGAGCGGACCTGGGTGCCGGGGAGCTGGTGATCAACTCCATCGACACCGACGGGGTGAAAAACGGCTTTGATCTGGAGATGCTTGCGGACGTATGCCGCCTGGTGAACATCCCGGTGATCGCCTCCGGGGGCGCGGGGAAGATCGCGGACTTTGTGGAGCTCTTTCAGACCCTGCCCCGGGTGGACGCGGGTCTGGCCGCCTCCATCTTCCACTTCGGGGAGGTTTCCATCCGGGAGCTGAAGGACGCGCTGGCGGAAAACCACATTCTGGTAAGGAGACTGTCATGATCGACATCGACGCTTTGAAATTCGACGAAAAGGGCCTGATCCCCGCCGTGGTGGTGGACTCCGGCAGCAAAAGGGTCCTCACCCTTGCCTACATGAACCGGGAGAGCCTGGCCGTCACTATGGAAAAGGGGCTCGCCTGCTTCTGGAGCCGGAGCCGGCGGGAGCTGTGGCTCAAGGGGGCGACCAGCGGGAATTACCAGCACGTGGTGTCCATCACCGCCGACTGCGACGCCGACGCCCTGGTGGTGGAGGTAGTGAAGGACGGTCCCGCCTGCCACCTGGGCACGGACTCCTGCTTCAACGACCTCGTCTACCGGGGAGAGCAGCCCCCCGCCTTTCAGTATGAGGACCTCATGGAGCTGCTGCGGGGCAGGAAAGAGAGCCCGAAGGAGGGCTCCTATACCACGTATCTCTTTGAAAAAGGGAAGGACAAGATCCTCAAAAAGCTCGGGGAGG
>JAFRDL010000165.1 GCA_017411265.1 Oscillospiraceae bacterium | reverse complement strand
GGATCGCCCGTCATGCGAATTTGCCGGACGGTTCCGGGAAAATCGGCGTGATCCGGCCGGGGCGTCGGGGACGCCGCCCCCTACACTCCAAATCCGAGGTCGTATCCTGCCGGTAGGGGCCGGGCTTGCCCGGCCCGCCGCCGGTCCTCCTCCGGGCATGGCGCGCTGCGAAGCGCGCGGCGAACGGAGGAACGGCGAAGGAAAACAAACGGCGTGTCTCCGTCACTCCGCGGCGCTCTCCAGCAGGGTAAGGCTCCGGCTCTCCGTATCCAGCCGCGCCCGGACGCCCAGGGGGAACACCCCGATGGGCTCCGCGTGACCGAAATTCATATTTCCCAGGATGGGCAGCTCCGGGTGTCCGGCCTCCAGGCCCACCACCCGGCGGTACGCCGCCTTGTAGTCCGCCCACCGGCTGCGCCGGGCGGGCCGGCCCACCAGGATCCCCCGGACCGCGTCGAAGATCCCCTGGGCCGCCAGACCCCGGAGATACCAGGTGAGCCACTGGGGCGGCAGGTCCTCCTCGCTGGTCTCCAGCATCAGGAGCTTTCCTTCCCACTCCTCCCGGGACGGCCAGATGAACGTGCCGACGATCTCGGGGAACACGTCGATGCAGCCGCCCAGCAGCTCTCCCTCGACGGCGGGGCCGGCCTGGATCACCTCGTAGCCCCGGTCGTCCGGGTGGTAGGGCTTGAGGACGTGCATGTTCTCCTCCTTCCACCAGATCCGTCCGTCCTCGTCGTCGTACCAGTAGGGGGCGGCGGGGATATCCAGCACGGGCTCCGGGTGGAAGAAGGTCTTTCGGATCATGGTCTCCGTGTACTCGTTGATCCGCCCGTATTCCGAGAAGTTGCACATCAGGCAGGGACCGTAGTAGGAGATCACGCCGGCCTTGCGGAGCATGAAGTGGTTGGCGGTGGTGTCGGAAAAGCCGGTGAAGATCTTGGGATGGCTCCTGAGCACGTCAAAATCCACGTAGGGCAGGAGCCGGATGGTGTCGTCCCCGCCGATGGAGCTGATGACGCCCCGGATGGAGTCGTCCCGGAAGGCGTCCAGAAAGTCCTCCGCCCGGGCCTCCGGGTGGAGGTCCAGATACTCCCGGCCCCGGAGGGCATTGGGCATGGCGATCAGCTTCAGACCGAAGTCCCGCTCCAGCCGCTCCCGGGCCAGATAATACTTGTGGATGAATTCCGGCTCCCCCAGCGATCCGCTGGAGAGACACACGACGGCCACGGTGTCCCCGGGCCGCAGGCGTTTGGGTTTGATCATCGGCGTTTCCGCCTCCTTTTCAGACCGGATCCGGGATCCGGGACCGGACCGTTTTCCGCACGGCGTCGGCCTCCCGGTTTTTCCGTATTGTACCACGCCGCCGGAAAAACCGCAATCCGGCGAAAAAACAGCCCCGGCCTTGCGGCCGGGGCTGTTCGCTCAGTACACGATGACGGGCACGCCGTCCCAAATGTTGTTGTAGATGGTTCCGATGGCCTCCAGCGGGGTGTTGATGCAGCCGTGGGAGCCGTCGGTGATGTAAATATCTCCGCCGTACTCGTCCCGCCAGGAGGAGTCGTGGAGGCCGATGCCGCCGTCGAAGGGCATCCAGTAGTCCACGTGGTCGTGCCAGGTGGGGCCGGTGAGGAACACGTCCGTGACCATATAGTAGATCCGGAAGAAGCCCCGCCGGGTGACGTCCGTCCCCCCGGTGGACAGGTTGCCGGTGACCACCGGGGTCTCCACCAGCAGCTTGCCGTTCAGGAAATACCACATGTACTGGTTGTCGATGCTGATCTCCACAAAGGTGTCGCCGCAGTTGTAATAGCCTTCCCAGTACCAGGTGTAGTCGTAGGTGGGGACCGCCGTACCGCCTTTTCCGTCGGCCAGCAGCCCGGCGATCTCCGCGCCCAGGGCGGCGCGGTCCATGATCCAGCCCTTGTCGCCGACCCGATAGTAGATCAGCTCCCGGGTGGGGACCACGTTGCGGAACTTGGCGTAAACGCCGTCGTCCCCGTACTCCCCGGCCAGGCGCGCCGCCAGGTCGGCGGTCCGCTCCGGATCGGGGGAGCACTTGACGGAGGTGTGGGTCATCGTCACGTCGCTCACGGACCAGATGTCCTCCGGCGTGAGGGTGTAGACGTTGCCGTTCTGGAAGTCCAGGGCGACGGGGGTGGCCAGGTAGGCATCCATCACCTCGCAGCGCCGCTGGAGCCGCCGGTCGTCGGCGGTGATTTTCGGCAGGATCCGGAGGTTTTCGCCCTCCGCGGCGATCTCCCGCACCGTCAGATCGGAAACGCCCGCCAGCACGGCGGAGAGAGCGTCGGCACAGGAACGCAGCTCCACCAGATTGCCCTCCTCCTCCGGCACCAGGGTGTAGCCGGTCTCGGAGAACTGGATGTATGCGTCCCGGGGATGGACCCGGGGCGAGGTGCCGTACAGGGTCTCCCGAAGCAGATCCAGCAGCCCGGAGGTCTTCCACTTCCCGCAGAGCGCGGGATCGAAGCGGTATTCCTGCCCGGTCAGCCACTGGAAGACGCCCGCCTCCCGGTGCTGCCGGTCAAAGGCCGCCTCCGCCGCGGCGTTCAGGTCGTCCCGGGATACAAAGGCGGTGAGGGGGATCGCGGCGATCTCCGTGCCGCCGGTCTCCCGGAGCGTCACCGTCACGGGCTCCGCGGCGTCGGCCAGGAGCGTCTCCGCCTCCGCCAGGGGCAGAGAGGACACGTCCAGCCCGCACAGCTGTGTATGGGGGAAGAACCGGCTTTGATACTGCCAGGAGGTCACGCCCACACCCGCGGCGGCGATGATCACCAGCGCCAGGAGGAGCCACAGCCACCACCGGGAACGCTTCCGGGGGGCGGAGCCGCCCGACGGCGTCTCCGGCCCGGGCGGGTCCGGGGCGGGCTCCGGCGGACCGGTATCGATGTCCGGCTCCGCGGCGAAGGCGGTCTCCAGGGCTTTGGACGCCGCGCCGGAGAACCCCGGAACCGGTTTTTTATCGTTTGCCATAAGGAAAAACCCTTTCTTCTCAGGGAATCATGGGGATCAACCATATCATTATATATGGTTCCGGCTCCGCCGTCAACCGCCTTTCCCCGCGCTTTGACAGCGAGCCAGGCCTGCCCGGTCCAGCAGGCGGAAACTATCCCGGTAGCAGTCGATGAGACCCTCGGCGCGCATGCGCCCCAGCTCCCGGGACAGGGCGCTCCGGTTCACCCCCAGCAGATCCGCCAGATCCTCCCGGGTCCCGCCCAGGGAAAAGGTATCCGTCCCGGTCCGGGCGGCCTCGTCCAGCAGCCGGGCGGCGATCCGGCCCCGCAGAGAGCGTACCGACAGGTACCGGATCTTCCGGCGCAGGGCCCAGAATTTCTCCGCGATCTCCGAGAGCAAATTCTCCCGGAGCCGGGCATGCCGGGGACAGGCCTCCGCGCAGCCCCCCATGATCCGCTCGAAGGGGAGGAACAGCACCGCCGCATCGGCGGCGGCGAACACGTCCACCGGGCTGCGCACCCCCGGCGTGGCCATGAGCACGTCCCCCACCAAGGCCCCCGGTCCGTGGATGGCCGTCACCGTCCGCTCCCCGGCGGCGGAGACGGTCTCCGCCCGGACCCGGCCGGAGAGCACCACGGCGCACTCCGTTACGGCGTCTCCCGCCAGCCACAGGGCCTCCCCCCGCCGGTAGTCCCGGCGCCGGGGCCGCAGACACTGCAGCAGCGCCTCCCGGTCCGGCTCCGGGATCTCCCGGAACAGCCCGCAGCGAAACAGGGCCTCCCTCTCCTCCGGGTTCACGGCTCCACCCCCTGAATATTGCCATGGCAACATATTTTCCGAGGAGAGTGTACTATAGTTTTTCTGCAAAGTCAAAGGAAAAGGAGAACCCTTAT
>JAFRDL010000164.1 GCA_017411265.1 Oscillospiraceae bacterium | reverse complement strand
GCTCTGTCCATACGCAGATCCCCGCTTGAATCGGTCGGTGAGGCGTGCTACAATTATCCACAATACTATAAATCCCCGAATTTTGGGAGCGGCCATGGTTTTTTCGGACACGATCTTCCTCTTTTTCTTCCTCCCGGCGGTTATCCTGTGCGTCAAGCTCTGCCCAAGGCGTTTTCGCAACGCGGCGCTGCTTTTGTTCAGCCTGCTGTTTTACGCCTGGGGAGAGCCGATCCGCGTTTTCCTGATGCTGGGCGTGATCGTGTTCAACTATCTGGCGGGCCGGTCCATGGAGCGCTGCCCGGCGGCCACGGAGGGCAGGACCCGGCGGATCGTCCTTGCCGTCGCCGTGGCGGTGAATCTGGCGGTGCTGTTCTGCTTCAAGTACGTCGGGGGCTTTTTCGGGCTGGTCGGCGCGGCGGCGGGCCGACCGGTGTCGATCCCGGAAATCGTGCTGCCCATCGGCATCTCGTTTTATCTTCTCCGGAGTCTGAGCTACATGATCGACGTGTACCGGGGCAGCGCGGCGCCCCAGCGGAACATCCTCACTTTCGGCGCCTACGTCTCCTTTTTCCCCCAGCTCATCGCCGGTCCCATCGTCCGGTACAGCGATTTCAAGCGGGAGCTGGTCTCCCGGGAGGAGACGGCGGCCCTTTTCTCCCGGGGCGCCGAGCGGTTCATTTACGGGCTGGGGAAAAAAGAGCTGCTGGCCGATCAGCTGGGTATTCTGGCCGACCGGCTGCTGCTGGGGGAGACCGGGACGGGCTCCGCCTGGGCGGGGATCCTGGCGTATGCCCTGCAGATCTACTTTGATTTCTCCGGGTACAGCGACATGGCCATCGGTCTGGGGAATTTGTTCGGCTTCCATTGCAGGGAGAACTTCGACTATCCCTATCTGGCCGACAGCGTCACGGATTTCTGGCGGCGCTGGCACATCTCCCTGTCCTCCTGGTTCCGGGAATACGTGTATAACCCCCTGGGCGGCAGCCGGAAGGGGACGGGCCGGACCTGCCTGCATCTGCTGATCGTGTGGACGCTGACGGGACTGTGGCACGGCGCCTCTGTCAATTTCGTGCTCTGGGGACTGTACTATGCCGTGCTGCTGGCGCTGGAAAAGCTGTTCCTCCGTCCCGGAGAGGAGAAGCTCCCCGGGGCGCTGCGCCGTCTCCTAACGCTGCTGATCGTCGTTTTCGGCTGGGGCCTTTTCTACTTTGCCGATCCGGGGCAGTGGGCGCGGTTCGTGGGCCGGCTTTTCGGGCGGGGCCCCGATTCGGCGGAGGCGCTTTTGTATGTCCGGTCTTACGCCGCGGTGTTCACCGCGGGCTGCCTGGGCGCGACCCGCCTGCCCCGCAAGGCGATAGAGCGGCTCCGGATGGGGCGCTTCGCCTGGCTGGAGATCGTTTTTCTGGCGGCGGTCTTCCTGCTGTGCACGGCGTCCCTGGTCAGGGACGGCTGCGATCCGTTCATCTATTTCCGGTTTTAAGGGGACAGAGAAGTGAAAAAGAAACTCATGGATGTGGCGGCGGGCGCGCTGTTCTGCCTGCTGATCTTCTCCGTCCCGCTGCTGTTCGCCCTGCAGCCGAAGGAGGAGTTCTCCCAACGGGAGAAGCGCTTTCTCGCCCGGCCGCCCGCGATCAGCGTCCGGACGCTCTCCGACGGCAACTTTATGGAGCGGCTCGACAGCTACGTGTCGGATCATTTTCCGTTCCGCACCTTCTTTACCGGCCTCAAGGCCTACGGCGACAGGCTGAGCGGGACCATTGCCGCGGCGGATCCTTTCCCCGCGGACGGCCGTCTCTACGACCAGCCCACCGCCATGGACGCGGCGGCGCTGGACAAAAGCATCGGTCTGGTCAACCGGTTCTGCCGATCGGTGGCCGGGTATGACGGCGATATCCGCGTGGACCTGATGCTGGTTCCCTCCTCCGGGGCGGTGCTGCTGGGCGAGGAATACCGCTACCGCGACGAGGAGATCATTCGATATGTGTACGGGCGCACCGAAACGGAAAATCTGGACGTGTTCGGCGCCTTTACCCGCTGCGACCGGCCGGAAACGCTGTATTACGCCACCGACCCTCACTGGACCAGCCGGGGCGCCTATGAGGCGGCCCGGGTCTACGCCGAGACCGCGGACTGGGAGCTGCCGCCGGAGGACAGCTACGTCGTGAGCCTCTGCGGGCCGTTTTACGGCTCGACATACTCCGCCTCCGGTCTCTGGCTGACGGAGCCGGACGACGTGGCGCTCTGGCATTCCGCCGCGCCCGTCCTGGCCTCCGACGAAAACGGCCGGACCCACGCGGGGGTATTTTACGAAGAGCGGCTCTCCGAGCCGGACAAATACAGGGTCTTCCTGGACGGAAATCACCCGCTCATGACCCTGGAAAACCTCCGGGGCAGGGAGAACGCGGCCGGACGGCGGCTGCTGGTGGTGCGGGACTCCTACTCCAACTGCCTGGGCTGTTTCCTGGCCGACGGGTTCGACACGGTGGTGCTGGTGGATCTCCGGTATTACAAGCTGCCTCTCGGCGACCTGATCGCGGAGTACGGCTTCACGGATATCCTGATCGAGTACAGCGTGGAAAATTTCACTGCGGACAGGAACCTCGTATTCCTGACCGCGGAGTTCGCCCCCGAGACGCCGGACGCGCCCGCCCAGGAAGAGGAATCCCTTCCTCCGCCGAACTATTTCGCGCCGCCTCCGGCACTGACGGACGGTTTTTTTGACAACGCCTTATATTTCGGCGACTCGGTGGTGTTCCCGCTGTACAGTTACTGCTGGGCCAACAGACTGCTGGAGGGCACATTCTTCGGCAGCTACCCCATGCTCACGTACTACGAGACCGTAGAGGACGGCCGGATCCATCTTTTCCACAGGGGCGTGGAGAGCACGCTGCGGGAGGTCATGGAGGAAGTCCGGCCGGATATCCTGATCGCCGCCCTCGGCTGCAACGATCTGGCAAGCTGGGATCTGTCCTTCAGCAAAACGAGTCTGATCCGCTTTCTGGAAAAGGCCCGCGCCATTGCCCCGGACGTCACGATCTTCGTCCAGTCGGTGATGCCCATCAAGAACGTGCAGAGCGACTTCAACCAGACGGAGGTGGACGCGTTCAACGCGTGGCTGAAATACAGCGCGGAGAGGTACGACTATTGCTACATCGAGCTTGACGGCTATTTCAAGGGCGACGACGGTACGCTGAACGACGAGTACATGGCCAATCCCACCCACATCAACGACCTGGGCGGGGAGGTCTGGTACAGGGAGCTGCTGAACGTCGACAACTACTTCAACTTCCCCCGGCGGTACATGGTGGAATACGACGGGGCGACCGGCCTGCCCCTGGGGGACGTGCCCGATGCGGCCCCGGCGGAAGCGCCTCCGGCCGGAGAGCCGGAGCCCGAGCCGGAGAAAACGCTGCCGGAGGAGATCTACGGACGCATGGAAGCCTCTCTCGGCCTGCCCGACATGCTGCGGCTCACCGGGCCGCGCCTGGAAAGCTATCTGGGGGTGAGGGAGGAGGACGGCGCCGGCGGCGTCTTCTGCATCTGCGCCGACAATCTGCGCCCGGACGAGATCTGGCTGGCGGCGCTGGCGGACGAGGACGCGGCCGAGGCCGTGGCGGCGCTGGCCCGGGAGCGGATCGAGGCAAAGGCTGCCTCTTATGAGAACTATCTGCCCGAAGCGTATCCGGTTATCAGGCAGGGGATCGTCGTCACCAGCGGGCGCTATGTGGGACTCTTCATCTCCCCGGACGCCTCCCGGATGAGAAGCGTTTTCCTGCAGGCGCTGGACGAAGCGGGGGCGTCTTGAAAAACACGACTTTTTTTAGATACGGAGCGATGGAACATGAACATTCAGATCTTCGGGAAAAAGGGCTTCGAGACCCAGAAGGCGGAGCGGTATTTCAAAGAGCGCCGCATCAAATACCAGTACATCGACCTGACCCGCTACGGCATCAGCCGGGGCGAGCTCCAGAGCGTGAAAAACGCCGTGGGTCTGGATGACCTCATCGACGAGAAGCACCCCGACGCGCCGCTGATCCAATATCTGGCCCGGACGGAGGACAAGCTGGAGCGGATCCTGGAGGATCCGACTCTCCTGAAGGCGCCCATCGTCCGCAACGGGAAGCAGGCCACCGCCGGCTATCGGCCGGAAATCTGGAAAACCTGGGAATGACCGGGCTTTGTTTACATAATATTCACAAACACTTCACATTTTCCGGGAAGACTTTTGGTATATTTGAACCATCAGAAGGGTCCGACACAGGATCCACGCTGTAGGGTCACTGCCCCCCTGAAGGTTTATCCTTCCAAGCGGCAGACCAAGCACGAGGCGCACGGCGCTGTACATAGGAAAAGACCACCGGCCCGGCCGGTGGTCTTTTCCTGTGTCATATGCTTTTTGATCACGAATAGGTGGCTCCGCCGTAGGTGGAGGACACGAAGCCCATGTAGGTGTGGCCGATGCCCAGCTCCAGGTCGTTGCCGTTCTGGTCATAGAACCGGAAGGGGGTATCCAGACCGCCCCGGCTCCACTTGATGGCTTCCACGTAGCCGCCGTTGAAGAAGAGGCCGGTGCCCTCGTAGTCGGTGGTGGTGATCACGGAATGCCAGTGGTCGTCCGCGCCGATCTTCACGGGGGTGGCCAGGATCAGGACGTTCTGGAACACGACCTCCTGTCCGGTGGTGTCGTCCACGTACAGGGTATCCCACTGATAGCCGGTGTAGCCGTTCTTGCTCGCGTCGTAGGTGAAGTTCATGATCTTGTTCTCCGGATACACCACCCGGATGGTATTGGCGACCTCCCCGCCGGTGGGGGCGGCGTTCTCGGTGAAGTGCAGGCCGTAATCGAAGCTGTCGGTCTTGTGCTCGGTGCGGGTGCCGAAGGCTTCAAAGGACCTGAGCAGCAGCTCGCCGGAGGTGCCCATGCCGTGCTCGCCGATGTGGGGCCAGGTCTCCATTCGGTAGGAGTTGGTGTCGCCCAGATCGATGTCGTCGTGGTCCACGAAGTTGACCAGCACGTTCTGGGCAAACTCCACGCCGTCGGCGCTCTGTCCCCGGTGGACGTAAATGGCGTCAAAGGCCATGGCCGTACTGACAAAGTAGCTGCGGGCGCTGCGGACGGGATAGATGGCGGGCACGTCCTCCAGATCCATGAAGATGGCCATGTTTCTGGTGATCTTCTCCACCTGGAACTCCACGAGGATGGCGGCTTTGCTGATGCCGGCCTGGTTGATCATGCCGTTGTTGTGGTTGTTCTCCACCATCACGGCCACGGGCCGGGTCTTGCTGTAGTCCTTGGAAGCGGTCTCGCCGGTGAGCGGGTTGGTGTAGCTCGGGACCGGCGTGGGCTCTTCCGTGGGAGCGGCGGTGGGTTCGGGGGTGGCCGTTTCCTTAGCCGGCTCGGGAGTCGCCTCGGCAGCGGATTCCGCGCTGTCCGCGGGAGCGGCGGTCTGAGGGACCTCGGTGGCGGTGGGCCCCACCTCCGGGGCGGTATTTTTGGGCCGCTGGGCGCAGGCGCCGAAGATCATGGCGCAGACCAGCAGCAGGGCAAGGAGGGAAGCGAGCCTCGTCTTTTTCATATCGCACCTCGTTATATTGGATTTGAGAGGGATCAAACGGTTTACGTAAAACTACATTCTACAATATACACCACGGTTTTTTACTTGTCAACGGACAGCGGAAAACTTCCCCTGCGATTTGCCCCGCCGTGCTTCCGGACAAAAAACCGCCCCGGAGTTTGTCCGGAGCGGCCATGGAGATCGATATTACAGCAGGTTGAGCACCAGCGTCAGCAGCACGAAGACCAGCGCGACCCACTTGGTCATCTTGGCGAGCTTGGCGTCCATGCTCTTGGCCTTGCCCTTGGAGAAGAAGGTCTCCGCACCGCCGGAGATGGCGCCGGAAAGGCCCGCGCTTTTGCCGGACTGAAGCAGGACCACCGCGATGAGGAAAACGGCGCCCAGGAGCTGGATGATGGTGAAGACGATGGTGAGAGTGTTCACAGATTTCAACCCTTTCTATTCTCATAAAACGAAAAATCAATGTGCGCGCGATAACGCGGAACATATGTTACCACAGGAAAAAGCAAAAAGCAAGGTTTTTTTCGAGGAAAAAACCATTTCCGGAAAACGGCCTCCGGGCGTGCCGGAGCGGAGAAAAAACGTATTTCTTTCCGGCGCTTTTTGTGGTAAAATCCATAAAGGAAAGAGAAAAAGGAGATGCCGCCTTGAAATACGATTTCACCTCCATCATGGACCGGAGGGGCCGGGACGCTGTGGCCGTAGACGCCCTGGGCGTCTTGTCCTTCGCCCCGGGCGCGCCGAGGGAGGGCTTCGACGCCATCCCCATGTGGGTGGCGGACATGAATTTCCCCACCGTGCCCACCGTGCCGGAGACCATCCGGGAGCGGACGGCTCACCCGGCGTACGGGTATTTCATGCCGAGGGAAGAATACTTTGACGCTATCCTCCGCTGGCAGGAGCGGCGCCACGGGGTCGTGGGGCTGGAAAAACGGCACATCGGCCACGAGAACGGCGTGCTGGGGGGCGTGGTGTCCGCGCTGCGGGTGCTCTGTTCCCGGGGGGACAGCGTGCTGATCCACTCGCCCACCTATGTGGGCTTCACCAGCGCGCTGGAGGGAAACGGCTTCCGGCTGGTCTGTTCGCCCCTGCGCCTGGACGATGACGGGATCTGGCGCATGGACTATGCGGATATGGAGCGGAAGATCGCGGAGCACCACATCCATGCCGCGGTGTTCTGCTCTCCCCACAACCCCTGCGGCCGGGTGTGGGAGAGGGAGGAGCTGGAAAAGGCCATGGAGATCTTCCGGCGGCACGACGTGTTCGTGGTCTCCGACGAGATCTGGGCGGACATCGTCCGGCCCGGCCTCCGGCATATCCCGCTCCAATCGGTTTCCCAGGACGCCCGGCAGCGCACGGCGGCCTTCTACGCCCCCTCCAAGACCTTCAATCTGGCGGGGCTGACGGGGGCGTATCACATCGTGTACAACGACTGGCTCCGGGAACGGATGGAAAAGGAAGCCTCCCTGTCCCATTACAACGGGATGAACCTCCTGTCCATGTACGCCCTCATCGGCGCCTACCGGGACGAGGGGGCGGAGTGGCTGGACGAGCTCAACCGGGTGCTGGCCGGGAACGTGGATTATGCCTGCGAGACCATCCGGACCCGGTTTGACGGGGTGGAGGTATCCCCGCCCCAGGGGACGTATATGCTGTTTGCGGACTGCACCAAATGGTGCGCCGCCCGCGGGAAGACGCTGCAGGAGCTGGAACGATCTCTCTGGGACGTGGGGGTCGCGGTGCAGGACGGCGCCATGTTCCACGGTCCCTGCCATCTTCGGATCAATCTGGCCCTGCCCCGTTTCCGGGTGGAGGAGGCCTTCCGCCGGATGGACGAGTATGTGTTCAATGCCTGAGAAATCGCTGGAGAACAGAGGTGGAGACGCCATGAAGAGAAAAAACCGGATCGCCCTATGCCTGGCGGCGGCGCTGCTCCTGGGTCTGACGGCCTGCGGAGGTCGGTCGGCGGCCCCGGCGGAGACCCCTGCGCCCTCCGCCACCCCCGTACCCACGGCCACGCCGGTGCCGGAGCGGGTGCTGGTGGTGTATTTTTCGCCTGCCGGAGAGGAGAACGAAAAGGGAGAGGCGGCTGTCCTGGCGGAGCTGCTGGCCCGGAAGCTGAACGGGGACCTCTATGAGATCGTTCCGGCGAAGGGGGACTATCCCCGCGACCGGGACGAGCGGATGTCTGTGGCGGAGGAGGAGCTGGCGGCCAAAGCCCGTCCCCCCATCGGCGGCAGCCTGCCGGAGCTGGATGGGTATGACGCCGTGTTCATCGGCGCTCCGGTGTGGTACGACGACTGGCCCATGATCGTCTACTCCTTCCTGGAGGGGGTGGACCTGGGAGAAAAGAAGCTCTCGCCCTTCGGGGTCTACGAGTGGGAGGAAGCTCCCGCCGGCCTGGAGAAGAAGCTGGCCCGGATCTGTCCCTACAGCACGGTCACCGAGGCCCTCCTGGTCCGGGAGGAGAACGTCCGGGAGCGGCTGTCCGCGGCGGAGAACAGCGCGGACCGCTGGCTTCGCCGGCTGGGATATGCCGTGACGGAATGACCGCCCGGACATAAAATGCGCGCCCCGTTTTCGAAAGGAAAACGGGGCGCGCTTTTTTACGCTTCATGGACGGTCTTTCCCGTCATGTGCTCCGGCACAAGGGCAAAGAGGACGGTGCGCGGCCCGGCCCGTCGGACCTCGTCCTCGATGGCGTCCTCGTCGGAGAGGAATTTTCGGCTGAGCCGCCGGCAGATCTCATAGATCTTCTCCCGGTCCTCCACAAACTCCACCCGGCCGAAGACGACCACGCTGCGGAAGGTGAGCGCCCAGTCGCCCTCTTTTCGGCGTCCGCGGTCAAGGACACAGTAGGAGATCTTTTCCTGGCGGCGCATGGCGTCCAGCTTATGGCCCGCATTGCCGCTGTGGAAATAGATCTTTCCGTCCTCCGGACAGTAATAGTGGTCCATGGGGACGCCGTAGGGGTATCCGTCGTCTCCCGATACGGAGAGCACGCCCCGTTTTTCCTCCGTCAGGATCTGCAGGCATTCCTCCCGGGAGAGGGCCTGCTTTTTTCGTGCCAGCTCGCGAAACATGGTTTTCTCCTTTTCCGTTTTTTCCGCGGGGGACGGGGCCGGTCAGCCTTTCCGCTCCCGCTCCGCAAGCAGCGCCTCCGCCCGCCGGAGCACCTCCCGGTCGCTCTCGAAGGTGAGGGCGTCCGCGGCCTCCCCAAAGGGCAGCCACAGCAGCTCCGCCACCTCCTCCGGCTGGGGGAGGACGTCCAGAGAGTCCGCCCTGGCCAGGAAAAACACCACCGTCTTCCACCGGCCGGGCCGGGGACTGTACTCCGTGGTCTCCCGGAACCCGTCCCGGAACTCCACGGTCAGGGCCGTCTCCTCCCGGATCTCCCGGAGGGCGGTCTCCCGCTCCGTCTCGTTTCTCTCCACATGGCCCTTGCACAGGGAGAGGTGCCCCTGGCGCATCCTCTCGATGAGATAGACCCGCCGTCCCCCGGCCTCGTAATAAATAACGGCGCCGCAGCTTTTTTCCCGTTTCATCCTGTCACAGCCATCTCTTTTCTCCGGACCGCCCCTCCGACAGCAGCCGCCGCCGGAGCAGGGAGAGATCCATGCCGTTTTGTATGCAGACCGCATCATCCGCCGGGAGCGGAGCGTTCCGGGGGCTCAGGGCGGAACGGATATAATACCCGGCCATGCCCACCCCGGCGGCCCCCCGGATATCGGCGGCGGGGTCGTTGCCGATCATCAGGCAGTCCGCCGCCTCCAGCCCGTTCCGTTCCAGCAGGGCGCGGAACAGCCGGGGATCCGGCTTGCAGAACCCGAAGTCCGAGGAGATCACCACGTCGTCGAAGCATTCCCACAGCCCCAGAGCGCGAAGCTCCGCCTCCGTCCACAGCCGCTGGGCGTTGGAGAGGAGATACACGCCACGCCCGGCATCCCGGAGGGCGGCCAGCAGCTCCCTGGCCCCGGCGTACAGACGCAGACGGGTGGTGGACAGGCGGCGAAAGGCCATGGCTGTCTCCCGGACAGCAGAGGAGCCGGGACGGATGCCCTTTTCCGCGTACAGCCGGGCGAACACATCCCGGATCGGGATGTCCGGCCAGGGGGAATCCACCCTGGAGATCCGCTCGGCACAGATCCGCAGGTAGCTCTCCCGCAGCTCCCGCGGGCCGTACACGGCGCCGGCCCGGGCGTACCGCTCCGCCATGCTCCGCCACAGCCGGGGCAGGGTCTCGTCGGTGTGGATGTCCGCCAGCGTGCCGTACAGGTCAAAAATGTAATGGCTATACGCTTTCATTTTCGCTCGATCCTCCGGAGTATCGGAGGTAATACCGGTAAGTCTCCCGGCCGTAGGCGGTGACGGTGCGCACGTTGGCGTTGTACCGGGTCAGCGTCCGCTGCACCTCCTCCGGGGAATACCGGGCGAAATCCGTGCCGCCGTTCATCTCCTGCCCGCAGGAGACGAGATTGAGGATGGAGAGCCGGGCGTTGAAGCGCCGGTCCCGCAGCAGACGCCGCCAGATCGCCTGCAGATCCTCCGGGTCGCCGGGAGAGAGCCGCCGGTCCTTCGGGACGCCCAGACCCTCCGGCGTGTCCAGACCCCGGTCCAGGGCAAAGTTTATGGCGTTGATGCCCACGAAGGCAAAGATCTGCCCGAAGCCGGTGGAGCTGTCGTGTTTCCCGAAGAGGCCGCGGCGGAGCAGCGGCTCCGCCCGCCGGACAAGCCCCAGCCGTTTCAGCCCCCGGCGCAGGGTATACCGGAGCCAGTAAAACCGGACCGCCAGATCCGCCAGAGGATCGAAGATATCGATCTCAGCGATCTCCTTCCGGAGCACCGCCATGATATAGGCCGCGGGGATGCCGTACTGCCGGGACATTTCCCGCAGCTCCGGGGCGTGTCGGGAGACGATCTTTTCCGCTTTGGCCGGACTGTACAGTCTGAACATGGCGCACCTCCTTTTCGGCCGGGGAGAGGATGATTCGTTACGGCCTCACTATATCATACCTCCCTGCGCCGCGCCAGTAGGGAAGAGGAAAAAACGAGTGCTTTTCCACGTCCGGAGCAAGGAAAGGAGCAAAAGAGGAAGCAGGTCTGCCGGGAAGAACAAACGGGGATATCGGACGCATGAAAGCGGCCCCCGGGGGGACCGCTTTCGCATACCTTCCCCGGTCCATTCATATAGTTGGACCAAGAGAGGCCGAGGGAGTGGTGTGATTGCGTACCAACATCGAAGAACGCGCCTGCGAACTGGCAGATTATATCATCCGGAACAAAGCCACCGTCCGAGCCGCCGCGGAGCGCTTCGGCGTGTCCAAGAGCACCGTACACAAGGATATGACCGAGCGTCTCCGGGAGATCGACCGCCTCCGGTACGAGAAGGTCCGGATCATCCTGGAACAGAACAAGGCGGAGCGGCATCTCCGGGGCGGAGACGCCACCCGGCGAAAATACCGGGGGGAGTGAGCTCCCTCAAACGCTCCGGGGCGCCCTCCCCGGGAAGGACGCCCCGAAACTCAGCGCCGACAGAGCACAAACACCATGCTCATGGGGATATACAGCGCCAAAGCCAGGATCACCATCACGTCGCCCATCGTTTTTTCCTCCTCGAAAACAATTTGCCGTTCCCGTTTCCTGTCTGTATTATCCCGGAGAAAGTGTACAATAAAAAGGACTTCCATACGCATGGACAAAAAAGATCCGTCCCGCATTTCGGGGCGGATCTTTTCCGGTATGGAGTGAAACGGTTTTTCATGCGGGGTCCTTCGGGTCCGCCGCCAGCACGCTCCGTACGGCCGGCGGGATGCGCACCACGGCGTTCTCCCTGGGGATGATCCGTGCGCTGACGACGGCGTCCACGTCCACCAGGACCACCCGCACGCTGCCCAGGCAGTTGAACTCCATGTCGGCGATCCGGCCATCGTCCACCACGACCCGCAGGGTACCGGAGGAAAAGCTCACATTCAGCTCCGAAGTCTGCGGCGCCGCGGCTTCCATGACGGAGCGCATCCGGGCGTCGTCCAGCGTGAGGGTGTAAACGCTCCGGCCGCCGGTCGTCCGGCAGGCAAGATCCCCGTTCCGGATCAGTTCTCCTGCCAGCTCCCAGACAGAGGCGGCGTCCGGCAGGATCCCTTTCCGGTCGGCGAGGACGGCGCCGTCGGCGGTACAGGCGGTCTCCGCCGTAAAGTACACGCCGGCCGGACCGCTGCGAACGCCCCGGATGACCGTTCCCTGCACGTCGGCCCGGAGGTATTCCAGCTCCTCGTCCAGCAGAACGGCGCCGCAGTCGGCAAAGAGCCGCACGTCCGCCTTCAGCATCCGCCGGCCCTCCAGTTCCTTCCAGGCGGAAAGCAGCCGGATCACGTCGCCGCTGAGGATCCGCTCCGGAGGCGCCGCGCCGGAGAGGACCGCCTCCCGGACGGCCTGGGGCAGCTCGTGTCCCCGGGGAGCGGGCGAGAATGTCAGCTGACAAAGGGCGTCGTATCCGCCGCCGGCGAACGACACGTCCATGGCGGCGATGGTCCCGGCCTCCTGGACCAGACGGAGCGTCACCGGAGAACCCTCCGGGAGAGGAATGTCCTGGAGCGGGAAGAACATGGCCAGCAGCGCCCCGGCGTCCTCCGCCGCCAGCTGGATGCGGAACTCGTTCCGGTCCCCTTCCTGAGAGCAGGTGACGGGAGCGGAGCGGAAGGCCTGGAGCACGGCGCTGAGCGCCGCCTCGGGCGCGGCCGTCCCGGCGCGGACGAAGGCTTTGCCGTTGTCAAGATACAGGATGCCGTCGGAGCAATAGACGGGGATGCCCTCCAGCTCCAGCCGGGTCACGAAGGTCTTGTCCGCCCGGATCCGGCACACGGGCATCTCCAGCTCCGTGCGCCCGTCCGGGGACTGCAGCGTGACGCGGGCGTCCATGTCCACCTCGTCCCGGGAGAGAAGCTGCCGCAGCTGGGAATAGATCTCCCACTCCCGGTGGACCCCGGTGGTCCGGAGGATCGCGGCGGCGGCCCCGCCGCCCAGGATCAGCACGGCGAGCATGGCCAGCACGATCCGCCGCCATTTTTTCTTTTGCGCCGGGGACAGAGGGACGCGGAGAGAGCCCCGGACGGGGCGGTCCTTTTTCGGCCGGGAGAGCCGCCGCTTCCGCAGCCGCAGGATCACGACGACCAGCGCCGCGGCCAGCAGCGCCGCCACCAGGGCCCCCAGTGCCAGCCACACCGTCCGGATGGTGGATACGGCGGCGCCCCGCAGCCGGAGAGACCCGGTTTCAAAAAGCAGGTAGCTGCCCACGGCCCGGGCCGGCGCCAGCCGCCAGCCGCTTCCGTCGTCAAGATACAGATGGAGATCGTCCGTTCCCCCGGGGGGACGGTAACGGACGGTATGGGTCTCCAGCCCGTCGTCGGGGATCTCCAGCGACCACAGATCGGCGGCAAAGGCGGCGATGGAGGAATCCGGCTTTTCCCCGTGGAAGACGGCGGAGAGCTGGGTGCGGATCAGCTCCTGCCAGCTCGGGCGGAAGTCCTCCACGGAAAGCTCCTCCGGATCCTGAAAGCTCACGGCGACGGCGTCTCCGGAACGGAACTGCCCCTCCACGTAAAACACGGGCCGATCCCCGTCCCGGAACGCCTCCGAGGCGAGGGCGGTGATCCGAGGCCGGTAGTCCACGCTCACCACGGTGTCAAAGTGAAGATCCCGCAGCTCCGACCGGTCCCATACGCCGTAGAAGCCGTCCTTTTCCGGAATGGGGGGATAGACCGAGCCGTCGAAGGAGGAGCCGTATTCGAAGCCGACGGTCTTGAGCGTTTTGCCGTCCGCCGCAAAGGTGAGGGTAAAGGATCGGAAAAGCTCCGGCAGATCCTCCCGCTCCAGCAGCTCGGCGTAGGACACCGGTTCGGCCAAGCCCTGATAGCTCAGCGTATTGATGCCGGAAAGGGTGTCGGAGACGAACCAGTTCCCGGAAAACGCCCCGGTCTCCGATCCGGCCACGGCGCCGGCGTACTGGACGGAGCGGGGGATCTCCACCATGGACAGGCAATCCGCGACCTCGCTGCTGATGCCGGTGACAGGGTCCCGGTCCCCGCAGCCGATGATGCCGCCCACGTAGCTGCCGCCCCGGAGCGTACACTTGGCCCAGGAGGAGCGGATCGTGCCGTAGGCGCGGCCGCAGACGCCGCCCACGTAATCGCCGTCCGCGCTCTCCGCGGAGCCGGCGCCCTGGCAGCGGTAGATCAGGCCCAGGTCCATGCGCCCGCAGACGCAGCCTGCGCCGTCCTTTTTGGCCAGGACCGCCCCGGAGCTGGCGCACTGCTGCAGGATGGCCTTGAGTTTGTATTCCGTCCGGACGGTAGAGGCGACGTCGATGCTGAGATCATCCTCCGGATCCAGCGCGTTGTCGATCGCCATGGATCCGGCGACACCGCCCACGTTGACGTCCCCGCAGACCGGCCCCGCGTTGGTGCAGTCCAGGACTTTTCCCAGCGTGACCGCGTCGATATCCACCTGGGAAGCGTCGGTGACGATGTCGGTGAGCGCGGCGCCGGAGATGGCGCTCATGGCGTCGATGGTGGTGCCGGAGATGGCGGAGATCTGGTTGTTGATCCGACGGAAATCGTTGGAGAGCGTTTCGGACACGTCCCGCATCGACCCGGTGACGGCGTTGATCTGGCTCTGCAGGCTCCCCAGAGAGGCGGAGACCCGGTCCATCAGGGTGCGCAGCGCTTCCAGGTCGGAGAAATCGGACACGCTGTCCAGGGCGTCCCGGATGGGCTTGATGATTCCCGCCATGCCGATGAACGCGGAGGCAAGGTCGCCCATGGTGTCGTCGGTATCCTTGATGGCGTTGTTGATCAGGGCGTTCAGCCCGCCCATCTCCCCGGAGAGGGTCTGGAGCAGATCCTCGGTGACGGAGGATTCGATATAGGGCTCCGCCTGCCCCACGACGCCGCCCACTTCCTTCCGGCCGTACACGGCGCCGTCGTTGGAACAGCCGTTCACATATCCGCAGCTGCGGCCCACGATGCCGCCCACGTTGTAGCCCAGGTGCTGATATCCCACGATGCCGCGGTTCCGGCAGCCGGAAATGGTTCCGGAGGAGAATCCGGCGATCCCGCCGGTGTCGGAGGTGATACTGAAGGTGTCGGGGGAGGCCAGAAAGAGCAGATCCCGGAAATTGCTGATGTCCAGGGAATCCAGGGAAAGGGTGGGATCCACGCTCCGGATGTTCACATAGCTGTCGTTCCGGCAGTCCTCGACGAGACCCAGGTTTTCCCCGGCGATCCCGCCGGTCATCTCCAGGCCGAATACCCCGCCGGAGACGCTGCAGCCGGAAATGACGCCGGACATGGTATTCCGCCCGGCGATGCCTCCCACCCGGGAGGAGGCGGACACGGTACCGGTGAAGGAGCAGTTTTCGATCCGGCCGCTGTTGATGCCGGCGACGCCGCCCGCCAGGGCGCCGTCCCCGCCGGGAAGGATGCCGCCTTCCAACCGGAGATCCCGGATGACGGCGCTTTCCTGGACCCGGGCGAACAGCCCGGCCGGGGCATGGCTCCCGGTCATCTCCAGTCCGGAGATGACGTGGCCGCCGCCCTCCAGCGTCCCGCCAAAGGAGGGGATGGGGAGAAAGTCCAGCCCCGCCAGGGAGATGTCGCCGGCAAGCACCACCAGCACGTCCCGGGACCAGGAGTCCAGAGAGCAGTCGGAGGCCAGCGCCAGCAGATCCTCCGCCGTACGGAGGGTGAGGGTGAGGCGGTATTCCGGCTCCTCCCGTTCGGTCTCCGTCTCGTTTTTCGCCGCCAGGGCCGGGATGGACAGGGAAAAACAGAGGACCGCGGAGAGCAGGAAGGCCGCAAGACGGGTGATCCGCGTTTTATTCCCCATGGCCGTCGCCCTCCTCTTCGCTGAGACTGCCGGAGACCAGACGCAGATCCACGTCGCCGTCCACAAGGGCGTGGACCGTGCCGGTGACGGTGCCGTGGATCTCCCCGTGGACGATGCCGTCCACCCGGACCCGGCCGGAGGCGCTCCGCAGCCGCAGGGAGCTGTGCATGGAGAAGGAGGTGCGCTCCACCACGCTGCTGCCCAGCAGCAGGATCTGGGGCAGCACCAGCATGACCAGCGCGATGGAGATCAGCGTGCCCTGACCGATGCTCTGACCGATGCCCATGATGGTGGGCTCGGAGGTCATCCGGCCGATCAGAGTGCCCGCCACCGCCAGAATGGTGCCGGAGGTGATGATGGTGGGGAAGGCGAAGTTCATGGTGTCGATGATGGCCTCTTTCCGATCCAGGCGCTTCTTGTCCTCCATATACCGGCTGGCGATGACGATGGCGTAGTCGATGTTCGCGCCCATCTGGATGGCGCTCACCACCAGATAGGTCATGAAAAACACGTCGGAGTGGGTGAGGGCCGGTATGGCGAAATTGATCCAGATGCTCCCCTGGATCACCAGGATCAGCAGCAGGGGCATTCCCACGGATTTGAAGGTAAAGAGCAGGACGGTGAGAACGATGAGGATGGAGACGATGCTCACGACCACGTTGTCCCGGGTGAAGGATTTCTTGAATTCGTACTGGTTGGTGGAGTTGCCCACGACGTACACGTCCCCGTCCGGGTAAAGATCCTTGCCCATCTCGCGCATCCGGTCGGTAAAGGCGTATGTCTCGTCGGAGCCGGTCGGGAGATCGAGATAGACCAGCATCCGGCTGTACTCGGCGCTCTGGAGCTGCTTGAGGCCGTTTTCCATCTGTTCCCGGGCATCGTGAAGACGCCGGTCGAGATCGGCGTCCAGGGTCACATAGCCCTCGTCCACCTCGTCGCAGGCAAAGCGGAAAATATCGATCAGCGGCACGCTGTAGGTGGAGATGCCGCCGATGAGCTTTCCATAGGACTCGTTGTCCACGGCATAGGCGGTGTACAGGAGCTGGGCGATCTCGTAGTCCATGTCGGTGAGCTCCGAGAACTGCCGGGGGGTGAGCTTGTCGGTGAGACGGTAGCCGTCCATGGCCTCGATGTTCGCAAGGCCCACGGTGGATTTCACCTCCGGCAGCGCGTCCAGGGAGGAGAGGAGCTTCGCCTCTTTCTCATAATCCCCCGCGGGCACGACCAGGGCCAGCATGTTTTCGGAGGAGAAGGTGTCGCGGATCATCTGGTCGGCGATCTGGGTCTCGTTGAGACGGGGCGTGGTGAGGGTGTCGTAGCCGTACACAAAGGGACAGCTCCGGGAAAAATGGATCCCCAGCACCAGCACCACCAAAAAAACGGGCGGGATGACGAACCGGGTGGCGTAGGCATATTTGCCCACGAAGGGGATCTTGGGGATGAAGGAGCGGTGTTCAGTCCGATCCATCCAGGGGCCGAACAGCACAAGGAGCCCCGGCATGATCAGGAACACGGAAAGCAGGGCGAAGAAGATGGCCTTGATGAGGCAGATGCCCATATCCGGCCCGAGCTTGAACTGCATGAACAGCATGGCCACCAGGCCGCCGATGGTGGTGAGGCTGCTGGCGCCGATCTCCGGAATGGCCTTGCTCAGCGCCACGATGGCCGCCTCCCGGATGGGAAGGGTCTGGTGCTCCTCCTTGAAGCGGTTGGAAAAGATCACCGCGTAGTCCAGGGAGAGGGCCAGCTGCAGGATGGTGGTCACGGAATTGGAAACGAAGGAGATAGTGCCGAACAGGAAATTAGTGCCCAGATTGAGGACGGCGGCGAAAACGAAGGTGAGCAGCAGCACCGGGACCTCCGCATAGGTACGGGAGGTGAGCAGCAGCACCGCCACCACGATCACCGCCACGTAGATCATGATGACGCGCACCTCCGCGGCGATGATATCCGAGAGCGTGTCGCCCAGATCCGTGCGGAGGAAGGTATCGTAGCTCTCCAGCCGGGCCATCACCGCGTCTAGGGCATCCCGGTACCGGCCGTCCTGCTCGTCATAGTCAAAGGTGATGGAGAAAAGG
This sequence comes from Oscillospiraceae bacterium, assembly GCA_017411265.1. Lineage (GTDB taxonomy): Bacteria > Bacillota > Clostridia > Oscillospirales > Oscillospiraceae > Apopatocola. The sequence goes on along the minus strand of JAFRDL010000164.1, from coordinate 898 downwards.
GCGGAGGCCCGGGCGTAGTGATCCGTAGTGTCGTCAAACGCCACGGACTGTACCCCGGGGATGGCCCGGATCTCGTCCGCCAGCGCCTCGGCTTCGGCGTAGGAGATGCTGGATACCATCACGTCCGCCGTGCCGAAGGTGACGAACTGGTCCCGCATCAGGTCCAGGCCCTTCCGGGTGTCGGACTCCGGGGAGAGGAAGGCGGTGAGATCGTTTTCCACCTGGACCCAGTTCCGGGAGAACGCCGAAAAGGCCAGCGCGATGGCGACAAACAGAAAGATGAGATTTCGTTTGTCGACGATCAGCGTGGCCAGACGGAGCATGAAGCTGGTATTCCTTTTTGCCTGCACCTCTTCCAACAGGGGAACGCTCCTTTTTCAAATCAGCGGCGGTATGTATTCCAACGCTCATTATAGCATCCGCGGGGAAAAACACAAAGGACAGATAGCAAAAAATGTGGGAAAAACCGCTCCGGCACGCCGTTTGCGCACCGGAGCGGCTGTTATTCCGCGGGATCTGCCGTTTTTTTCTCGTCCTCGTAGTCCAGGACCAGCCGGAACTGGGTCTCGTACAGCTCCCGATACACCCCGTTTTTCGCCAGCAGCTCGTCGTGGGTGCCCTGCTCGGCAATGACGCCGTCCTTCACCACAAGGATCCGGTCCGCCTTCAGGATGGTGGAGAGACGGTGGGCGATCACGATGCTGGTGCGGCCGCGCATCATCACCTCCAGGGCGTCCTGGATGGAGTTTTCGGAGATGGAGTCCAGCGCGGAGGTGGCCTCGTCCAGGATCAGGATCTTGGGGTTTTTCAGCATCACCCGGGTGATGGACAGCCGCTGCTTCTCGCCGCCGGAGAGCTTCAGTCCCCGGTTGCCCACGGAGGTGTTGTAGCCGTCCGG
>JAFRDL010000163.1 GCA_017411265.1 Oscillospiraceae bacterium | reverse complement strand
GTGCACCACAGCCCCATCCCCGAGGAGAAGCTGCTGGAGTACGCGGCCCACGCGGAGTGCCATTCCTCCCATCCCATCAACCGGAGCCTGCGTGAGGCGTACGGGAAGTACATCGACCAGACCCGGGTCACCGACGTGCAGGAGATCAGCGGCCACGGGATCATCGCCAAGGTGGACGGGGAAGAGGTGGCCATCGGCAACGAGAAGCTGATGAAAAAGATCGGCGCCGAGTATCATGAATGCCACCATGTGGGCACCATCATCCACGTGGCGGTGAACGGCAGGTACTGCGGCCACATCGTCATCTCCGACGAGCTGAAGGAGCACTCCAGGGAAGCCATGCTCGAACTGAAAAAGGCGGGCGTGGAAAAGACCGTGATGCTCACCGGCGACGCGGAGAGCGTGGCGAAGAAGGTGGCCGAAGAGGTCGGCCTCACCGACTACCGGGCGCAGCTGCTCCCCGCCGACAAGGTGAGCTGCGTGGAAGAGCTGCTGAAGGAATGCACCGGCAGCAAGCGGCTGGCCTTCGTGGGCGACGGCATCAACGACGCGCCGGTCCTCTCCCGGGCGGACATCGGCATCGCCATGGGCGCCCTGGGCTCTGACGCCGCCATCGAGGCCGCGGACATCGTCCTGATGGACGACGACCCGCTGAAGATCGCCAAGGCCATCAAGATCTCCCGGAAGTGTCTGAGCATCGTGAAGCAAAACATCGGCGTCGCCCTGGGCGTCAAGGCCCTGTGCCTGAGCCTGGCGGCTCTGGGCATTGCCAACATGTGGATCGCCATCATTTCCGACGTGGGCGTGATGATCCTGGCGGTGCTCAACGCCATCCGCTGTCTGTTTGTGAAAAACCTTTGAAAAAGAGATACACGATCAATATGACAAAAGGGCCGCTGGTCGGCCCTCTTGTCCGCTTTATCCTGCCCCTGATCGGCGGCAGTATTTTCCAGCAGCTGTACAACACGGTGGACTTCCTGTTCGTCGGAAACTTTCTGGACAAGACCGCCGCGGCGGCGGTGGGAGCCAGCGCTACCCTCATCACCATCACCATCGGTCTGTTTACGGGCATCTCCGTGGGCACCAGCGTGGTGGCGGCCCAGGCCATCGGCGCCCAGAATCAGCCCCGGGCGGAGAAGGCGCTCCATTCCTCCGTGGTCTTCGGACTGGCGGGGGGCCTTGTCATCATGTCCCTGGGTCTGCTGCTGTCCCCGGCCATCCTCCGGGCCCTGCGCACGCCGGAGGAGGTCATGCCCCAGGCGCTGGTGTATCTGCGGATCTACCTGCTGAGCATCCCCATGGTGATCTTCTACAACATGGTCACCGGCGGCATGCGGACCTACGGGGACACCCGGACGCCGTTCCTGATCCTGGTGGTCTGCGGCATCCTCAACGTGGGGCTGGACGCCCTGTTCATCGTGGTGATCCCTCTGGGCGTGGCGGGAGTGGCTGTCGCCACCTGCATCACCCAGAGCCTGTCCGCCCTGGCGGTGGGCTGGTTCGCTTCCCAGCCGGGGGTCCCGCTCCGGCTGGAACGGAAAAAGCTCCGTATGGACTGGAAGGTGCTGCGCATGGTGCTGTTCCTGGGCCTGCCTACGGGCATCCAGACCATCATCATCACCTTCTCCAACATCATGGTGCAGTACTACATCAACGACTTCGGCGCTACCGCTGTGGCGGCCTTCGCCACCTACTACAAGGTGGAGAACTTTGTCTATCTGCCCATCATGGCCTTCGGACAGGCGGCCACCACCTTCTCCGGACAGAACACCGGCGCGGGGCATTTCCGCCGGCTGCGGAAGGGGACCGTCGTGACGGCGCTGATCGGGTCCGCCGTGGTGGCCTGTCTGGCCGGGACGGTGATTCTCAACGCCCACACGGTGTTCGGCTGGTTCATCAAGGACCCGGAGGTGGTGGCGACCACGGTGGTCATCGCCACGGTGTCCTTCCCGTTCTACTGGATCTATCCGTTCCTGGAGGTCACCGGCGGCGCGGTCCGGGGCATGGGCTACTCGCTCCATTCCATGGCCGTCATTATACTGAACATGTGCGTCCTGCGCATCTCTCTGCTGGCGGTCTTCTCCCGGACCTACCACACCATCCGCTCGCTGGCGGCGGTGTACCCCATCACCTGGGCGGGCGCGGCGATCTGCTTTATTGCCATCTTCACCCTGATCATTTCCCGCAAAATCAAACAGGAAACCCTTGACGGCGCGGAAAGCGCATGATACATTACTAACTGCTCTTTGCACTGCATATCGCTACAGTACAAACTGAACAGGCCGGAGTTTTCGCTCGGAGCCGGGTTACGAAAGTAACAGTGGATCAACACCCACGGGACAGTACGCTGAGACATACTGATCCTGCGGGTGTTTTTCCATCCGCGGGGAAGGCACAGAGCATCAAATTTCAGGAGGTCGTCTTCCCATGAAAAATGCAACCCCTGCCCCTGCGGACACAAAAGAATTCGACCGGATCGCCACCCGGGTCTCCGTGGTGAGCATCCTGGGCAACGCGGCTCTCTCGCTGCTGAAGCTGCTGGCGGGCATCCTGGCCCATTCCGGCGCCATGATCAGCGATGCCGTCCACTCCGCCTCGGACGTATTCAGCAGCATCATCGTCATCATCGGCGTGAAGCTTTCCGTGAAGAAGGCGGACAAGGAGCATCCCTACGGCCACGAGCGGTTCGAGTGCGTGGCGGCCATCGTACTTTCCGTGGTGCTGGTGGTCACCGGCCTTCTCATCGGCCGCTCGGCGGTGGAGTCCATCCTCTCCGCGGACCGGAGCACCATCGCGATCCCCGGGAGGCTGGCGCTGGCGGCGGCCGTCGTTTCCATCGTGTGCAAGGAGGCCATGTACTGGTACACCCGCTTTTACGCCAAACGTCTGGACTCCAGCGCCCTCATGGCCAACGCCTGGCACCACCGGAGTGACGCCCTGTCCTCCGTGGGCGCGCTGATCGGCATCGCCGGGGCGCGCCTGGGCTACCCCATTCTGGAGCCTGTCGCCAGCCTGGTGATCTGCGTCTTCATCCTCAAGGCCGCCTACGACATCTTCCGGGAGGCCGTGGGGAAGATGGTGGACCGCTCCTGTGACGCGGAGACGGAGCAGGCCATGCGGGCGTGCGCCATGACCCAGGATCAGGTGCTGGGCGTGGACAGCATCCAGACCCGGCAGTTCGGCAGCCGGATCTATGTGGACATCGAGATCCGGGCGGACGGCGGACTCAGCCTCTCCCAGGGCCACGCCGTGGCCGAGGCCGTCCATGACCGCATCGAGGAACAGTTCCCCCGGGTAAAGCACATCATGGTCCACGTGAACCCGGACGAATAAGAACGACGCCCCGGCGGAACCCGTGTCCGCCGGGGCGCTTTCTGCTCCGCTTCCCTTGACGGAAGCGGAGCATTCGTTTATAATTAAGTAAATACTTAAATAAAGGAGCGAGATCATGGATGTGCCGCTGCTGCTGAAGGCCCTGGGGGACCCGACTCGTTTTGCCATATACCGGCGGCTGCTGGAGCGGAAGCACTGCGTCCGCTCTCTGTCGAAAACGATGGGGATCACGGAGTCCGCCGTGTCCCAGCATATGAAGATCCTGCGGGAGGCGGGGCTGGTGTACGGAGAGAAGTACGGGCGGCATACCCACTATCTCCCCAGCCATGAGGCCGCGGACGTTCTGGCGGAGGCCTTCTCCGCCATGCAGCGGCGCTCCCGGGAGCTCTGTCGGGACCCGGCCCGCTGCGAGTGTGAATTCCGGAGAGAGGGGGAGCGGGGATGAAGCTGCTGGCGGAATTGTTTTTTACCTTCGCCCGGATCGGCCTGTTTACCTTCGGCGGCGGATACGCCATGATCGCCCTGATCGAGCGCGCCTGCGTGGAGGAAAAGCAATGGATCACCCACGACGACATGATGAACGTCACGGTGATCGCTGAATCCACGCCGGGGCCCATCGCCATCAACTGCGCCACCTTCGTGGGATACCGGCAGAAGGGGCTGGCCGGCGCGGCCGTCGCCACGGTGGGGATGGTCCTGCCGTCCTTCTGCATCCTCTATCTGATCTCCCGCTTCCTGGACCGGTTTCTGGAGATCGCCTGGATCGCCCACGCCTTCCGGGGGATCAAGATCGCCGTGGGGATCCTGATCGTGGACGCGGCGATAAAGATGATCGGGAAGATGAAAAAGCCCTTTCCCCGCGTCGTCATGGCCTGCGCTTTCACCGTAATGCTGCTGGCGGATCTGCTGGGGACGCGGCTGTCCTCCGTACTGCTGATGCTTCTGGCCGGGGCGGTCAGCCTGTCGATCTTTCTCTTTAAGGGAAAGACCGGGAAGGGGGCGGCGAGATGATCGGGGATCTGTTTCTGGGCTTTTTGAAGGTGGGCCTTTTTGCTTTCGGCGGGGCCTACGGGGCGATCCCGCTGATCCGGGAGGTGGTGCTCTCCCATGGCTGGCTGGACGAGGAGATGCTCAGCTATATGATCGCTGTCAGCGAGAGCACGCCCGGGCCCATCATGGTGAACCTGGCGACCTATGTGGGCAGCACCCGGGCCGGGCTGATCGGGGCGCTGGCGGCCACGCTGGCGGTGGTGCTGCCGTCCTTCCTCATCATTCTTCTCGTCATGGTTTTGCTGAAAACGGCGCTGAAAAACCCGTGTGTGCAGGCGGCGCTGCGGGGCATGAAGCCCGCCATGGTGGGGATCATCCTGGCAACGGGCGTCTACATGGTCCTTCGCAGCGCCGGGATCGCCGGCGGCGCGCCGGACCTGGCCGCGACCCTTTTGACTCTCGCCCTGGGCGGCGTGTATTTCGCCTCCCGGAAGGTGATCCCCAAAGGGCTGTCGCCCATCGGGCTCATCGGCCTCTCCGCTCTGGCGGGGGTCCTGGTTTACGGCTGGCACTGAAAGACGCCGGAGCATTTGATATGCTCCGGCGTCCGATGCTTTTCGGCGCGTATGGGGAGAGTACTTCGGGATGCGGGGATCATGGACGCACGTAGCAGTGCAGCCCGTCGTCGGTTCGATAAAAGCAGGGCTGTACGTCGAAGGCCTCTTTGATTTCCTCGGAGCGAAGGACCGTCTCGGCGTCGCCGGTGGTCAGGACCCGTCCCTGGGCCATGAGGATCACATGGTCGGCATAGTGCAGGATCGACTCAAAATCATGGAGGATCATGATGACCGTCTTTCCGTCGTTGGCCAGAGACCGGGCCCGGTCCAGCATCTCGAATTGGTTTTTTATGTCCAGGAAGGTGGTCGGCTCGTCCATGAGGATCACCTCCGTGTCCTGGGCCAGGGCCATGGCCAGATACGCCTTCTGCCGCTGTCCGCCGGAGAGGTTCTCCATCTTGCGCGCATGCAGGTCGGAAAGGCCCACCCATTCCAGGGCCTGGGCCACCTTATCCCGATCCTCTTTCCGGTAGCGCCGGGGATAGCTCAGATAGGGGAATCTCCCGTGCAGCACCAGCCGTTCCACGGTGATATCCGGCACGTTGCGGCTTTGAGGCAGATAGGCGATCCGACAGGCCAGCTCCTGGGGCGTCAGCGTTCCCAGATCCTGCCCGTCCAGCGTCAGAACGCCGGACATCTCCGGCACCATCCGCACCAGGGAGCGCAGCGTAGTGCTTTTGCCGCAGCCGTTGGGACCCATAAGGACGGAGATCTTTCCCTCCGGGAACGCCGCGCTGACCCCGTGCAGGATCTCTGCCTCATCGTAGGAGACATGCAGATCTTGAATGGAAATCATGGCTGCTTGTCCTTTCTCTTGAGCAGGAGCCAGATGAAGAACGGTCCGCCCAAAAAGCTCATCAGAATACCGGCCGGGAGCTCATAGGGGGCGAAGATCAGCCGGGACGCCAGATCGCAGATGGTGACGAACCCGCCGCCCAGCAGGGCGCAGAACGGGATCAGACGCCCGCTGTCGTTGCCGATGATCCGCCGGGCCATATGGGGCACGATCAGCCCCACAAAGCCCAGAACGCCGGCAAAGCTGACGCTGGCGCCGGCCAGCAGCGCGGCCAGGGTCAGCATGGTATTGCGCATCCGCGCCACCCGCAGCCCCAGGGCGTGGGCGGTGTCGTCTCCCAGAGAGAGTACGTCCAGCTCGTTGGTCAGCATACATACGACGGCGATGCCCGCCAGGATCAGGATGGCGGCGGGAAGCAGACGAGTCTGGTTGACGGAGGAGAAGCCGCCCACGCGAAAATCCACGCTGGCCAGCGCCGCGTCCGGCACCATGGTGACGATGGTCTCCGTCACCGCGTTGAGGCAGGCCGTTACCGCCACGCCTCCCAGCACCACCGTGGTGCGGGAAGCGTTGCTTTTTCGGGCCACGATCACCACCAGGAAGGTGGCCGTCATGGCGCCCAGGAAAGAAGCCCCGGCCACGGCCCACACGGCGTAGGTGCCGAAAGCGCAGCAGGCCGCGACGGCCAGACCGGCGCCGGCGTTGATGCCGATGATCCCGGGGGAGGCCAGATTGTTGGCCAGCACCTTCTGGATCACCGCGCCGGACACCGCCAGTCCCGCGCCAGCCAGCAGGCTCGCCGCCGTGCGGGGCAGACGCACATACCAGAGGATGCGGGCGGCTTTGGAAGTGCCCGGGCCTTCCAGCAGCGCATGCCAGAGAGCGCCGAGCGAAACGCCCGACGCACCCAGGCAGATATTCAGCACAGCCGACAGGATCAGGAACGCGGCCGCGCCGATCAGAAGCAGCGCTCCCTTACTCTTCGTAGAGGAGCTTTTCAAGTTCTGCATAAGAGATCCCCCAGCGGTTGTTGGGCTTGAGATGATAGAGCTGCTTGTCCATGTAGAAGAGCTTGCCGGCCTGTACGGCGGAAAGACCGGACCACGCCGGATTGCTCAGCAGAGAATCCTCCAGCGTCTTCCTGGCGCCCTCCTGGTCGCTGCCCTGCATGACGATAAAAATCAAATCGGGGTCCTCCTCGATGATCTTTTCCATGCTCAGGTTTTCCAGCAGGTCGCTCCCGTCGGCCACGTTCACGCAGCCCAGATCCCGAAGCATCAGACCCAGGACGGTCCCCTCGGACCCCTTGACGTGGATGCCGGAGGCGGCGGTGCGGATGAAGAGCACCCGGGGCGCTTCCCGGCTCTCCAGCGCGGCGGCGGCGGCAGCCTTGGCCTGCTCCACCTGCTGCTGGATCTGCACGCCGTTGATTTCATACAGATCGTCCCGACCGGTGATATCGGCGCATACCCGCAGCATCCGCAGATAGTCCTCAAAGCCGTTGACGTTGAAATACAGCACGTTTACCCGGGCGTTCTCCAGGGTGTCCTTCAGCTCCACCTGGTTTTTGGTGTTGGCGCTGGCGATGACCAGATCCGCCTCCAGATCAAACAGAGCCTCCACGCTGACCTTCTGATAGCTGCCAAGATTCAGAACGCTTTCCCCCAGGTCCAGATCAAAGTCCTCCCAGGCGTCCTTGGGCGCTGCGATCAGCTCCCCTCCGGCCAGCAGCCAGGTCTCGGCAAAGCTGCCCATGAGAACGGCCACCCGCTGGGGCGGAGCCTCCAGCGTGATCTCCCGGTCCAGGTCGTCCCGGACCGTCAAGGGCTGCCACTGCGCCTGTTCCGCAGAGGCCTCGGCCGACGCCTCGCTGCTCTCGGCAGCGCCGGCTTCAGCAGGCGCTGCGGCAGGCGCGGACTCCGCCGGCTGCGCGCCGCAGGACGCCAGCATCATCAGGCACAGCAGAGCCGCCAGGAATCTCATAGTTTTTTTCATGGTTTTCCTATCTCCTGAAACAATTTTTTACTCTGTGTCCGGCTGCCGGAGGCTTTCGATCTCCTCCCGCCGGAGCGGCCGCCCTTCCGCCAGCATGGCGTCCAGGCACCGGTGAAGGAACTGTTTTCTGTCCCCCTGCCGGGAATACCATTCCCGGGACAGGGGCCGCAGCTCCGCCATGACGTCCAGGATGGCGTCCATCTCCTCCGGCACCCGGGCAGCCAGCGCATCGCGCAGACAGGCGCACGCGGCAGGGCTGGCGCCCAGCGTAGACACCGCCACGACGGTTCGGCCTGTCCGATGGACCGCGGGGAAAACGGCGGTCCCGTCGTCCACGCGGCAGGCGCTGTTGAACGGGATCCCGTGGGCCCGGCATGCATCGGACAGGAGCTTCTCCGCTTCCGCATCGCCGGTGGCGTCCACAACCAAGCGCTTGTCCGCCGCGTCTTCCGCCGTGACCGGCCGCTCAAGGATCCTCACCGGCAGATCCCGGATCTCCCGGCAAATGACCGGAGCCGCTACGGTCACGTCGGCTCCGTGGGAACACAGCAGCTCCGCCTTGTGGAGCGCGACGGCGCCTCCGCCGGCGATCAGGCAGGGAACGTCCTGCCAATCCAGCACGATGGGATAAAACGACATGGGCTCTCCTCCTTACACCGTCCTCTTTTTCTTGACAAACCAGTTCAGCACGCCGCCCGCCGCGATGATGACCCCGGCGGTGATGAGCACCTTTTTGGCGGCCTCCTGGGGGATGCTGCCCTTGGAGCCGATGGAGTCGGAATAGAAGGTGAGCGTGTACTCGATCTCCAGGGCGTCTCCCATGGCGGTGGTGTCGGCCACGACCTCCATGGGCTCGTCCAGCACGGTGATGGGGATCTCAAAGACGGAGTTCCCCCCGTCGGTGGTGAGATTGAGGAACAGGCCGCTGCCCACCATCATGTAGTCGTAATTGGAGCTGCTCCAGATGAGCCGGGCGTAGGCCCTGCCGTCCCGGACGATCAGCAGAGTGGGAGAGCTGACAGCGGCCCGGCCGCTGCCGCCGGTCATGCCCACCTCGATGGAATACTCCCCGTCGGCCCGGGGGATGGCCGCGGCCTCCGGCAGGTTCCCGGTCCGCTCCTTTTCCTCCAGGCGGGTCATGGCTTCCTCCAGCCCCTCGGGGTTCATGGCTTTGATGGCGGCCCGGATCAGCTCCTGGTCCGGCAGGGAAAAGGTCAGAGCTTCCGGCGGCAGGGAGGAGGCGTAAAACACCAGATCCCGGTCGTACCACTTGAGCCGGTTCTTGCTGTAGGCCGCGCAGGGCACCGGCGCGTCCAGCCGCTCGATGGGCAGCGTGAACACCGTGTGGTGGTTGTCCTCCACAAAGCCCAGCCACTGGCTCTCCGGGACGGAGCGGGCCTCCTCGCCGGTGCCGGGGTAGACATAGAGATAACTCATGCTGGAGATGGTGATCCGGGCGAGCATCTGCCCGTCATGGACCAGCAGCTTCGCGTCGATGATCTTGAAGAACTGGGAGGAGGAGTCCACCCGGATGTCGTACTCTCCGTCGCGGACGTCCCGGCCGTAGATGGGCACCATGCCGTAGGTCCCGAGCTTCCGGGTGCGGATCTCCTTTCGGGCGGCGGCCAACCGCTCCAGCAGGGGATCGGTCTCCTCCGCGGCATCCTCCGTTTCCGGCGCGGGTGACGGGGAAGGGGACGCATCGGCGGCAAGGACGGAGCCGGAGAGCAGCGCGGCGATGAGCAGCGCCGCGGCCAGAGTACGGCCGGCGGCGATCAGGCGGGCCTTCACAGCGGCTTCGCGGCCCGGGCGTGGGCGACGTACAGAGCGCGGATGGCCTCATACTCTCCGAGACCCCGGAGCACGCACGTCACCGCCGGGCCCTCGGCGCGCAGCCGGGACTGCCAGGAATCCGGGTCGTCCCCGGCCATGTCGTTGACGGCGTGGTCTCCGGCCACCACCATCAGGGGGGCCAGGATCACCCGGGCGGGGCGGCGCTGCCGGACCCGCTCCAGCACGGCGTCAAAGCCTGGATCGAACTCCACGGTGCCCACCGTATGATCCGGGTGGCCGTTTTGGGACAGCAGACCGTCCAGGATCTGGTACACCGGCAGGCGGAGCGCCCCGCTGCCGTGGCCCATCCAGACCATCAGTTCCCCGGCGCCCAGGGAAGGGCAGAGTCCGGGGAGAAGCGCCGCCAGCACGGCGATATCCTCTTCCGCCGCCAGCAGGGGCTTGCCCACGGTCACGGAAGAAAAGGCGGCTTTCCCGCTCTCCAGCTCCCGGCACAGCTTATCGTGTTCCTCGCCCGCCAGCAGATGGGTGGGCTGGATCAGCACGTCCGTGATCCCCTGGCCGGCCATGCGCGCCAGAGCCTCCGCCACGGAGTCGATGTGCTCGCCGGTATCGGCCTTCACCTTCCGGCGGAGCATGCTGCTGGTCCAGGCCCGGTACAGCCGCCGGTCGGGAAAGGCGGCGGCCAGGTCGTTTTCAATGGCCTCGATGGTCTTTTCCTTCGTCTCCGGATGGGAGGTGCCGAAGCTCACCACAAGCAGGGCTTTTTCGTTCATAGTCGGATTCCTTTCCCGGGATCACAGATTCTTTTTCCGGTAGATGAACACCACGGAGATGATGCCGAAGATCAAAAGATACGCCCCCAGCACCGCGAAGCCGAACCAGCCGGGGGACTCCCGATTGGCGATGGCGCGGATCATGGCGCTGGCCTGGCTGAGGGGCAGCAGGGCGATGATCTCCCGAAACCCGGCGGGCATCTGTTCCGTGGAGAAGAAGGTGTTGCACAAAAACGACATGGGCGTGATGATGTAAGAGGTAAAGCGGGGCGCGTCGGTATAGCTCTTGGCCAGAAACGAGAGCACCAGGGCCATGGTAGAGAACACCATGCCGTTGAGAAGCATGATAAAGAGGCTCAGAAGGTTGAACACCAGGTCTGTGCGGATGGGGGCGGTGAGCAGCAGGATGATGCCGCCCGCGTACATGCCCCGGAGGCTGCCGCCCAGGACCTGGCCCAGAATGAACTGCCACAGGGGAGTGGGGGAGACCATGATCTGGTCCTGGGCTTTCTCGTACAGACGCTGGACGCTCATGTTCTGGGCGATGGCGCTGAAGCTGCCGGTCATGGTGGCCATGGCCACGATGCCGGGGATAAGGAAGTGGAGATAGGGCTCTCCGTGGGAGGTGGTCTGGATCCCCATGCCGAAGATGATCAGATACATCAGCGGGGAGATCATGGCGGCTACGGTGATCTTGTAGAAGTCCCGGCGGAACTCCACCCATTTCTCCCAAAGAACGGTGATGATTCCCATGGCCCGCCCTCACAGCTTCCGGCCCGCGCAGACCACGAACACATCTTCCAGCGTGGTGGCCCGCAGCGCGGCCTGTTCTCCGGCGGCGGAGAGGAAGGCGATGGCATCCTCCCGGTCATGGAAATATCGGGTGACAAGATCGTTGTCGGAGGTCTCATCCACCGCCCAGGCGCCCAGCTCCCGGATCAGCGCCTCCGGGGCGTCCAGCTTCTGGAGCTGTCCCCGGTTGATGAGGGCCACCCGATTGCAGAGGGCCTGCGCCTCTTCGATGTAATGGGTGGTGAGGACGATGGTCATTTTATCGCTGTTCACCTTCCGCAGCAGGCTCCACATCTGCCGCCGGGAGAGAGCGTCCATACCGGCGGTAGGCTCGTCCAGCAGCAGGATCTCCGGCTCGATGAGCAGCGCCCGGCAGATCATCAGCTTTCGCTTCATGCCGCCGGAGAGATGGCGCACCGTGCGCCGCCGGTACTCCGCCAGGCCGGCGAATTCCAGCAGCTCCTCCGTCTTTTCCCGGATCTGCTTTCGGGGAAGACGGTACAGACGGCCCTGGTACTCCATGACCTCCAGCATATTCATGTCCTGGCGCATGGAGTATTCCTGGGTGATCACACTCAGCTTCCGTTTCTGGGCGCTGGCCTTCCGGTCCAGACGGTGGCCGTCGATGAGGATCTCTCCCTCTGTGGGGAGAAGCACCGTGGACATCATGCTGATGGTGGTGGTCTTGCCCGCCCCGTTGGGACCCAGCAGGCCGAAGAACTCCCCGGTCCCGATGGTGAGATCCAGATGATCCACGGCGGTGAAATCCCCGAATCTCTTTGTCAGATTCCGCAGCTCGATCATTCTTTGGCGATGATGAGGGAGAAATACCCGGCGTCGTCGGGGATCTCGTCCACGCTGCGGTACACCTTTTCCGTCTCCATGGAGCAGTTTTCCACCATGCCCACCTTCCGCCCGCTGCGGCGGAGAATGTCCTTGACCGCCTTCATCTGGCTGGCGGACTTCATCAGCACGTAGTTGCCGGGCTCTTTGAGCTCCGCGTCCAGCTTGTGGACGGCAGGGAGGATGTGGAGCGGCTCGTCCCACTCGCACAGGGGGACGTTCAGCCGGGCGGCGGCGGCGCAGAAGGAGGGGATGCCGCTGATGAGCTCCACGGTGTAGCCGTCCGCCTCCAGATAGTGCTGAATGTAGCTGAAGGTGCAGTAGACGGTGGAATCCCCCAGGGTGAGATAGACCACGTTCTTCCCCTGATCCAGATAGCTCTCCACCAGCTTGGCGGAACGCCGGTGCTCCTGATCGATGAGCTCCCGGTCCTTCACCATGGGCATGTAGATGGGGACAAGCTCCTTGTCAGCCAGCTCCGGCACCACGGCCGCGGCGATTTTATAGGCCACCGTTTCTTTGGGCTCTTTTCCGGGCAGGGCGATCACGTCGTTCTCCCGGATCAGGCGGATGGCCTTCAGGGTCATGTACTCAGGATCTCCGGGGCCCACGCCCACGCCGTATGCGATTCCTTTCATGCTCAAGCACTCCTTATCGTCTGAAAACAATACTGGCCGCGGCGGCGATCCAGACACAGATCGCCGCCGCGGCCGATAATTCCCGCGGCGCCTCCGCCGATGGTCCGTGGGCGGGAGGCGAGAGACAGCAGCAGGTCTTCTGACTTGCGCATTCGGGAGTACGCTCCCATGGAATACCGAGCCGCCTTCTCAGGGTTCCCCAATGGCTGACATACGTCGTGGCTCGGTCCCTTTGCGCTTACAGCGGCGGTACCGTTCGCGATTCGCACGCGATTCCCTATTCTCCCGGAGCGCCGCCCCGGGCACTGCTGTCGCTCTCCGAGGAGAGCCCTTCCAGTATAACAGGTGTTTCCCTCTTTTACAATTCTTTGATGGTATTTGATGTTTTTTTCCAAAAAGTATACAGGAAATCCCAAACGGCCCGGGGGATCGGAAGACCGTCCGGGGAAAGCGGACTTTACCGATACAAAGCGGCAAAAACCCGGAAGAAAGCCCGGAGAATTCTGTGAAAAACCACGATTGACGCGGCGTGTCCTCCTGTGGTATTGTTCCAGTATATACTTCACATGCGTGGACGGAAAACCGCGCCCGATCCGGAGGGCACAGAGAGTCGGCGGCTGGTGCGAGCCGAACCCAAGGGCGGACAGCGTCTGGTTCCCGAGCAGGATCTGCCAAAGCGAGAGCGAGTAGTGGATCACGGCTGGCCCCGTTACCGGCCATGGGTCTGTTGGGATCCGAGAGAGATCCCCGTGTGTCACGGGGGATCAGGGTGGTACCGCGACTTATCGTCGCCCCTGAAGCCGTATGGCTTTGGGGGCGTTTTTTTATCCGAAAGGCAGGAAAACGAAATGGAAACGATCCGCATCAGCGACATTACCATGAAGCAGCTGGCCAAAAAGAGCGACGGCACCCTTACCTTCAAGGGGAAGCTGGAGATGGCGAAGCTCCTGGACCGGCTGGGCGTCTCCGTCATCGAGGTGGAGGGCCTGTCCGGCTCCCGGGCCGACGCCCTGCGGGTCAAATCCCTGGCCACCGCAGTGAAGGAGAGCGTCCTTGCCGTACCCGTGCCGCTGGAGGCGGAGAGCGTGGACGCCGTCTGGGACGCGCTGAAGGAGGCAAAGCGCCCCCGGCTGCAGGTGATGGCCCCGGTGAGCGCCGTGCAGATGGAGTATCTGTCCCACAAAAAGCCGGAGGCCATGCTGCGGTGCATCGAGAGCGTCGTATCCGCCTGCGCGGCGAAGACCGCCGACGTGGAATTTCTGGCGGAGGACGCCACCCGCAGCGACCGCGTCTTTCTGAAGACCGCCATCGAGACGGCCATCCGCGCCGGCGCCTCCACCGTCACGGTGTGCGACGCGGCGGGCGTCATGCTGCCGGAGGAGTTCAGCGCCTTCGTCCGGGACCTCTTTGAGAGCGTGCCCGCTCTCCGGGACGTGACCGTGGGGGTGGCGGTGGCCAACACCATGGCCATGGCGGACGCCTGCGCCGTAGCGGCGGTCCGGGCCGGGGTCCGGGAGGTGAAAACCTCTGCCGTCACCGGGGAGACCGCCTCCCTGGGCAATATAGCCGGGATCCTGGCCGCCCGGGAGGAGCTGTTCGGGAGCAAATGTCCCCTCCACATGGTGGAGCTCCGGCGGATCGTGAGCCAGATCGTCTGGCTGTGCAGCACCCGGCGGAACAAGACCTCTCCCTTCGACGACGGCGTGCAGGAGGCCGCCCCCGAGCTGGAGCTGGGCTTCGGCGACGGCGTGGCGGAGATCCTCCGGGCCGCCCGGGAGCTGGGCTACGACCTGAACAGCGAGGACGGCCAGGCCGTCTGGGAGGCTGTGCGGGACGTTTTGAAGCACAAGGACCGGGTGGGCGCCCGGGAGCTGGACGCCATCATCGCCTCCGTGGCGCTGCAGGTGCCCGCTACCTATCAGGTGGAGAGCTATCTCATCAACAGCGGCAACAGCATCTCCGCCATGGCCCATCTGAAGATCAGCCGCAACGGCCAGATCACCGAGGGGGTCTCCCTGGGTGACGGTCCCATCGACGCGGCGTTCCTGGCCATCGAGCAGATCACCCATCACCATTACGAGCTGGACGATTTCCAGATCCGGGCCGTCACCGAGGGCCACGAGGCCATGGGCGAGACGGTGGTCCGCCTGGTTTCCAACGGCCGGCTTTACTCCGGCCGGGGCATTTCCACGGACATCGTGGGCTCCAGCATCCAGGCCTATGTGAACGCCCTGAACAAGATCGCGTATGAGGAGGCGGAGGTATGAGGCTCTCGTTTTCCACCCGGGGCTGGCAGCGCCTGGGCTGGGAGGAGCTGCTGGAGACGGCGGCGGACGCCGGTCTGGAGGGCGTGGAGCTCTACGACCTGGCCCGACGGCATGATCTGTGCCAGCGGGGCGGCCCCTTCGACCGATACAACGTCCTGGCCACCGCCCGTCAGCTTCGGGACCGGGGGCTGAAGATCCCCTGCCTGGACACCAACTGCGAGCTGACGGAGGAAGAAGCCCCGGCGCTGCTCCGGCCGCTGCTGGAGATCGCCCGGGACATGCAGATCCCCTACATCTCCGCCGTGGCCCTCCGGGACGAAGAGGAGGCGGTCCGCGCAAACCTCCGCGCCCTGCTGGCCGAGGCGGAACGCGCCGGCGTGACCGTGCTCATCAAGACCACCGGCATCTACGCCGACACCGGCCGTCTCCGGGCTCTCATGGACGGATTCGCCAGCGACTCCCTGGCGGCGCTGTGGGACATCCACCACCCCTTCCGGGACCATGGGGAGGACGCGGACGACACCATCAAAAACCTGGGCGCGTACGTCCGCCACGTCCATCTCCGGGACTCCGGGGACGAGGGAAGGTATGACGTGATCGGGGAGGGGACCCTGCCCATCGCCGATATGGTCCAGGCCCTGGCCTCCATCGACTACGACGGCTTCGTCTCGCTGGAGTTCAAGCCCGAATGGCTGGAGGGCATGGACGATCCGGACATCATTCTCCCGCATTATGTAAACTATATGAGCCGATTTGCCCAGACCCGTGGCAAGAAGAAGCGGCTTTACCCCAACCACGACGGCACCGGCGAGTATGTGTGGAAGAAGGACGAACTCATCGATCTCACCTTTTCCCAGGTGCTGGACCGGATGGTGGAGGAATTCCCGGACCAGTATGCTTTCAAGTACACGACGCTGGACTACACCCGCACCTACGAGGAATTCCGCACGGATGTGGACACCTTCGCCCGGGCGCTGGTGTCCCTGGGGGTACGGCCCGGGAGCAAGGTGGCCGTCTGGGCCACCAACGTCCCCGCCTGGTACATCACCTTCTGGGCCGCGGTAAAGCTCGGCGCGGTGCTGGTGACGGTGAACACCGCCTACAAGATCCACGAGGCGGAGTATCTGCTCCGCCAGTCGGACACCCACACCCTGGTGATGATCGAATCCTGCCTGGACTCCGATTACCGGCAGATCATCAACGAGCTGTGCCCGGAGATCGCCTCCCATGACAAGGAGACGCCCCTCCACTGCAAGCGTCTGCCCTTCCTGCGGAACGTGATCACGGTGGACTTCCGCCAGCCGGGCTCCCTCACCTTTGAGGAGGCCATGGCCCGGGCGGAGCGGGTGCCCCTGGACGTGGTCCAGTCCATGGCGGCCCGGGTCCGGCCGGACGACGTGTGCAACATGCAGTACACCTCCGGCACCACGGGCTTTCCCAAGGGCGTGATGCTGACGCACTACAACATCGTCAACGACGGCAAGTGCATCGGCGACGGCATGGACCTGTCCACCGCCGACCGCATGATGATCCAGGTGCCC
>JAFRDL010000162.1 GCA_017411265.1 Oscillospiraceae bacterium | reverse complement strand
CTTGCGTTGGCCCTGGCTCTCGTGATGATCGTCGCTCTGGTGGCCTGCGGTGCCAGCACCCCCGCCGCCTCTACCACGACTCCGGCCGAGACCAAGACCGAGACCCCGGCGGAAGCTCCCGCGGCAAGCGGCCTTCCCTATGAGGGCCACACCCTGTACGTCGCCAACTGGCAGGCATACAACTCCGACCAGGACTACTGCGAAAAGGCTTTCGAGGACATGACCGGTGCGCAGGTTGAGCATGTTTACTTTAACTCCTATGACGAGTTGATGACCACACTTATGACCGGCGGCAGCAAGACCATTGACGCGGTAGTGCTTTCCAACAACTACACCCAGTGGTTCCATGACGAGGGCCTCATCATGAATGTGGATCCCGCCAAGATCCCCAACTATGCGGAGGTGGCGGGTGTCTATAAAGACCTGAAGCCCTATGCCGTGGACGATGC
Source organism: Oscillospiraceae bacterium (assembly GCA_017411265.1). Classification (GTDB taxonomy): domain Bacteria; phylum Bacillota; class Clostridia; order Oscillospirales; family Oscillospiraceae; genus Apopatocola. Next base: position 23,713 of record JAFRDL010000162.1, on the reverse strand, counting down.
CGGCAACCTGTTTGCTTTCCCCTGGTGCAACGGCACCTCTTCCATCGCCTATAACCCGGAGCTTTGCCCCATTGAGATCGAGCACTGGTCCGATCTGCTGAATCCTGCGCTGAAGGGCCATGTCATGATTCTGGACGGCGATGGAGACGATTGGGTCATTGGCTGTCTGCTGGCCGGTGAGGATTCCGACGACATCGCCAACGCCGACATCGAAAAGGTCCGCGCTTCTCTTGCCGAGCTGAAGAGCCAGCTGCTGGGCTTCTGGGCCTCCAATGACGAGCAGATCCAGCCTTGGCTGTCCGGCGACTTCTGGGCCGGTGAGATTTGGTCCGGCCCGTACAGCACCCTGTACAACGATCCGTCCACCAGCATCAAGCTGGTGCACCCCTCGGAGGGCACGGTGGGCTATATCGACTACTGGGCTGTGGTAAACGGAACGGATGAATTTGATCTGGCCTGCGAGTGGATCAACTGGATCGAGAGTTATGAGGAGCAGTACGCCATGGCGACCGGCGAAAGCGACAAGTATCCCGGTGAGTACTACACCTACACGCCTGTCAACGCCAAGGTCATTGAGGGCCTGACGCCCGAGCAGAAGATTGCCCTGGAGCTGGATCCCATGCCCACCGTGATCAAGCTGCTTCCCTACATTGCAGATCCCGATGTGAAGGACGCCTGGGTCGACCTGTATCAGGAATTCGTGGGCGGCTGATGCTGCTATAATCTTTCGACTGTTTCTGAATGGAAACGCCGCCGGAACCCCTTTCGGCGGCGTTTTTTATAAAAACGAGGGGAGGACTATCTATGGGCAAAAAAAAGCGTTCCAGTTTTAAACCGGTTTCCTTATGGACGACTCCCAGTGTCATTATGCTGCTGTGCCTAACGGTGATTCCTCTGCTTATGCTGCTGGTGTTCAGCTTCATGAATCGGAACATCTTTGCCGGGCAGCCATGGCCGGGCTGGACCATGAAGAATATTACCCGGATGATGGGTTCGGCTACCTTCTGGAGGCTGATGGGAAAATCTCTGTTCACCGCCTTTAAGGTGACTATGATTTGCATCATTGCAGCCTATCCCGCTTCATGGGCCATCGCAAAGATCGTTAAGCCCCACAATCGCAGTATTTTTATGATGGTGGTTATCCTGCCGTTCTTCACCTCCCAACTGCTGCTGATTTATTCCATGATGAACCTCATCAAGACCGGCGGCGTGCTGCTGACGATACTGGATGCAATAGGGATACATGGGGTAAATACATGGCTGTACACGAATAAGGCAACCGTACTTGTTTTGACTTATGAGTATCTGCCATACATGATCCTGTGCCTGTATTCTTCGCTGGAGGGGATCGGAGATAATCTGGTGCAGGCCTCGCTGATCCTGGGGGCCAGTAAAGCCAAGACATTTATCAACATCGTTTTTCCCATGAGCGTGCCTGGCCTGCTCTCCGGCATCTTGCTGGTGTTCGTACCGGTGGCCGGCAGCTTCATGGAACCCGGACTGGTGGGCGGTGCCAACGGCTCCATGGTGGGCGGTATGATCGACACGCAATACTCCGGCTCATTGAACATGGGCTACGGCGCTGCCCTTTCCTGTATGTTGCTGATCATCCTCAGCATCATTATGGTGCTTGTCCGGCTTTCCGCCAATCGGGCGCAAAAAGCGATTGGAGGTGACGTCGAATGACATCCAAGGGATTTCGCCGGACCATGATGGTCTGCCTGTGGATCGTATTGGCTTTCATGTACATCCCCATCATTGTCATCATCGGCATGTCCTTCAACGGGGCGCGATATGGCATGTTCCCTTATCAGCCCACGCTCCGCTGGTATGCGGAGCTCTTCACCACCAGCGATCTGCTCCCAACCTGCTGGTTCAGCATCAAGTTTGCGCTTCTTGTGACGCTCGCGGCTGTCATCCTGGGAACAATGACGGCATTCGGCCTTCAGGCTTACGCGCCCAAGTGGGCCAAACGCTTCAACTTTGTGCTGCAGCTGCCCATTATCATTCCCTGGCTGGTAACGTCCATCTCCCTGCTGCTGCTGTTCTCCTTTATTGGCACGGGTCGGAGCATGATATCCATGTTCCTCGGCAACCTGATCGTGGTGTTTCCCTATGTGGTGTTGTTGGTGAACGGTCGGTTCGAGGCCATGGACCGCACGCCGGAATCGGCGGCCCGACTGTTGGGCGCCAGTCCGTCCCGGGTGTTCTTTGATATCACGACTCCTGCCATTACTCCCGGTATCCTTGCCGGCGGCATTATGGCGATGATCATGTGTTTCAATAACTTTGTGGTACAGTATTACCTGGTTCCTATCGGGACGAATACTCTGCCCACCTTGGTATTCACCCGGATCCGTGCCGAGTACAAGGCCGACCTGAACGCCCTGTCCGCCATCATCGTACTGGCGGCGGTGGTTCTCGTTATCGTTCTTTCCAAGCTGGGCTTCTCCGCCGGCAGCCTCTTCGGCATGGGCGGCGGTACCAAGAAGAAAGGAGAATGAACCCATGGCTGAACTTGCTGTTAACGAACTGAGAAAGAGCTTCGGCGATAAAGAAGTATTGAAGGGCGTCAGCTTCAACGTGAAGAGCGGGAACTTCCTCTCCCTGCTGGGCCCCTCCGGCTGCGGTAAATCCACGATCCTCCGGATCATCTGCGGTCTGGAGACCGCGGACTCCGGCGAGGTGCTGGTAGACGGCAGGGATGTGACCAAGATCCGCCCGGAAAAGCGCGGCAGCGGTCTGGTGTTCCAGAACTACGCCCTGGTCCCCTCCATGAACGTGGAGAAGAACGTGGGCTACGGCCTGAAGATGCGCAAGGTGCCCCAGGAGGAGATCACCCAGCGGGTAGCGGAGGCCCTGGAGCAGGTGAAGCTGGGCGGCTATCAGAACCGGAAGGTGACCCAGCTCTCCGGCGGCGAACAGCAGCGCGTGGCTCTGGCCCGCGCCCTGGTCACCAAGCCCGACATCCTGCTGCTGGACGAGCCGCTGTCCGCGCTGGACCGGAAGGTCCGGGCCGAGATGCAGTACGAGATCCGGTCCCTGCAGCGGAAGATCGGCACGACCACCGTGTTCGTCACCCATGACCAGGAAGAGGCTCTGACCATGTCGGACCAGATCATCCTGCTTTACAAGGGCGAGATCGAGCAGATGGGCGATCCATACACCATCTACAGCCAGCCCGCCACCGTGTTCGCCTCCGACTTCCTGGGCAAGGCCAACCTGATCTCCGGCAAGCTGACCAACGAGGGCGGCAAGTGGTACGTCGCCGGGGACGGCTTCCGCATCCCGGTGAACTACGTGGGCGGCCAGGAGGGCGACGAAGTGAAAGCCGCCGTCCGCGGCGAATACTTTGAGTTCTGCAGCGCCGACGACGAGGGAGCCAACCCCTATCATCTCACCACCCGGATCTTCACGGGCCTCGCCTGGCGGCTGGTGGGCACCATGGGCGGACAGGCCCTGGACATCTCCGCCCTGGGCAACCACGCCAACACCCTCTCCGACGACAGCGACGTATACGTCCGCATCCGCCCGGAGAACGTGGTCTATTACAACAACTGATCCGGAAAGGAGCGTCTGCCTGTGGGCAAGCATTACGAGACAGCCCGGGAGATTTACGCCCAATGGGGCGTGGACACCGAGGCGGCCCTGCGCCGGATGGATGAGATCCCGGTTTCCATCAACTGCTGGGAGCTGGACGACCTCACCGGCTTCGAGGATTTTGACGCCCAGCTCACCGGCGGCATCGCCGCCACCGGCAACGCCCCCGGCAAGCCCCGGAGCGTGGAGGAGTATTTTGCCGCTCTGGACCGGATGCTCTCCCTGGTCCCCGGCGCCAAGCATCTGGCCCTCCACTCGGTGTATCCGCTGGTGGAAGGGAAGAAGATCCCCCGGAACCAGCTGAAGCCGGAGCACTTTGCCGGGTGGGTGGACTACGCGAAGGAGAAAGGCATCGGCCTGGACTTCAACCCCACCTATTTCTCCCACCCCATGCTCAAGGACGGCTGGACCCTGGCCAGCCCGGACAAGGAGGTCCGGGATTTCTGGGTGGAGCACGGCATCGCCTGCCGGAAGATCGGCGAGTATTTCGGCAGGGAACTGGGGGAGACCTGCATCACCAACCACTGGATCCCCGACGGCTCCAAGGATACCCGTATCGACACCCTGGGCCCCCGGGAACGGCTCCGGGAGTCTCTGGATCGGATCTTTGCCGAGCCCATCGACCGGAAGTACAACATCGACTCCGTGGAGAGCAAGCTCTTCGGCCTGGGCGTGGAGAGCTACACCGCGGGGTCCCACGAGTTTTACACCAACTATGTCCTCTCCACCGGGAAGGCCATCATCTGCATGGACACGGGCCATTTCCATCCCACGGAGAGCATCGCCGCCAAGCTCAGCGCCTACTTCGCCTTCGGGCAGGAGATCATGACCCATCTGTCCCGCCCGGTGCGCTGGGACAGCGACCACGTATGCACGGTCACGGACGAGATCGTCGCCATCATGCAGGAGATCAAGCGGGCGGACGCCTTTGACCGGGTGCACCTGGGCCTGGACTACTTCGACGCCAGCATCGACCGGATCTCCGCCTCGGTGATCGGCGCGCGGAGCGCCAAGAAGGCCATCCTCATGGCCCTGCTGGAGCCCACGGAGCAGCTTCTCAAGGCGGAGGCGGAGGGGGACAACACCCGCCGCCTGGCGCTGCTGGAGGAGTTCAAGCTCCTGCCTGCGGGCATCGTGTTCGAGGAATACTGCGACCGGCACGGTGTCCCCGGCGCGGACTGGACAGGCGGACGGAAATGAGTGAGCTTCGCCGCCTGATCGTAGACACGGACACCGGCTCCGACGACTGCTGGGCCATCATCGAGGCGCTGCGCGCCGCGGACGTGGTCCGGGTGGAGGCGGTGACCGTGGTCTGCGGCAACTTTCCCCTGGACTTGTGCGTGAAAAACGCCATGCTGGCCATCGAGGCCGCCGGGACCTATCTTCCCCCGGTGTACCGGGGGATGGAGCGGCCCATGCTGGAAGCGAAGATCTTCCAGGCGGACTTCGTCCACGGCTCGGACGGGCTGGGAGAGATGCATCTTCCCCCGTCCGCCCGGCCGGTGGAGTCCGCCTTCGCCCCGGACGCCATCATCGATCTGGTGATGGCAAATCCGGGGGAGATCGAGATCGCCACCATCGGCCCGCTCACCAACGTCGCCATGGCCCTGCTGAAGGAGCCGCGTCTGGCGAAAAACATCAAAAAACTCTGGATCCTGGGGGGCACGGCGGGGGCCCAGGGCAACCTGAGCCCCGCCGTGGAGTACAACGTGGGCACCGACCCGGAGGCCGCGTCCATCGTGCTCAACGCCGAGACGGACAAGCTCTTCGTGACCTGGGACACCGCCCGGGGCGATACGGAGATCACCCCGGAGGACGTGGCGCGTCTGCTCCGGAGCGGCACGGAGGCCGGGCGCTTCTGCGCCCTGTGCACCCGGTCGCTGCAGCAGTATTACCGCCGGCTGTACGGCAAGGACAGCTTCGGCGTGGTGGACAGCATGCTCCTCACCGCGGCGCTGTACCCGGAGGTGATGGAGGACGTGTACACGGCCAACTGCGCGGTGGAGCTTCAGGGCGGAGAGACCCGCGGGTATCTCCGCATCGACCGGTACGGGCGGCTGAAAAAGGAACCCAACGCCGCCATCTGTCCCCGGATCAACGCCGCCGCCTATAAGGAGCGTCTGTTCTCCCTCCTGTGCGGATAGTGAACGTCGGGCCCCGCTCCCGCCGGCGCGGGGCGGGGCCCTGAATTATTATGGAAAAGGATGAAGACCCATGCGAGATTTTTCATTTTACAATCCCGTTCGCGTCCACTTCGGAAAGGACGCCATGACGAAGCTCCCGGAGGAGCTGGAAAAATATGGTAAAAATGTCCTCCTGGCCTACGGCGGCGGCAGCATCAAGCGCACCGGTCTGTATGACCGGGTGACGGAGGCGCTGAAGGCCGCGGGCAAGGAGGTTTACGAGCTCACCGGCATCATGCCCAATCCCCGCACCGAAAAGGTGTACGAGGGCATCGACATCTGCCGGAAGCATGGCATCGATCTGATATTGGCGGTGGGCGGCGGCAGTACCATCTACTGCTGCAAGGCCATCGCCGTGGGCGCCCCGGCGGAGGGCGATTTCTGGGAGCGGTTCTTCGTGAACTGGGAGCCCGCCGAGACCGGCATCCCCCTGGGCGTGATCCTCACCCTGCCCGCCACGGGCAGCGAGATGGACAAGTCCTCGGTGGTCACCCGATTTGAGACCAACGAGAAGAACGGCTACGACAGCGAGCAGATGTTCCCCCGCTTCACCATCCTCGATCCCACGCTCACCTACACGCTGCCCAGACACCAGATGGTGAACGGCATCGTGGACACCATGAGCCATCTGATGGAGCTGTACATCTCTCCGCCGGACGACGATTTTCTCACCGACTATCTGGCCGAGGCCACCATGCGCACGGAGATCGACGCTGCCCGGAAGGCGCTGATCGATCCGGAGGACTACGAGGCCCGGGCCAATCTGATGTGGTGCAGCACCTTTACGCTGTGCGGCATGCTCAACAACGCCAAAAAGACCGACTGGGAGAGCCACAACATCGAGCATCCCCTCTCCGGCGTCTATGACGTGGCCCACGGCGCCGGGCTGTCCGTGGTGCACCCCGCGTATCTGGAGTACTTCCTGCAGCCCGCGCTGCCCCGGCTGGTGCGCATGGCGAAAAACGTATGGGGAGTGGACCCCGCGGGAAAGACCGACGAGGCCGTGGCCCTGGAGGGCATCGCCTGCCTGCGGCGGTTCTTCCACGAGGAGCTGGGCGCGCCGGCGACGCTCACGGAGCTGAACATCCCGGAGAGCGCCATCCCCCGGCTGGTGGCGCTGACAGACCTGAGCTGCTTCGGCTACCAGACTGTTACCGCGGAGGACGTATCCGCCATACTGCACCGCTGCCTGTAAGCGGAAAAGGAGGCTCCCATGGAGATCATCTCGTGTTTTGATCCCCGTTTCCGGCCCTACGGCCAGGTGCTGGAGGGCTACGACTTCTCACAGCTTCTGGACGTGATGGCCCGCACGACCCCGGCCCCGGCGGACGGCACGGTCTACGTGGCCTCCGACCCGGCGCTGGAAGCGCTGCCCGTTTACACCGAGCTCCGGGACCGGGGCTTCGGCGGGCTGGACGTGCAGCTGGGCTACTGCAGCGGCACCAACGATTCCCTCACCTGTCTGGAGTATCACCGCTCCAGCGAGATCGACATCGCCTGCGGCGACATGATCCTCCTGCTGGCCCTGCAGCCGGAGCTCGGGGAGGGCTTTGCCCTGTCCACGGAGAAGGTGAAGGCGTTTCTGGTCCCGCACGGCACGGCGGTGGAGATGTACGCCACCACATTGCACTACGCTCCCTGCAGCGCCCGGAAGGGCGCGAGCTTCCGCATGGGCTGCGTGCTGCCCCGGGGCACCAACACCGAAAAGCCGGACGGCGTCTCCGGGGACCGGGAGAGCCGTCTGATGACGGCCCGGAACAAGTGGCTCATCGCCTCGGAGGGGACCAACGAGGCGGCGCAGGGCGCCCTTGTGGGGATCTTCGGGCCGAAGGTCCAACTGTTTTCGTGAGAGGAGGGCGGCGCGATGAAAGCGAACGTCTATGAGAAGATCTACGCCGGTCTTCTGGGCATGGACGCCGGGATGCGTCTGGGCGCTCCGGTGGAGAACATCTACTGGACCTACGACCGGCTGCGGGAGTACTACGGGGATATCCGGGGCTACCTCCGCACGCCCCGGACCATGACCGCCGACGACGACGTGAACGGCCCGATCATCTTTCTCCGGGGCCTCACGGACAACGGCACCATTCACGGCCTGACGCCGGAGATGGTGGGGGAGGCCTGGCTCAACTACGCCCGCCGGGGCATGGGCATGTTCTGGTGGGGCGGGGAGGACCTGTCCACCGAGCACCGGGCCTATATGAACCTGAAGCGGGGCGTGAAGGCCCCCCGGTCCGGCAGCGCGGAGCTCAACGGCCTTGTCCCCTCCGAGCAGATCGGCGGGCAGATCTTTGTGGACACCTGGGGCCTGATCTGGCCCGGCGATCCCCATAAGGCGGCGGAGTACGCGGCCAAAGCCGCCAGCGTCTCCCACGACGGCAACGGCGTATACGGCGGGGCCTTCATGGCGGCCTGCGTGGCGGCGGCCTTTGAGGCCGAGACGGTGGACCAGGTGCTGGATGCCGGACTCCGGGAGATCCCGGAGGACTGCGACTACGCCAAGGCGGTCCGGGCGGTGCGCGCCTTCCACAAGGAGCATCCCGACGACTTCCGGGCCTGCCGGGACTACGTGGAGAAGACCTTTCCCAACCCCCTGGGGTATCACATCGTGCCCAACGCGGCCATCTGCATCCTGGCCATGCTCTACGGCGGCGGGGACCTGGGCCGGTCCATCGAGATCAGCGTGATGTGCGGCTTCGACACCGACTGCAACGCCAGCAACATCGGCACCATCCTGGGCGTCCTGGGCGGGATCGAGGGGGTGCCGGAGCGGTACCGCCGCCCCATCAACGACACGGTGGTCCTCTCCAGCGTATCGGGTTATCTGAACGTGGTGGATCTGCCCAGCTACGCCAAGGAGCTGCTGGAGACCGCCTGCCTCCTCCGGGGGGAGCCTCTGCCCGCGGAGATCCGGATGCCGCCCCGGGGGGAGATCTATTACGATTTCGACCTGCCCGGCGCTCTCCACGGCCTGGAGATGGACGACTGGTCCAGCCATAACCTGCGGCACACCGATAAAGAGGCCCACACGGGCCGGGGCTGCGCCGAGCTGATGATCGACGGGAAAAACCCATGCGGGGCGGATCTCTTCTTCAAGAGCATGTACGTCCGCGCCGATCTGAACGAGGAGCGGTACGAGCCGGTGTTTACCCCCCGGGTCAGCCCCGGGCAGACCGTGTCCGCCTGGATGACATTCGCCCCCGTGGCCCCCGGAAAGCTGGCGGTCACGCCTTTCCTGACCCGGGCCATGACCGGGGAATGGCTGGATTTCCCCGAACAGGAGATCCCGGCCGGAGAGTGGACGGAGGTGGCTTTCACCGTTCCCGGCGTGGGCGGGGACGAGATCCACGACATCGGCTGGCACATCGACCTCCGTCTGGACGATCCCCCCTGGGCCTGGGACAAGGTGTTCATCGACGATATCTCCGTCACCGGCGGCGTGGATTACACCGTGGACTTTTCCATCCAGCGGAAGGAATTCGGCCAGGTGACGCCCTTTTCCTTCAACGACGGGGAGGGGGAGCTGGAAAACGAATCTCTGGTGTTCACCATGGGGTCGGATCCCCTGTCCCTGGGGAGCCAGGCGTTCACCGGCAACTACTACCTCCGGGATACAGTGGCCGAGGCGGAGGCGGAGATCCTGGAGGGGGAGAGCGCCATGCTGATCCTCCGGGGCCAGGGCACACGGCGGTACTACGCCCTGGGCTTCGCGGGGAAAGGCCGGGCCGCCATCCTCCGGTACGACGGCGGAGAATGCGAAGAGCTGGCGTCGCTGCCCTTCTACTGGCACCGGGACCGGATCTATACGCTTCGGGCCGAGGCGAAGGGAGAGGAACTGGCCTTGTATGTGAACGGAGGCAAGCTCCTGACAGCCAGGGACGGCCGGCTTGCCTACGGCATGGCCGGTCTGGGACAGGACACCCCCGGCGTGAGCCGGTGGAAAGAGTTCCGTCTCCGGGGAAGTTATTGATTTTTGACGCGGAATATGGTAATAACTATGGCTGTATGCCATAGTTATTACCATATTTTCAGAAGGAACGAAGGAAAAGGACAATGAGTGATCTGCAGCGGGAGATCCAGAGACGGCGGACCTTCGCCATCATCTCCCACCCGGACGCGGGCAAAACGACATTGACGGAAAAACTGCTCCTGTACGGAGGGGCGATCCAGCTGGCCGGCTCGGTAAAGGGCAAGGCCGCGGCCCGGCACGCCGTGTCGGACTGGATGGAGCTGGAGAAGCAGCGGGGCATCTCCATCACGTCCTCCGTGCTGCAGTTTGAATACGACGGCTACTGCATCAACATTTTGGACACCCCGGGTCACCAGGACTTCTCGGAGGACACCTACCGTACGCTGATGGCGGCGGACAGCGCCGTGATGGTCATCGACGCGGCCAAGGGCATCGAGCCCCAGACCCGGAAGCTGTTCAAGGTCTGCGCCATGCGCCATATCCCCATCTTCACCTTCATCAACAAGCTGGACCGGGAGGCCCGGAGCCCCTACGATCTGATGGAGGAGCTGGAGAAGGAATTCGGCATCGGCACCTACCCCATGAACTGGCCCATCGGCTGCGGTGTGGACTTCAAGGGCGTCTACGACCGGGAGAAGAACGAGGTGCTGGCCTATACCCAGTTTCACGCGGGCAGCAAGGCCATCCACGCCACGGAGCTGAGCCTGGAGGACGAGACGGAGCTCCGGGACATGCTGGGAGAGCGGCTGTACAGCACGCTGAGAGACGACGTGGAGCTGCTGGACGGCGCGGGCTATGAGTTCGACCGCGAGCTGGTCCAGAGCGGCGATCTCAGCCCGGTGTTCTTCGGCTCGGCGCTGATGAACTTCGGGGTGGAGCAGTTTTTGCAGAGCTTCCTGGCTCTCACCACGCCGCCCATGCCCCGGCTGTCCGAGGGGACGCCGGTGGACACGGAGGAGCCCTTCTCGGCTTTCGTGTTCAAGATCCAGGCCAACATGAACAAGGCCCACCGGGACCGGATCGCCTTCATGCGCATCTGCTCCGGCAGATTTGAGCGGAACGAGGAATACTTCCACGTCCAGGGCGACAAGCCCATCCGCCTGGCCCAGCCCCAGCAGATGATGGCCGAGGAGCGGCAGATTATTGACGAGGCTTACGCCGGGGACATCATCGGCGTGTTCGACCCGGGGATCTACTCCATCGGGGACACCATCTGCTCCAAGGACCGGCGGGTATGCTACGAGGGGATCCCCACCTTCGCCCCGGAGCACTTTGCCGCCTTCGAGCGGAAGGACACCATGAAGCGCAAGCAGTTCGAGACGGGGATCCGCCAGATCGCCCAGGAGGGCGCCATCCAGATCTTCCACGAGCCCAACACCGGCCTGGAGGAGGTCATCGTGGGGGTGGTGGGCGTGCTGCAGTTCGACGTGCTGGAATACCGGCTGCAGAACGAGTACTCCACCGCCGTGCGCCGCCGGGGTCTGCCCTACGAGAACATCCGCTGGATCGTCAGCGACACCGACCCCTCCTCGCTGCAGCTCACCCGGGACACCAAGTGGGTGCAGGACTTCAAGGGCAACGACCTGCTGCTCTTCGGCGGAGAGTGGAACATCGCCTACACGCTCAAGCAGAATCCGGGGCTGGAGCTGGCGGAGTTCAGCCGGAACTGAGAAAAGGAGGCCGCCGTGGCAGACAGGGGCGTTGATATCGTGATCCGCGGCGCCGGGCTTCAGGCGCTGACGAAAGCCGTCGCTCTGGCGGAGTCCGGGAAAAAAGTGCTGGTCGTGGAGCAGGGCCCCAAGCCGGGCGGGCGGATATCGGCGTTCCGGCGGGGACGGTACGAGTTCGAGACCGGCTTCCCCGGCGGCGGGGAGTCATCGCTCCGCTACGCCGACGCCGTTGCCCTGGACGCCCGCCTGCGGGAACTGGGCGGCGAGGTCCGGTACGACCGGGCCGCGGCGGTGACGGAGAAAAACGCCGTGACCCTCTCCGACGGGACCGTGATCCCCTGTGGGGAAGCCATCGCCGTTTTCGGGCCGGACGAGGAGCTTGTGGACCGTACCTTTACCGTGTTTCTGGGCCTGGACGTCCCGGCGGAGGCGTTGGATATTCAAAGCGGCACAGCCGGCGGGATCCGCTGCCGGGTGCTGCCGACCGCCGCCGGCGTCTGCGCGCTGCGGCTGACGAAGCTCCTGCCCGAGGGAGCCTTCGACGCCGTGACGGAGGCGGTCTATTTTTCCTGGAAAGATCGGGTCGCCCGGGAGATCGTAGAGGACTTTGAAAAAGAGACCGGGGCGGACATCCGAAACCATATCGAGGAGATGGACGCGGCCACTCCGGCCACCTGGGCGCGCAGGCTGCTGCCCCCGGATCACCCCGGCCATGCCCGGCGTCTGGCGAACGCGATCCACCCGGCGATCCAGCACGCGGTGGTGGCGGAGGTCACGGAGCGGGAATATGCCAAAAGCTTCCGCTTGGTGCCGGACGCGGAAAAAGGCACGGAAAAGCTGGCTGTTTTCCGGGCCGGGCAGTATATCACGCTGAAGCTGGATATCGGCGGACGGATCATCTGGAAGCCCTATTCCATCCAGTCCGGACCGGGGGCCGTTCTCGCGCCCGACGGCGGCGGCTACACGATCACCATCCGCCGGGCCCTGGGGGGCCTGGGCTCGGAATTCGTGCTGGACCACTGGAAGGTCGGCACAAGGGTGGATCTCTCCGCGCCCATGGGAGATTTTTATTATTCTCCCCTCCGGGACGCCCGGCAGGTGCTGGGACTGGCGGGCGGGAGCGGCATCACGCCCTTCTTCTCCCTGGTCAGCGCCATTGCCGACGGGATCGAGGACCTGGACCTGACCATCCTTTACGGCAGCCGTACGGTTTCCGGGATCCTTCTCCGGGAGGAACTGGAGGAGCTGGCGGCGCGGTGCGGCGGGAAGGTAAAGATCGTCCACGTGATCTCCGACGAGGCGGCGGAGGGGCTTGAGCGCGGCCTGATCTCCCGGGAGATCCTGAAAAAATATGCGCCGGCGGGCGATATGACCGTCTATTTCAGCGGCGGCGGGGACTTCCGGGATTACGCCCTGAAAGAGGCGGAAATCCTATGTCTGCCCCGGCGACGTCTGCGCCATGAGATGTTCGGCGAGGTGAAGGACGCCCGCGTCCTGCCCGACTGGCCGGCGGCCGTCCGGGAAGAGAGCTTCACCGTCACGGCGCGGGAAGACGGCCGGACCTGGATGCTCCCGTGCCGGGCGGGACAAAGCCTTATGGACGCCATGGAGCGCGGCGGCGTCGGAGCTTCCTTCCGCTGCCGCAGCGGGGAGTGCGGCTGGTGCCGGACAAGGCTGATCTCCGGAGAGGTCTTTGCGGTGGGCGCCTCGGACGGCCGCCCGGAGGGAGACCGGGCCAACGGCTGGATCCATCCCTGAGTTACCTTCCCGCTGAGCGACGTGATACTGGAGCTGCCGCGGAGATGAAAAAACCGCCGCATGTGGCGGCGGATCTCTGCGGGCATGACGGATGCGGCAGATATGGAGCGGCACGGGGAGATCGGAAAGAGGGGAGGGGACTTCCCTCTTTCCCTCTCATTCCCTCCAAACAAACTCGGCCGTGCTGTCGTTTCGGCATGGTATGCGGTCGGCATCCTCTCAAAAATAATAAGATCCGCCGCAGATGCGGCGGATCCAATCATCAAGAGGAGGCATACAGGAAACCGGCGGCTGCAACACCGGCCTCCTGTCATGTTTCATTATAGTGGATCGCCGTCTGTTTGAGTGAATATTCCATGAACAAATTCCATGGATTTTGTAAACAAACGCATGAAAACCGGCAATAGGGAGGAAAACAATGAGGAATTTCTGTCTGGTTTTGCGCTACGACGGCGCCCGCTACCGGGGCTGGCAAAAACAGGGGAACACCGACCGGACCATCCAGGGCAGGCTGGAGACGCTTCTCTCCCGGCTGCTGGATCAAAAGGTGGAGGCGGCGGGCTCCGGACGCACCGACGCGGGCGTCCACGCCATGGGCCAGACGGTCTCCTTCCGGGCGGACACGGACCTTTCCTGCGAGGAATTGCTGGCCGCCCTCCGCCGGTATCTCCCTGAGGACGTGGGGGCCGTCTCCCTCCGGGAGGCCGATCCCCGCTTCCACGCCCGGCTGTCGGCAAAAGAGAAGACCTACGTCTACCGGGTGTGGAACAGCGACGAACCCTGCGTCTTTGCGCGCAAATATGTCTATGTGTTCCCCGGCGCCCTGGACCTGGACGCCATGCGGGACGCGGCGGCGCGGCTGTGCGGCCGCCACGATTTTTCCGCCTTCTGCACCGGGAAAAAGAGCGGGAAGTCCGCGGTCCGGACTCTCCGCGCCGTGAGCGTGGAGCGGCTGGACGGGGAGGTGCGCCTCACCTTTACCGGGGACGGCTTCCTGTACAACATGGCGCGGATCCTCGCCGGCACGCTGCTGGAGGTGGGCCGGGGGGACCGGACGCCGGAGAGCGTGGAGGAGATCCTCCGCGGCCGGGATCGGACGAAGGCGGGCTTCACCGCGCCGGCCCACGGCCTTTTTCTGTGGGAGGTACGGTACTGACGGCCCCGGCCGGGAAGAAACCCGGTTTTTTTACAACTTTGTGTCCAATATTACTGGAAAATCTCTTTTCGCCGTGGTATAACCGTGGTATAATCCTTGTAATATCATCTTTGATAAGGTGGAGAGAATGGCAAATAAATACATGACCCGCGAGGGCGGCGCAACCGTCACCGCCTTTGTCCCCTACGACTGCAAGAACAACTGCCCCTTCTGTATCAACAAGCAGGAATACCGGAACAACCCGGTGGGCTTCAGCGTGGAGGCCGTGTGCAAGAGCATCCGCATGTTCCACGAGATCACCCCCAAATGCGATTTCGTGTTCACCGGTGGCGAGCCCTTCGCCGACCCCGACGCCCTGCAGGTGATGGTGGACTGCGTGCCCGAGGGACACCGTGTCTTCATCAACACGACCCTCCCCGTGTCCGAGCTGTTCCCGGAGGAGCGCATCATCGAATTCACCCGCGTCAACAAGGACAAGATTACCTGCATCAACGTATCCCGCCACATGGTCCGCTACGTGGAGGAGAGCAACGACGAGCTGCTGAGCAAGCTGTATGTGCCCGTGCGGATCAACTGCGTCCTGTTCAAGCACTATCCCCATGACGGCATGGTGGATTTCGCCAACCGCTTCGCCAAGTACGGCCTGCCTATCCAGTTCCGGGCGGACTATACCATCACCACCCTGGAGAACCTGTACCAGCGGGAGGGCGACCACATCCTGGAGGATCTGATGAAGAACTTCGAGTACCTGGGGCTGGACGGCTGCCGCATCCGCTGCGGGTACCACTTCAACAATCACGGCCAGCACATCGCCTATCACCGGACGCTGCCATACAGCACCATCACCGAGGAGATCAACGGCGAGACCTACGACATCCTCTACGACGTGCTCATCAAGCAGAACGGCGATCCCCATTCCGACTGGACCGGCGTGCCCCTGGACGTGGAGGCCTACCGCCACGTGACCTACGAGCCCTACGACCTGAAGGTCCTGGAGGGTCGAGTAGACTGAACACCCGAACGGGCGGCTGTTTGCCGCCCGTTTTTGCCACGGAGGACGACATGGAACTGTGTGAGCGTCCCGGCGGCTGTCTGCCGGGACTGCCGATCAAGCTGGCCCTGTGGGGGGAGCCCGCGCCGGAACTGCCGGGGGATACCCTGACGGTGCTGGCCGACTGCGCCGCGCTGCTGCAGAAGGAGTGGAGCGCCGCGACGGTGACCGTGTGCCCGCGCGTGACCGGGGACATGACGGCCGCGCTCCGGGCCCTTTCGGCGGCGGGAGATTTCCGCTGCGTGCGGGTGATCGCCCCGGACGTCCCCTGCTGCGCCGGCCTGGCGGAGCATGTCGCCGCGGCGCTGCCGGAACGGAAGCTGGAGCGGGTGCTCCTGCCGGTTTCTGTCGGTGAACCGGAACCGGAGCCCGCGCCCGCCCCGGCGCCGGCGGATGTCTCTCCCATCCGGGCGGAGACCAGCCCCGCGCCGGTGTCGTCCCTTCGGTTTTATCCCGCCGCGGCCTTCTCACCGGATGCGGAGCCGGGCGTCGCCGCGGCTTTCGCCCGTCGCTTCCCCGCGGAGGAGGACATGGCCCTGTCGGCGGAGAAGCTCCGCCGGGAGACGGTTTTCATCCGTCCGGAGCGGGACGGATCGCTTACCGTCCGCGCGTTTGCCCCGGCGGGGGAGCTCCAGCCCGGGCCCGCGGCCATTCTGGCGGCGGCGGGAATGCTCCGGGCCCGGGAGAGGCAGCTGGGGAGCGGGACCTACAACATCCGCACCGTCGGCGGCTTCGTGCAGATCAACGTGGGCGAGGAACTGGTGTGGATCGAGCACGCCGCCGGGCCGCTCCGCCGGATGCTGAACGAGGAGGAACGCGCGGCGCTGTACGCGGCTCTGGGCCTGCCGGACCGGGAGACGGAGATCCGCCCCTGCCTGGCGGGGGATGCCGCGGCGCTGCTGGAGCTTCCGGAAGGGGAGGAGTTGTCCTCCGTCTCCGCCGGGGAGAGCCTGGCCGCGGCGCTGGAAAAGACGGGCGCTTCGGGCATATGCCTCTACCGGCGCACCGGGGCGGAGGAGACCGCCGAGATCCGGAGCTTTGGCCCGGAGGGGGACCCGCTTCCCCCGGGAAGGGGCGCGGGGCTTCTGGGCTGGTGGCTGCCGCTGCTGCGCCGGGCCGGCGCGGAGTGCGTGTTCCGGGAGGAGGACCGGGAATACCGGACCTTTACCGGCCCGGACGGACGGCTGTTCCTGGGGGGACGGGTGTCCTCCGGAGCGTCGCCCATACGGGGAGAAGAACTGTTTTCAGGATGCGACCATCAAGATTGAGGGGGATCGGACCATGACCATCGTAGAAAAAATGAAGAAAAAGACCATGCTGTCCCTGGAGGTGTTCCCGCCGAAGACCGACGCGGGGATGGAAAAACTCCGGGGCGTCCTGGATGAGCTGTTCCTGTGGCAGCCGGACTGGGTCAGCTGCACCTACGGGGCCGGCGGCACCAATAAGGGCTACAATCTGGACATCTGCCGGGCCATGGCCGTCTCGGGGAAGACTCTCCCGCTGAGCCACTACACCTGCATCCACCACACCCGGGAGGACATCCGCGCCGACATCAACGAGTATCTGGGCATCGGGGTCAACCATTTTCTGGCCCTCCGGGGCGACTTCGTCCCCGGGGAGAACGCCACCAACGGGGACTTCGACCACGCCACCGGACTCATCGAGTTCATGCGCAGCACCTGGGGAGACCGGATCACCATCGCCTGCTCCGGCATTCCCGAGGGGCACATGCTCTCTCCCAACTTCACCCAGGACATCGCGTTCCTCAAGCAGAAGCAGGATCTGGGGGCGGATTTCATCATCACCCAGCTCACCTACGACATGGAGCAGTTCAAGCGCTGGCTGGACGCCATCCGCAAGGCCGGGATCACCCTGCCTGTGGCGGTGGGGGTGATGCCGGTGCTGGATCGGGACAAGTGCATCCGCTACTGCATCAGCATGAACGGCTGCGCCATTCCCCATGCGCTGGCCAGGCATATTTCCAAATACTACAACGACCCCGAGGGGTTCCGGGACGCGGGGATGGATTACACCGTTCAGCAGATGTACGAGTATATCGCGCTGGGGGTCAACGACCTCCACATCTACGCCCTCAACCAGTCGGCCGCGGTCAGCGAGATCCTTCGCCGCAGCGGCCTGGTCCCCCGGGGAGAATGATCGGTTATCGGTCAGAAAGAGGATCCGGCGGCAGGGATCATCCCTGCCGCCGGATCATTTACGCTTTTCGGATCTCCGCCAGATTGGTGTGCTGGCCGTTGCCGTGGGCCAGGGGAGTGGGGCGCTGGGAGGTGAGGACGTTGATATTCCCTCCCGCGTCCGTACCGTCGGCCTCCGGGCGGTACCAGGCGCCCTGGGGGATGGCGGCCACCCCCGGCATGATCCGCTCCGTCACCCGGACCGGAAGACGGAGGCGTCCCCGATCGTTGAAGACCACCGCCATGTCCCCGTCTCCGATGCCGCGCTCCGCCGCATCCAGCGGATTCATCCACACCGCCTGGGGATCCAGCTTTTCCAGCCGGGGATTGTTGTCGTGGATGGAGTGACAGCGCCGCTTCGTGTGGTAACCCATCAGCTGCAGGGGGTATTTTGCCCGGAGCGGGTCCTCATACCCCTCCGGCGGGGACACATACCGGGGGATGGCCGGGAAGAATTCCGAAAACTCCTTCTCATAGAGGGTGCGGGAGAAGATCTCGATCTTTCCCGAGGGAGTGGGGAAGGGGCAGTGCTCCGGATCCCGGCACTCCCGGGCGAACGCGACCCGGACGGGGACGTTTTTGTACCGGACGATCCCCTCCCGGCGCAGCTCGTCGAACGCCGGCAGCTCCGGCGACTCCTCCCGGGTGCGGTCATAGAGGAAGCGCAGCCAGTCCCGGGCGGTCTCACGCCCCTGGGTGAAGGCGTCGTACAGGCCCAGCCGCCGGGCCGCCTCCTTCAGCCAGTCATACTCCGGGCGGCACTCGTACAGGGGGTCGATGACCCGGTTGTTGTAGCCGATAAAGGCGCCGCCGATCCAGGGGAGGGTCATGTTTTCCTCCTCCCAAAAGGATGTGCAGGGCAGCAACAGGTCCGCGTACCGGGCGCTGGCGGTCAGAAAGACGTCGCTGACCACGATGAACTCCACCAGCGATTCGTCCTCCAGGATCGCTTTGGTCCGGTTGACGTCCGCATGCTGGTTGAGCAGGGTGTTGCCGGCGATGTTGAAGATCATCTTGATATTGCTGCTCAGGTGCCCGGCGCCCCGAACTCCGTCCAGCGCCGTCATCTCCGTGCCCCTCGTCACCGCGTCGGTCCACAGAAAAACAGGGATGCTGACGCCGTACGGGTTCGGCAGAGGGGGCAGCTTGGGCAGGGGACGGGGGTTATAGCCCCCCGGCCCGCAGGCGGAGCCGCCGGGGATCCCCACGTTCCCGGTGAGGCAGGCGAGCATGATGGCGCTGCGGGAAGCCTGCTCCCCATAGGCGTTCCGCTGGGGGCCCCAGCCCTGGAGGATGTTCATGGGCTTGACCGTCCCCATCCGGCGGGCCAGGGCGAAGATCCGATCCGCCGGAAGACCGGTGATTTTTTCCGCCCACTCCGGCGTTTTTTCCACACCGTCCTTTACCCCGGTGAGATAGGAAAAATAACACTCGTCCGGATCCACGCCCTCCGGCATGTGCTCCCGGTCGAAGCCTACACAGCACCGGTCGATAAAGGCTTTGTCATACAGCCCCTCGGTATACAGCACCCAGGCGACGGCGTCGGCCAGGGCGCTGTCCGTGGCGGGACGGATGGGGAACCACTCGGCCCCAAGACGGCGGATGGTATCGTTCTCCCGGGGGTCGATGCCGATCATGGGGATGCCCCGGTCCCGGGCCTTCCGGAGGTAAAACATGGTTTCGGCGTCGAAGACCGTTTCCGCCGGGTTGTGGCCCCACAGGACGATCAGGGAGGAGTTCAGCCAGTCCGCGGGGGAGCTGGCCGTATCGTCGGTGCCGTACAGATACGGGGTGATCTGCCGCACGCAGGCGGAGCTGTAGGAATTGTAGGAATCCAGAAAGCCGCCGTCCAGCGAAAGGAGCCGCTTGGTGAACGCCCGGCCGGAGAGGACGGCACTTTCCCCGGTGGCGTACATCACGTACCGGGAGCCGGGGCCGTAGGTGTCCCGGATGCGTGTCCACTCCCGGACCAGGATGTCCACAGCCTCGTCCCAGGAGATCCTCTCGAAGTCCCCGGCGCCCCGCTTTCCCACCCGCTTCATGGGGTATTTCAGCCGATCCTCGGAGAAATAGGTGGTGTGATAATTCATTCCCCGGGCGCAGGCGGTGAGGGGGACGCCGCCGTCCGCCTCCTCCGGGGTGTCCGTGGTGAGGCGGACGATGGTCCCGTCCTTCACATGGGCCTTGATGATGCACCGGCCGCCGCAGTTGTTCCGACCGGTGGTTGGGATCACACGGATGTCCTGTTCCATGCCGTCCGCTCCTTTCGTCCTTTTGGACAGAATACCATGCCCGGCGCCGGTTGTCCAACGGTTGTTCCGGGAAAAATGGTTTCCGGGGAAAAAATTGATTGCCTCGCCGATGGGATGATGATATACTTAAAAGGTCAGAAACAAAAAGGGTGTTGGAACGGGATGGGTCTTGGGAAAGCGCTGCTGGACTTTTTCTTTCCGCCCAAGTGCGCCTTCTGCGGGGCTCTGCTGCAGGAGGGGGAGGACGGGATCTGCGCGGCATGCCGCCGGGACCTGCCCAAAGCCGGGGAGGAGAAGCTGAAGTTCGATTTCATCCCCTTCGCCGCCGCTCCCTTTTATTACGAGGGCCCGGTGCGCCAGGCGCTGCTCGGCTACAAGTTCCAAGGCGCCCCGGCCCGGGGCCGTGTTTTCGGGCGGCTCGTCGCGGAGGAGCTGCTTCGCCGGGAGCGGACCGATTTCGACGTCGTCACCTGGGTTCCCCTGAGCGCCAGACGGGAGCGCCGCCGGGGCTATGACCAGGCGCGGATCCTGGCGGAGAGCGTGGGGGAGCGGCTGGGCCTGCGGGTGGAACGGATGCTGAAGAAGGTTCGCCATGCGCCTCCCCAGTCCCGCCTTCGCACGAAGGAGGCGCGGCGGGCCAATATCTCCGGCTGTTTTGCCGTTTCGGATCCGGACCGGACGGCGGGAAAGCGCATCCTTCTCATTGACGACATCGTCACCACCGGCGCCACGGTCTCGGAATGCGCCCGGATGCTGATGCTCGCCGGGGCGGAGAGCGTCTCCGCGGCGGCGGTGGCCTGCCACCGGGACAAATAAAGGACGATTCGCTTTTTCTATATCACATTGAGGTGAACCAAATGACTCTCAACAATCTGGTGGAACGGGATATAGCCATCGATCTTGGCACCGACACCACTCTTCTCTATGTCAGCGGCAAGGGCATCCGGCTCCGTGAACCCACCATCGTGGCGGTGGACCGGCAGGACGGTCATCTGATCAAGGTGGGCGAGGACGCCCGGAAAATGCTGGGCCGCACCCCTGCCAACATTGTGGCGGTGCATCCCATCGCCGCCGGGGTCATCTCCGACTACGACATGACCGCCGCCATGCTGCGGGAGCTGATCCGCCGGGTCACCAGCTTCAGCCTGTTCAAGCCCCGGGTGCTGGTGTGCGTGCCGGGGAGCATCTCCGGCGTGGAGGAGCGGGCCATCATGGATGCGGTGATCGAGGCCGGCGGCCGGAAGGTCTACCTCATCCAGTCCTCCGTGGCCACCGCCGTGGGAGCGGGCCTGGACGTGAACCGGCCCGACGGCCATCTCATCATCGACATCGGCGGCGGCACCACCGAGTGCGCCGTGGTCTCCCTCAACGGAGTGGTGGAGTCCGAGTCCATCAAGACCGCCGGCGCCGCCTTTGACGAGGCCATCGTGAAATACGTCCGGCGCAAGCACAATCTGCTCATCGGCAGCCGCACGGCGGAAGAACTGAAAAAGAGCATCGGCTGTGTCAAGGAACGCCCGGAGGTGGGATACGAGGAGGTCAAGGGCCGCTGCCTGATGACCGGACTGCCCCGGAACGTGACCATCAACTCCGACGAGATGGTGGAGGCCCTGGCCGAGCCCACGGAGATCATCCTGGAGGCGATTCACATGGTGCTGGAGCGCACGCCCCCGGAACTGGTGGGCGACATCTCCGAAAACGGCGTGGTCCTCTCCGGCGGCGGAAGCCTGCTGTACGGCATGGACAAGCTGGTGAGCGAGCGCACCGGCATCCCCGCCCATGTGGTGGACGACGCCCTCTCCTGCACCGCATACGGCGCGGGCCGTATGCTGTCCCGGCTGGACGCCATGCGGGACGGCATGATGAACTTTGCCCGCCGCCGCCAGCTGGACACCGGCACGGGGAAGAAGTAAGCAGACGGGACACACATGAGCGACGCCGCTCTCCTCCGGCGGGATCCGACCGGGGGAGAGCGTTATCGTATGCAGACGCGCGGATCGGGGGGAGAGACGTGGAAAAGAAAAAGATCGTGCTGGGATGGGGACAGATCGTGCTGGGCCTGCTGGTATTCTCCCTGGGGATCCATCTGACCATCTTCGCCAACATCGGCCTGCTCTCCTGGGACTGCCTGGGCATGGGGATCTCCCTTCACACGCCGCTGAACTACGGCCTGTCCATGACCGCCATCGGCGTGACCGTGCTGATCGTGGACCTCCTGCTGCGGGAGCGGATCGGCTTCGGCACCGTCATCGACGCGCTGCTCACCGGGAACTTCGTGCAGATGTTCAACGACCTGAACCCGTTTCCCCTCAACGAAAACTTCTGGCTCGGGATCGTCATCCTTCTGGCGGGGCTGGTGGTCGCCGCCCTGGGGATGTGGATCTATATGGCCGCCGGCCAGTGCTGCGGCCCCCGGGATGCGCTGCTGGTGGGGCTGGGAAAGCGGGTGCCGAAAATGCCCATCGGCCTGGTGGAGATCCTGATCTTCGGCGGGGTGCTCCTGATCGGCTGGCTGCTGGGCGGGCCGGTGGGGATCGGAACGCTGATCGGCACCTTCGGGATCGGCTTCGCCATCCAGCTGGTGTTCTCTCTGGTGGGCTTTGAGCCCCGGAACGTCCGGCACAGGAGCGTGCGGGAGACGCTGCAGATCCTGGCCGGGAAGGACCCGGCGGAAAACTGAACGACATACCCGGACGGGCGGGCCAGGCGACTGGCCCGCCCGTCTTTTCCTTACGGGTATTTCCGGTCATTTCCGCCGGAAAGGATCCCGGATCCAACAGCGGGCAACGACCGTCTTTGATCAGCTTACATAATATAATCTATGTAAACTAATTGACGAGAGGAGACGGACGTGCAGGTGGAAGGAAGAACGATGATTTGGAAACGGCCCATGGAGAGGGGGCTTCGGATCGACCGTCCCGCGGCGGTCAAGGCGGCGTCCCTGGTCACCCATTTCGCTCTGGGGTTCGTGACCGGCTGCGTACGGATGCCGGGGAGCGGCGCTCCCTTCGGCGTGGCTATGACGGCCCGGGCCGGTGGCGGCTGGGGCGGGGTGATGTGCGCCCTGGGTGCGGCGCTGGGGTATCTGGTGTCCGGGGGCTTTGCCTGGGCGCTGCGGTACATAGCGTCGCTGATCCTGGTGTTTACCGCCTCCTTTCTGCTCCGGGAGGTGCCGCTGGCCCGGCGAAGCTGGTTCATGCCGTCGTCAGCGGCGCTGCTCCTCGCTTTCACCGGGGCGCTCAACGCTTTTGACGCCGTTCTCCGGTTGCCTGTGGCCGTGGAGCTGGCCACGGAAACGGCGCTGGCGGCCATGGGCACGTATCTCTTCCAGGTGGCGCTGTCCTCCGCCCCGGTCCGGGAGGAACGGGACGAGCTGCGGCGCAACGCCGGGGGGATCCTGCTGCTCTGCTGCCTGCTGATGGCCCTTGCCCGGGTGAGCGTCCCCGGGGTGCTGTGCCTGGGGCGGGTGGCGGCGTGCTTCTGCGTGATGACGGCGGCCTTTGGCGGCGGCGCCTCGGCGGGAGCCTTCGTGGGGGTGGTGATCGGCCTGGCCATGGATCTGGCCGCCGGAGGCGCGCCGGTGTTTCTCATCGGCTACGGCTTCGCGGGGCTCCTGTCCGGGGCGGTGAAGCGGCAGGGGCGGCTGCTGTTCCTGCTGGTGTTTCTCACGGCCCACGCCCTCACGGTGTTCTGGAACTGGTCGGCGGAGCTGTCTGTACCCGCCCTCTATGAGGCGTTTGCGGCGTCGGTCGCGTTCATGGTCCTCCCGGCCCGGGCCATGACCGCGCTCACCGCCCCGGTACAGCGCCCGGCTCCGGGGGCCGGGGAGGCGGGCGTGCGCGGCTACACCGCCGGGCGGACCCGTGAACTGGCCGCGG
>JAFRDL010000161.1 GCA_017411265.1 Oscillospiraceae bacterium | reverse complement strand
GCTGCATCTCCAGCAGCGCGGGCACCGGTCTGACGGACTTCACCCCCAATCCCAACACCCTGAACAACTATCAGCCCACCCCCTACGCCGAGGGCGGCGCCGCCTGGGAGCGGACCATGTCCATTCTGGAGGGGGCCTACGCCGGAGCCAATTTCGTCCCCAGCTACTGGGATCTACTGGCCCGGATGAATGAGTGAGAAAGGGCAAAATAAGTCTTGCATTCGGCGCGGAACGGTGTTATACTTCATGTGTTCGTAAGCAGGAAGCAGAAAGAGTGGGCCAAACCCACTCTTTTTGTTGAGTAAAAACAAATTGTCAGAAAATGGAAATTGGTGTTGTGAAATGAGCAAGATCACCGACGCAGTCACCGCGCTGGCCGCTCCCGCCGCCGAGGCGCTGGGGCTGGAGCTGTGGGATGTAGAGTACGTCCGGGAGGCCGGACAGTGGTTCCTCCGGGTCTATATCGACAAGGACGGCGGCGTGGGCATCCAGGACTGCGAGGCCCTGTCCAAGGCGCTGGATCCCCTGCTGGACGAGGCGGACCCCATCCCCGACAGCTATGTGTTCGAGGTCAGTTCCGCCGGCGCGGAGCGGGAGCTGAAGCGCCCCGGGGATTTCCCCCGGTTTTTCGGAAGCCCTGTAGAGGTCCGGCTCTACAAAGCCGTGGAGGGCAGCAAGTCCTTCGTGGGCGTCCTCACCGGCTATGCGGACGGGGACGTCTCCGTCCGGGTGGGAGATCGGGACTATACGTTTGAAAAAGCCCAGGTGGCCAAGGTCCGCCTGCGGATCGTGTAAGAAGGAGCAAACCAGATGAGCAGCAAAACGAGCAGCAAGGCAAGCGGAAGCAGCAGCAACAACAGCATCATGAGCGCGGAGTTTTTCGAGGCCATCGAAGCCATCGAAAAGGAGAAGGGCATCCCCCGCGAGTATATGGAGGACAAGATCCGCCAGGCGCTCACCACCGCTTTCAAGCGGGACAATCCCGATTGTGAGGACAATGTCTTCGTGGACATTGACGAGGAGAAGAAGACCGTCGTCATGACCGTGCAGAAGACCGTGGTGGAGGACGCCGAGCTGGAGGATCCCTCCCACCAGATGACGCTGGATGAGGCAAAGCGCTACAGCCGGAAGGCCCATGTGGGCGACGTGGTGAGCATCCCCGTGGAGACCCGGAAGTTCGGCCGCATCGCCGCCCAGGCTGCCAAGCAGGTCATCATCCAGGGCATTCGGGAGGCCGAGCGGGGCATAATCTATGACGAGTTCACCTCCAAGGAGCACGAGATTCTCACCGGCATCGTGTCCCGGGTGGAGCCCCGTACCGGCAGCGTCTCCATCAAGATCAGCTCCAATTCCGAGTTCACCGAGGCCATGCTCTCTCCTACGGAGCGGATCCGCGGCGAGGAGCTGGTGGAGGGCGACCGGATCAAGGTCTATGTGGTGGAGGTCCGCAAGTCCACCCGCGGGCCCCAGGTGCTCATCTCCCGGACCCATCCGGGTCTGGTAAAGCGGCTCTTCGAGCTGGAGGTGCCGGAGATCTTCGACGGCACGGTGGAGATCCGCTCCATCGCCCGGGAGGCCGGCAGCCGCACCAAGATGGCCGTCCTGTCCTCCGATCCCGAGGTGGATCCCATCGGCGCCTGCGTGGGCCCCAAGGGCGGGCGCGTGGCCGCCATCGTCAACGAGCTGGGCGGCGAGAAAATCGACATCATCAAGTACAGCGAGGATCCGGAGCAGTACATCGCCTCCGCCCTCTCCCCCGCGGAGGTCATCTCCGTGGATATTCTGGAGGAGGGGCGCAGCTGCCGCGTGGTGGTGCCCGACAGCCAGCTCTCCCTGGCCATCGGCAAGGAGGGGCAGAACGCCCGTCTGGCCGCCAAGCTCACCGGATACAAGATCGACATCAAGCCCGCCAGCGCGGCGGACTGACCCCCGCGCCGGGGACCGAAACCCATTTCAGGAGGACCGCTCTTGCCTAAGACCATACCGCTCCGGCAATGTCTCGGCTGCCGGGAACAAAAACCGAAAAACGAGCTGATCCGCGTGGTCCGCTCCCCCGAGGGGGAGGTATCCCTGGACTTCCGGGGCAAGGCCCCGGGCCGGGGCGCCTACCTGTGCCGGAACAGCGCCTGTCTCAAAAAGGCGCTGAAGTCCCGGGCGCTGGAACGGGCGCTGAACGTGCCCATCCCCGAGGAGATCCACAGCCGTCTTCTGGCGGAAATGGAGGGCGGCGATGGATAAAGCCCGGCAGTATCTCGGTCTCGGGCGGAAATCCGGCCTTCTGGTGACCGGGGAGGACAACTGCGGCTGTACGGTGGGCGCCGGGAAGGCCAAGCTGCTTTTGCTGGCCTCGGACGCCTCGCCCAACGCCCGCAAAAAAGCAAGCGGCTTTCTGTACGGCCACCGGGCGCTTCTGGCAACGCTGCCGTGGAGCAAGGAAGAGCTCTCCGCTCTTCTGGGCAAGCGGGGATGCAGCATGGTCTGCTTCACCGACCTGCCCCTGGCCGCCCGGTTCGCCGCCGCCATGGCGGAGACGGATCCGGCCTGGCAGGAGACGGCGTCGGCGCTTTGTGCCCGGGAGGAGAAAGCCCGGCGGCGCAAGGCCGCTCCCCGGAAGCACCAACCCAGCGGAAATAGGAGGATGTAAGGATGGCTATTGAGTTTAAATACAGGATCCATGAGGTGGCCAAGGATTTCGGGCTGACCTCCAAGGTGATCGGCCAGATCCTGACCGATTACGCCACGGCGCCCAAAAACCACATGCAGGTGCTGGAGGAGAATGAGCTGGACCTCATTTTCGAATATCTCACCCAGCACAACCAGGTGGGCAGCATCGCGGAGATCTTCGCTCCCGACCCGGAGGAGATCAAGCGCCGGGAGACTCCCGCCCCCGCGGCGGAGCCTGCCAAGGCCGACGCCGCGCCCGCCAAGCCCCAGGGCGCTCCCGCCGCGGCG
>JAFRDL010000160.1 GCA_017411265.1 Oscillospiraceae bacterium | reverse complement strand
TTCCCGGTCGGCCTATTAAAAAGCGTTGATGTTTCTATCTTTTTCCCCTTAAAGCAGGGTCATCAGTTCCTGTGCCTGAGCTGTCAGCGAGGGGTCGTCGTTTCTCTCGATCACCAGGAGAAGGTCTGCTTTTGCCTCCTCATACCGCTCCAGCGCCAGGTAGCAGATCGCCCGGTCGTACAGGCTTGCCGTAAGGCTCTCTCCCAGCTCCACCGAGCGGGTGAAATGCCCGATCGCTTCCTCTGTCTCCTCCTGCGCCAGGGCGCTGACGCCCCGGTAATAGGAGAGATCCTTCAGGGACCCGTTCTGCTCCGCCGCCCGGGAAAAATGCTCGCCCGCCTGGGGATATTCCTGCATGACCAGATGCGCGAGACCGACCCAGAAGTGGAGTTCCGCACTGTCTTCTCCCTGTTCCTCCGCGCCCTGGATGGCCTTTTCGCCATCCTGGACCGCCAGCGGATAGTCCCCGCTCATGTAGGCGCAAAGCACGGACTGGCCGTACAGGATGTAGGGATTGGCATAGCCGTCCCGGATCGCGCGGTGGAACATTTCACAGGCTCCGGAATAGTCCTCCCGGTTCATCCGGCATACGGCCAGCATGGCCGCCGCTTCCCCGTCGGGGTCCGTTCCGTTCCGGGAAAAATAGGTCTCCAGATCCGTCTCGGCCCGGTCCATTTCCCCCAGCAGCACATAGCAGCGGGCCCGTCCGGCCAGCATGTCCACGGAATAGACCTTCTCATCCGTGATGCCGGCGGTATAGCACTCTGCCGCCGCCTTGTAATCGCCGGTCGACTCGTACAGATCGGCCAGGGAAACCAGGATCAGCGGATCGCTGCCGTCCAGCGTCCGGTAGGTTCCGAGATCCTCCACGGCTCCGGCAGAATCCCCCGTGGTGAGCCGCATCTCGGCCCGGAGGAAATAGGCGGCCGCCAGCGTCGGATCCAGCCCTGTGGCCGTGTCCAGAAGGGGAAGCGCCCCGTCATAGTCCTTCTCCAGCACATGCAGGCTGGCAAGCCGGAGATAGAGAACGGCAAGCTCGGCGTCGTCGCCGCCGTCATAGGTGTCGATGCAGCCCTGGAGATAGGGGATCGCCGCGGCATAATCTTCCCGGGCGATGGCCAGAGAAGAGTACATCTCGTAATCGCTGTATGTCCGCGGACGGCGGACAGTCGCCCGAAGGATCGTCCACGCCCGGTCCAGGGTGCTCTGGGACAGATAACCGGTGTTGTCCTCGGTCACGCGGGCCGCATACTCCGATACCTGACCAACGAAATTCAAGCCGGAAAAGCGGATCTGCGCCCGCAGCGTCAGGTACATGCTCAGCACGAAAACCAGGGCGAGAAGGCCGGCGGAAAGCCGGATCCATATACGGGAATTCGATGTTCTCTCTTTTTCCATGTCCTCTCATCATGCCGGTCCAAACCGGCGTCCGAACAGGGGGGAACAGGAAAAATGGACATAATTTTCCCATTCTCATCCTATGATACAGTTTGATTTTACCGGGCGCAAAAACAGGCCGCCCCCTCAAAAATGACAGTCTTTCGAGAAAAAAAGAACCGGCCCGTTCCATCGGGTCGGTTCCGTTGTTGTTATGTAAAGTCAATTTATTTTTACTTAAATTAATATTGGTAAAGTATAATTTAGTATATTTATTTTCATCTACAAAATCACCCCAGAGGCGGTGAACAGCCCCCTCCGATCCCGGTATCGCCGGAGGGGCTGTCACCCGGTGATGCCGGGGATCGTTATGCCGCTGAGGACCGCGTTCACCGCCAGCTCCGTCCGGGAGGCATACCCGGTCTTGCCGATGAGATTGTTCAGATGGTACCGGACGGTGGTGACTCCGAGATTGAGCCGCTCACCGATCTCCCGGTCTGTCAGTCCTTCCGCCAGCAGGCGCAGCACATCCAGCTCCCGTTCCGTGAGGTCCGTGCTCAGCGCCATGCCCAGCTGCTTCACCGGCGGGCTGTCCGGGTAGATCCTCTCCCCCGCCATGGTCCGGTCCATGACCTCCAGCATGGGCAGCTCCTGGACCTCCTTGTACCAAAAGGAGTCCACGCCGATCTCCCGGGCCCGTTTCAGGAACACCGCGTCCGGCATGGAGGTCACTACGATGATCCGGATCCGCGGATAGGACGACTTGATCCTCGCGGCGGCATCCAGGCCGTTGGAGCCGTCTCCCATCACCACGTCCATCAGCACCAGGTCCACGCCGCCGCCGGCGCAGTAGACGTCGGCCAGGGACGCCGAGTCCAGAGACGCGGCGATCTCATACCGATCCGACGAGGCGATGATGTTCTCAAAAAGCTGTCTGGGGACGATCTGGTCGTCCACGATCAAAACCTTACAGGCCATGCGGCGCCTCCTTTGGCAGTTCCAGTTTGATGGAGAATACCGGATCAATGCTCACCGTCATCCGGCCTCCCCCGTTTTCGGTCATGACGCGCAGGGAGCGGAGTCCTCCTTTTTCCCGGATCTCCTCCGTGGGCTGCTCGCCGTTGTTCGTGATCACCGCGGTGACCGTACTCCCGCTCTCCGTAATGGCCAGGCGCAGCTCGTCGCCGTGGGCGTGGCGCAGGGTGTTGGTAAGGCACTCGTGGAGCGCCGTGGCCAGGATGTGCTTCTGGGCCTTGGCCCGGGGCAGTTTTCCCGTGACGATCACCCGGACGCCCAGCCGCTCCGCCGCCTCCAGCATCCGGTCGTACTCGTCCTTCGCAGTGTGGGATGGGGGTTCCGCGCGGATGAAGGAAACACTCTGGCGCAGTCTGGTCACAAGCCCCGCCAGCTCCTGATCGCTTCCCCCCTGAAGGATGATCCGCTTCATAGTCAGAAGCTCACCGCCCAGTTCGTCGTGGATCCGGACCTTGGCGTTCAGGATCTCCCGCTGGATGGTCACATCCACGATCTCCCGGTTGATAGCGGCCAGACGCCGGTTCAGGGCGACGACTCTCTCCTGGGCGCTCTCCAGCTCCCGGGTCTTCCGGTAGGTCTCGGTGATATCGGAGGCCAGGAGCGTGGTCGCCGTAATCTGCTCCAGAGGGGTCTCCTCCGCCGCGAGAGACCAGACGGTGTCGTCCGGCAGGACGACCAGCGGCCGCTCTCCCATCCAAAGCGTCCGGCAGCCCGAGAGCAGCGGACCGGAAACCAGCCGATCCTTGAACTCCGCACCGTTGATGAGCGCCTCACCCGTAACCGTCCGGCACAGGGTCTCCATGGTCTGGTTGGCCACCAGGATCCTCCCCCGGGGCGTGTAACAGCAGATCCCCACCGGAAGGCTGTCTATGGCCTCCTTGACGGACATGCCGGTGATGTGGTTCTTTTCATAAGCCAGCGCGTCCCGGAACAGCAGCAGCTCCGCGGCGGCCATCACCCCCGTCAGGAGCAGCAGTATCCCGGGGGCCGCGGCGATCCTCCGCAGGAGCAGCACGAGCCTCCCGGCTTCGATTTGGCCGAAAAACCGGGAAAAAAGGACCTGCACCACCGAATAGGAGAGGATCAGGATCAAGATGCTGAGCCAGAGCCCCCGGAGCCGCCGATGGCGGATATACAGCGCCGACAGGATGAAGGCGAAAAAGAACAGCAGGACCGACAGGAGACAGAGGGAGCGCAGAAGGACCGCATACTCGGCCGGGACCTGGTACGGCACCGTGCTCATGCGCCCTCACCTCCTCCGGCAAAGGTAATGGACACGATCACGTCCGGCCCGTCCCGGGAGACGTCGGTCTCCGCGCGGACCCCCCGATCGAGGAATTCTCCCGGATCCGGCAGCCAGGAGAAGCGCTCTGTTTTCAGCAGCAGCCGCAGGATCAGACGCTCCTCCTCCACCCGGATCACCGCCGCCAGCGCAGACAGCGTATCCAGGCAGTTCTCCACCGCCGTCTCCACGCTCTCATAGGCGGCGATGATCACGGCGGCGGGAAGCTTTCCGGTCCCGGTGGCGCTCACCGCCGTCTCCACGCCGCAGAGCCGAAGGTACTCCATGGATTCCCGCACCGCCAGCCCCAGCTCTTCCACCGGCAGGCTCCCGGAGGCGGAGAGCAGTTCCATGTTGCTGCGGCGCTTCACGTAGGCGCTCAGCACCGCGATCTCTGGAAGGGCGGCGCGCAGCGCATCCTCCGGACCGGACAGCAGCTCCTCGATCCGATCCAGCGTCGGCTTCAGCAGACGGAGGATCATATCATACAGCCGTTCTCTGGTTTCCAGCTCCGCCATTTCCGCCTTGACCCGGTTTTCCGCCGCGAGATGGGCGTTTCGGGCCTTCGTCTGGGCGGTGGCCTCCTTTAATTCTTCGTTCAGCCGCTGAAGGTGACTCAAGTCCTCGGTCCACTGGATGCAACCGCCCCGGATGGGGTGGCTCATGGAGCGCCGGTCCTTCTCTCCGGGAAAGGATACTCCGCCGCAGCCGTCCGGATCCGGAGGGTGCCGTCTTTATCCAGGATGACCGCCGGCTGGTTCATGGTGCGAAACAGATTCTCATACTCCTGGTTGGCCGGAATCAGGCCGATCTGGATACAGATCTCCAGGAAACCGATCATGCAGAAGCCAAAAATATTCCCGATGTTCCAGATCTCGATCCCGTGGTATTTGGGCTCCACATGAAACGCGTTCAGGATCAGCCACAGCGTCAGGACCGCCATGGGTACCATCGGCAGCAGCCAGTACTCCCGACTGGGGGCCCTGCGGCATTTTTGAAGGGCCGTCAGGAAGGCGAACAGGATCAGAAGGAAAAACCATATGTAAAAAAGATAGAACAGGAGGCCGTAGACGACGTTCTCGTCCCGGGTCATATCCGGAGGAAAGCGGAATGCCAGCTGATGCACGCCGTTGGTCAGAAAGCCCAGGACTATCACGCCGCTGACCGCGGCGGCCGCCGCCCAGATCCACGGCAGCCGTTCTTCCCGGGG
>JAFRDL010000159.1 GCA_017411265.1 Oscillospiraceae bacterium | reverse complement strand
GGTGATGCCGCCCTTGAGGTCGTCCAGGGCCTTGTGCTGGGCGGTGCGGACGATGTCGTAGATCCGCTTGGAGAAGTCGTCCACCTCACCCACGGCGAAGGTCCGGGTCATGTCGCTGTGGTAGCCGTTGAAGACGCAGCCGAAGTCCAGCACCACCAGATCGCCCTTCTGTAGCCGCCGATCCCCGGGGATGGCGTGGCACATGGCGCCGTTGGGGCCGGAGCCCACGATGGTATCGAAGGAGGGGCACTCGCTCCCCAGCCTGGCGTGGATATAGTCCAGCTCCGCCGCCACTTCCTTCTCGGTCATGCCGCTGCCGATGCGGGTCAAAAGGGTTTTGAAGCCCTCGTCCGCCATGTTCTGGGCCCGCTGCAGGTCCGCGATCTCCTCCGCTGTCTTGACCAGCCGAGGCTGATTCATCTCGTCGGAGAAGGGAACGAACGCAAAGTCCAGGGCCTTGTATTTCTCGAAATCGCTGACGGTCATGGTCCGATTTTCAAAGGCCACCCGCTTGCACTTGTCCTCCTTCAGGAGCCTGTCCACCGTGGGAAGCAGGGCGCCGCGGCCCACCTCCACCACGTCGAAGTCCGGGCTCTGCTCCCGGGCCTGGATGGTATAGCGAAAATCCGTCAACAAGGACGCCCGATCCAGGGTGACCACCAGGGCGGCCTCGTCGCTGGTGAAGCCGGAATAATACCGAATGGCCGTGAGACCCGTGACCAGCGCCGCGTCCAGTTCATGCTGTTCCAGAAGCTTGCGCAGCTTTTCCACACGCTCTTTCATGCAATACGTTCTTCCTCTCTACAAAGTCCTACCCAATACGTCATTGTATTATAGCATGAGGATGCGCACATCACAAGTCTTTTTTTCCAAGGGCGCCGCCCCATGGGGCATCCGGCCCCTCCCCCTCCTCCAAAAGAGCCAGGCGGAGTTTCATACCCGCCTTCTTTTCGATGCGGGAGATATAGGACCGGGAGATGCCGATCCTGTCCGCCACCTGCTGCTGGGTCATGGGCGGCGCCCCCTCCAGGCCGAAGCGCAGGGACAGCACCAGCTTCTCCCGCCGCTTCAGCGACCGGTCCATTAGGGTCCGCAGCCGCTCCCCCTCCAGCTTCTTTCGAACGGATTCGAATATCTCCTCCCCGTCCGTACCGGCCAGGTCCAAAATGGTCCGCTCGTTCCCCTCCCGATCCCGGCCCAGGGGCTCCTCCATGGATACCTCCCCCACCAGCTTCTTCTCCGTTCGCAGGCTCATGCGTATCTCGTTGTCGATGCACCGGGCGGCGTACCCCGACAGGCTCCCCTTCTCCGGGGAGAAGGTGTCCACCGCCTTGATGAGGCCGATGGTGCCGATGGAGATGAGATCGTCCAGCTCCCGGCGCCGGTTGAGCTTCCCCCGGGCGGCGTACTTCCCCGCGATATGGGCGCAGAGGCGCAGATTGTGGAGGATGAGCTTATCCCGGGCGGTTTCGCTCCCCGCCATCAGCTCCGCCACCGCCCGCTCCTCCTCCGCCGCCGTCAGCGGCTGGGGAAAGGATGCGCTCTTCACATACCCGGCAAAAAAGAGCCCCCGCAGGAGCTCCAGCAAAAACAATAGCATAGTCCCACCTCCCTACGGAGGAAGACTATGCTGCGATTCGGCAGAGTATGCTATGCTTCGCCCTTATTCCCAGAAGGGGAAATACATGACCGCGTTGGATCGGTGCTCCTCGTAGGTGCGGGCGAAGACGAGCTGGTTGGTCTGCTTGGGATTCATGTTGCAGAAGTAGAGGTAGCCTTCGGAGAGATACTCCTCCGAGGGATAGAGGGCCGCCTGGATGGCCGCCCGGCCCGGGTTGCAGATGGGGCCCACGGGAAGGCCCTTGTTCCGGTAGGTGTTATAGGGGGAAACGGCGGCAAGCTCCGTCTCGGTGAAGGTGTATTTCTTCACCCCCAGGGCATAGGACAGGGTGGCGCAGGACTCCATGGCCATGCCCTCCCTGAGCCGGTTATGGAACACCGCCGACACCCGGGGGAAGTCCTCGGCCGCGCCGGCCTCCCGCTCGATCATGGAGGCCAGGGTCATGACCTGGTCCGTGGTCAGGCCCAGCTCCCGGGCCCGCTGCACGTCCTCCTCGGTGAAGACCACCGCGAACCGGTTCAGCATCTTTTTCAGGATATCCGCGGCGGTGGCGTCCTCATAGATCTCATAGGTGTCGGGGAACAGATACCCCTCCAGGGCGTAGCGCCGGTCGGAGGCGTTGAGGATGGGGTCGAGATAGGCCGTCGAAAGGAGGGTGGCGTCCCGGCAGAGGGCCAAAAACTCCTCCTGATCCTCCAGGATGCCCGCTTCGAAGAGAGCCTGGGCGATCTGGTCGGCGGTGTAGCCCTCGGGGATGGTGAAGCGGGTGACCCGCCGGGCCTCGTTGCCGGAGCAGATGATGTTCACGATCTCCGGGATGGTCATGTTTCGGGACAGCACGTAGGTCCCGGCCCGCAGGGCGCTGGACCGGCCGGTGAAGTCCTCATAGACCTGGAAGGAGGCGGTGCTGACGCTGAGGCCGGGCTCCTCCGGGCCCCGGGCGTTGTAGAGGATGGAGGCGATGCGGGAGGCGGAGGCGCCGTTGGGGATCACCACCTGGATGGGGGTGTTGTCGTCCGCGTCCACGGGATAGATGAAGTGGCTCAGCACATAGCGGACGGCGCCGATCATGGCCACGGCCACCAAGCTCACGCTCAGCAGGGCCGCCGCTATGGGACGGAGTATCCGCCATGCCTTTTCCCGGCGGATCGTGGCCGGGTCCTTCCACTGGGTCATGCTATTTCTCCCATTCTGTAAAGTCCACGCCCACGCCTCGGGCGATGGTGTCGTAGGTGTCGGTCAACAGCTTGTTGAGGGCGTACTCCGCCAGCAGAAAGTCGGCGGCATCCGGAGAGAACTGCAAGAGCTCCGCCAGCTTCTTCAGCTCCTCCCCCTCCGCCCCGGGGTCGGCCCCGGACAGCTGCCGGGCCTGGACCGTCATCTGCAGGCGGTGGAAGCGCTTGAGCAGCGCCGCCGTCTGTTCGTCCGCCAGGACCCTCTCCCGGGCGGCGGCATAGGCTTCGTATTCCCGGCTCTGCCGGATCTGGGCGGCCAGCTCCCTGGCCAGCTCGTCAATCATGACGGTCCCCCTCGATGACGATGGGGATGATGAGGGGCGTCCGCTTGGTCTTGCTCTTGAAGAAGGACTTCAGCTTGCTCTTGACGCCGGTCTTGATGTCGCCGTAGTTGGCCTTGTCCTCCGTCTCGAAGCGCCGGACCTCGGGGGCGATGGCCTCCGCGGCCTGCTCCATGAGCTCCTCTGCCTCCTTCATATAGACAAAGCCCCGGGAGATCAGCTCCACAGGCGCGATCTGCCGTCCGGTCTCCTTGTCCACGGAGATCACCGCCACCACCAGACCCTGGCTGGACAGCTCCCGCCGGTCCCGGATGACCGCGTCCTCGATGCTCTTGCTGCCGTCCACCATGACGACGCCCGAGGGCACCTCCCCGGCCTTGGCCGCCCCTTTACGGGTGAAGGCCACCACCTCGCCGATGTTCAGCACGAACACGTTCTGCTCCGGCACCCCCATGTCCAATGCCAGCCGCCCGTGGGTCATGAGATGGCGGAACTCCCCGTGGACGGGGATGAAATACTTGGGCTTGGTGATGTGGAGCATGAGCTTGAGCTCCTCCCGGCAGGCGTGGCCGGACACGTGCACGTCCGCCATGCGGTCGTAGACCACATAGGCCCCCTTCTCAAAGAGGCCGTCGATGACCTTGCCCACGGAGGTCTCGTTGCCGGGAATGGCGGAGGCGGAGATGATGACCGTGTCGCCGAAACCGAT
>JAFRDL010000158.1 GCA_017411265.1 Oscillospiraceae bacterium | reverse complement strand
GGCGGGCGCTTCGGCCGGTTCCGCCGCTTCATCGGTTCCGGACGTCTGCGCGGTGTCCGCCGTCCCGGCCGGAGCCGTCGCCGTCTCCGTCGCCGTTGCGGACGCGGCATTGCCGCAGCCGGCCAGTACGAACAGGAGCATCAGGAATACAAGGATCACAGACAGCATCTTTTTCACAAAAGGTCTCCCCTTTCATCTGCTGGTTTCTGCCTGTATGATAAACGAGGAGCCTTAAACCGAGTTTAAGAGAAATCGTTTTTTTCGGTGCCGCCCGGAAAGCGACTTTCCTCCCGGGCTTTCGGGGAAAAGCGCCGCTGCGTCCTTGCGCGGGTCCGGAAAACAGGGTATAATGGCTTTGAAGGGCGAGTCCGGCCGGCCATTTGTTTTTCCAAGGAGACGTGAGCGCATGAACATCTACATGGCGTTTGTCCTGTTTTCCCTCATCATCCTCATATATTGGGTCATCACGGAGCTGTTCACCATCCTGTTCCGCTTCACCGGGCTGCCGGACGAGCGGGCCCGGTTCCAGGTGATCTCCCTTCTGACCGGCTGCGGCTACACCACCAAGGAGAGCGAGATGTTCCTCTCCAACCGGCGCCGGCGGCGGCTGGCCCGGATCACCATGCTGTTCGGGTACGTGTTCAACATCACCATCGTGTCCGCGTTCGTCAACGTTTTCCTCTCCCTCAAGCTCAGCCAGATGGGACGGGATTACTGGGGCGTGCTGATCCCGGTCGCGGCGGTGGCCATCATCTTCGTCTTCATCCGGGTGCCGCAGATTCGGGCCTGGGGGGACGGCGTGCTGCAGCGCTTTGCGGACCGCCTCATCGGGCAGGGGGAAAAGATCAACACCGTGCTGATCCTGGACTATATCGGCTCGGATTCCATCGCCCTGATCACCCTGAAGAACATCCCGGAGGAATACCAGGGCGTTCCCCTCTCCAAAACCGGGCTCCGGGCCGACACGGGGATCCTGGTGATGCTGGTGGAGCGCCCGGGGAAGAAGGCGGAGCCCGCCGGGGCGGACACCGTTTTCGAGGTGGGCGACAAGCTCACCGTTTTCGGGAACTACGCGGTCATCTGCCGGGCCTTCCACGCCAGGGAACATTTCGCGGATCTGGCGGAATGACGCGCTGTCAACAAAAAAGAGCCGTCCGAAGGAGGCACTTCGTAAGGAAGTGCCTCCTTCCCTTTTGAACAGGAGGTAATTGACCATGCCAGTCCGTACTGGTACAATGATTTAAAACAAATCGCATTTTACGAAGGAGAAATATATCAATGGACGGAATTAGTATTGTGCCATTTGATATGCAGTATTTGGATGATTACTATAATGGGTTTAACGCTGAGATAACGAAATACCAATGGCCTGACCCTTTTGATCACATTGATGACGCCAAGGCTTTGCTTCGGGAGTTCTTGGATGAGATGCAAAGAGGCGAAACGTTACTCTACTCTATTATTTCCAATGAAGGAGCCTTTCTTGGCAGCGTTGAAATGCATGGACTATCTGGGGATTGTCCTGAGTTGGGCGTTTGGGTTATCGAGTCTGAACAGAAAAAAGGATATGCGTATGATGCATTAAGCGAGCTTCTCAATTATGCTCGTTCCAACTATCATAAAACCGATTTTTATTATGAGGCAGATATTCGCAACATAGGAAGTATGAGGCTTTTGCAAAAGTTCGCGGATAAATATGTGATTATTATGCAGGAACTTGAAGAAACCATTACAGACTCAGGAAAAGAACTTAGGCTTCAAGGATATGTACTAAAAGCAAAATGAACAATCCCGGTTTGCCGAATAGATCTTCTATTGTACACAGGTATAACGCGCATCGGATTATGCCCCCATGATTCGTAGTATGGCGACAAAACGGGCGTGACCATCGTGGTCACGCCCGTTTCATATCCATTCAGACGGTGATTGCTTAGCTCAAAGCATCTTTTTTGTGGTTGCTCTCGCCTGCGGCAACGCAGCATCGCGTTTGCCACCTCATCAGTCAGCCTTGCGGCTGACAGCTTCCCCTCAAGGGGAAGCCTTTGGTCGATGTGCGCCTCAAGCCTTCCCCTTGAGCGGAAGGTGGCCGAGCGAAGCGAGGTCGGATGAGGTGGAGACAGGGGACAAACCTGCGTCCGAGGCACCTTCCTTGCGGAGGACGCCCCGAGGGACGGCTCTTTTTTGTTGACAAAAGAGTACGAGCCTTATTCTTCACCCAGCACGAAACCGTACATGGTGATGTCCATGATCTTGTCCGAGGTGCGCATCAGCGAGTTGTCCGCGATGCTGAGCCGGGGGATGTACTGGGCCGATTCGCCGCCCCCGTTCACCGTAAGGATGGTGTTGGGGAGGGTGTCGCTGGAGTTGCACCGGAGGATGATGGGCTGTCCGTTTTTGGAGGTGGTCAGCAACCCGCCGATGCCCTCCCGGAAGGTAAAGTCTTCACTCAGATAATAGTCGTAAAGAACGAGAGAAACGTCGCTTCGCGGTACGATGGCGAACAGCTCGTCCCCGGTGTACTCGATCATCTGGACGCTCCGGGTCTCCCCCAGGAAGGGATACATCCAGTTGTACCCGCCCACGGCCAGCAGTCCGGGGGCGCTGATGTTGAGCTTTTCCTTGCTGAAGCCCAGGAACGCCACCGCGCACAGCTTGTCCTCGGCAAACATCGCCTCGTCCAGTTCCTCCCGGGTCATGGGAACAGGCTCCGGGGTGGGCTCCGGCGTGGGCACCGGGGAGGGCGTGGGGATGGGTGTGGGCTCCGGAGTAGGCTCCGGCGTGGGTTCCGGCGTGGGCTCCACGGTGGGCTCCGGAGTGACCGGGACCGGCGTGGGGGCGGGGGTGGGCTCCGGCGTGGCCGTGGAGGGGAGAAGGTTTTCCAGCACCGGGGGCAGGCCGCAGCCTCCCAGCGCCAGAAGCAGTCCCAGGATCAGGACGATGACAATGGTCTTTCTCATGCAGGGTACTTCCTTACAGTCGTTTCAGGCTCAGCCCGCAACGTCTCCCCCGTCGAAGGGGTCGCCGCATTCCGGGCAGAATTTGGGAGGATTGGCGGGGTCGGCGGGCTCCCAGCCGCACTTGTCGCAGCGGTACTGGGGAACGCCGGCAGGCTTTTTGGCGCCGCATTCGGTGCAGAACTTACCCTTGTTGGCCGTGCCGCAGGCGGGGCAGGTCCAGGCGCCGTCCGCACCATCGGGCCGCTTGGCGCCGCACTCCGGGCAGAATTTGCCGGTGGCCGCAGTCCCGCAGGCGGGGCACTT
>JAFRDL010000157.1 GCA_017411265.1 Oscillospiraceae bacterium | reverse complement strand
GGAGGAAAGCGAACTTGTCTGCCCGCTTTTGCCTCTGGTACCTTTTACTTCCCGGGCAGCGTCGATAAAGAGTACTTCCGAAAGGGGCATTTCTTTTTTGGAGATAAACACGAGGTTTGTGTTTACCGAGGTCGCATACCACATAGGGGGCAGAGAGATCACAGCTTTCACCATGCCAAGCTGCACAAGCTCCTCCCGGAGCCCGACAGTCTGCTTCTTTCCCTGGAACAGAGGGTTGCCGGGAAGAACGACGATCGCTTCCCCATCCCGGGTGAGATAGTCATGCATGACACGATTCAGCACCGCCAGCGACGTATCGGTATAATCGTTGGTCTCGCTGCGTTCCACCCGTCCCATAAGCGGGGGATCAACGAACAGCTTGTTCCCGCGCAGATCCGGGATCTGACGCGAAATGCTGTCGCCTACAAGGATGTGGATCTCCTTGTAACCGTACATGATATACAGCATGGCGGCAGCGGCGGCATTGGCGCCGTTGACCTCCACATTGGCAACCGTGGGCCGGCTGTCGCCGGTGATCAGCAAGGTGGAAACGCCGGCGCCGGAGGCAAAGTCCACAAAGGTGTCGTCCGACTCTACCCGCAGCAGTTCCTTCGCCAGCGTGCTCACGCTGACATTTGTGACGTATTCCCCGGAATAGGAGTTGCGCTCGAAGTTGGATTCGATCACTTCGATCATGGCGTCGACCAGGCCTTTTCCGATAACCGGAAGGTTTCCCTCTTCAAGATCCAGGCTGCCGACGTACTCCATCAGCGAGCGGAAGCCGTCTTCAGAAGTGTTTTTCTTCTGCCGGAGACGGTCGGCGCCAAACAGCTCTCTGGCGTATTCGTCGATGTTGTCGGTGCCGGAGAGAACGCTGTCAAGGCCATAGGCTCTGTCGATATACTGCAGGACGGGGATCACTGTCTCTATCCCGTTGCTTACATCGCGCAGCGCGAACATCTTCTGGGCCCGTACGCACTGCTGCATCTCTTCCTTGCCATTGGCGCCGATGTAGTTGTCCAATGCGTATTTCAGAAAGATCAGACGGAGCGCGCTGAACGCCAGATTGCGGGAGTACACAACGCCGCGGAGCCGGTCCATCAGCTCCCAAATCATTTTCTTGCTGTCTTCAATCTTCATATTCTTTCACCATATCCCGGAAGAAGATGTCGTTCTTTTTCTGCTCAAGGCGGATGATCTGTTCCAGCAGGTGCACCTTTCGGTGCGTCTCCAGGAACTGGCTGCCTATCTCACGCTGTCTCTCCGGCGAAGGGACCGGAATCATCACATTTTTGATTTTCCCGACAGAGAGCATCGCCATCGTGGACCCGGCAACCTGCTGCTTGAGTTGATTCTTACAGGTTGCACTGTTGAGAAATGCAAGCAGATAGTCAAGGTCCAGCTGTCCTGCGGACTTGATGATGGCGCAGAACGACGGGACGATACACCCGGCGCTCTCCTCGTTCACGTATGCGGCGTCATAGGGAGTGGACAGCTTTATCACAATATCACCGGGGACCGTCAGTCGTTTCGGATCCGGAGCTGCCCGAAGGGATTCTTCCGGCATTTCTGTCACGTCAATGCTGCCGTCCGCATGGATGCATTTGGGTATTACCACCTTGCGGACCTCAACCGGCTCCTCATCAGAGCCGTCCTTAATGGCCAGCCGGGTCATAATCTGACCGCCGATGATCTCCAGCCCGCATTCGCCCAGCGGAATCAACCTATTGTTCTTGCTCATGCTGCGTAGTCCTCACTGTCATAGTATTTGTTCATGTATCTCCGGGGGTGCCGGATCAGCTGTTTTCCTATGTAAAAGTCTCGCTTGCCAGCATCTCTCTTCTGGTAGTCCGTGCGTTCTGCGCTGTGCTCCTGGTAAAACTCCAGCTCTGTACACAACGCTCTCTGTTCCTGGATCGACCGGCAGTGGAAGTAGGGGTCCTCTTCATGGATCTGGACCAGCTCCCAGTATCGCGGTGCGTCCACAACCCGAACCTGCCGAATCGCATCCGGGTGATGATGTTTCACCCGAGGCATGTTCCGTGCTGCAGCAGCCGCCTCGATCCCGGAGGAAGCGATGACGGGAACAGTCTTGATTATGTACCGGCTCTTTCCGACGTGGCCGAACTTGGCCTCAACCTCATACATCATTATAGGATTCCCTCCTTCGTTAGTCAATACCTTTGGTTGCATTTCCCCGTCTTGACTGAAATGTTTTACGTGTTCTTCTTGGCTATAAGATAGCACCATCGCCGGGACTTGTCAAGTACTTTCTTGGAAAAAATAGAAATATTTTTTATGTTCAATAAGTTGGCGGCGTGATCCCGTGTTTTGAGTGGATTGAGTAAACTATCCCGTAATTGCAGATCTGCAATCCTTCCTAGTCTCCAGCAGCTCAAATTGCAGAACTATAGATTTCAGCCCCTCATAGACTTTTTCTTCGTATAATAGGGCGGAGACAGGCAAAGGCCTATACCTTTCCGCCCGCAAGACCGGTCGCCGCGGGATTAAAATGAAATGGACTTGGATCCAGATGTACGTGCGTACCTGGGTCCGGGTCCTTTTTTCTTGCCTGCCTCCGAAATATTATAAGGAGGTACGATATGAGTATCTACGAACACGTAAAAGGCCTCGTCACGACCCGCGAGGCGGCAGAACACTATGCGTTGAAGGTAAACCGGAACGGGATGGCCTGCTGTCCATTCCACGATGATCACCACCCCAGCATGAAGCTGGATGAGCGTTTCCACTGCTTTGGCTGCGGGGCCGACGGTGACGTGGTGGATTTCACCGCCCGTCTGTTCGACATGGCGCCGTACTATGCCGCGGAAAAGCTGGCCGAGGACTTCGGCGGCACCCGGACAATCGTGTACCCACCAAAACCCCGGAGTCCGGAAAAAGAGATCCACGACGTTCTGCTGGAAATGGAGCTGCTTCTCCGAAAGCAGAAACGAATGACCGCCCCCACCGACAGGGACACACCTATCCCAAAGGAATACGCAGACAGCTGCCTGATGTACGACTATATCGTATACCAGGCAGATTTGTTTTCCGGCGGAACGTTGCTGGAAAAGCAGGCCATCATTGACAGGATGAGCAGCGGCACCCTCGACCGATACAAAGCCGCCCTGCAGAAAGGAGAGATCCGTTTTGACGATGTATTCGGAAATTGATCTCCCCGAGTGGTTCCAGAAAAAGAAGCTGGATGAGGTGCTGTTCTGCGAGGAGCTCCTGGAAGAACAGCCTATGATCTGCATCCACGACAACTTCTTCACCGTGGACGGCAAGGTCACCGACGAGAGCTGGATCAAAAATCTGATCTACGAAAAGCTCAAGCCCTTCGTACGCACCGGTCTCTCCCGGAAGGTAGCGACCCTTCTGGACACCCTGCGGTCTGAGTGCTACTCCCCGCCGCTGCCGGTCCATTCCGACCGCATTCACGTAGCCAACGGCACCCTGTTTCTGGACGGCCATTTTGAGGAGACCAAGTCCTTCTGCCTCAACCGGCTGCCGGTGGCCTATGTCCCAAATGCACCGGTGCCGGAGCGATGGCTGCGATTCCTGGACGAGTTGCTGATCCCGGAGGACGTCCTGACCTTACAGGAGTTCATGGGCTACTGTCTGATCCCCAGCACCAAGGCCCAGAAAATGCTGATGCTGGTGGGCAAGGGCGGCGAGGGCAAGTCCCGGATCGGGATCGTGCTCTCCGCCATGCTGGGCACCAATATGTATTCCGGCAGCATCGCCAAGGTGGAGACAAGCCCCTTCGCCCGGGCCGAGCTGGAGTACGGCCTGCTTCTGGTGGATGACGATATGAAAATGGAGGCCCTGCCCCAGACGAACATCATCAAGTCCTTGGTTACGGCAGAGACGCCCATGGATCTGGAGAAGAAGGGCAAACAAAGCTACCAGGGCACCATGTATGTACGGCTGATGGGCTTCGATAACGGGACGCTCCGATCCCTCTACGACCGCAGCATCGGCTTCTTCCGGCGGCAGATCATCCTGACAGTAAAAGACCGTCCGGCTGACCGGGTGGCCGATCCTTTTCTTTCCGAAAAGCTTTGTTCCGAGATCGAGGGCATCTTTCTCTGGGCATTGGATGGTCTGCATCGCCTGATGGCCAACGACTACAAGTTCACCATCAGCGAACGCGCCGGGGAGAATATGTCCGAGAGCATGAGCGAGGGCAACAACGTGACAGAGTTCCTCAAGTCCGAGGGCTACTGGAAGCACATGGTCGGCATGTATCCGGAACTGGAGCGCGGGGAAAGCGCAAGCAAAACGGGGCGGGAGCACATCCCGCCTCGTATTTTCAAGGAGGCCAAACATCTGGATCGGCAGATGGATCGG
>JAFRDL010000018.1 GCA_017411265.1 Oscillospiraceae bacterium | reverse complement strand
TGGGTCCACACCGCCGAGCGGGCGGCGCCCCCGGCCAGCCGGATCACGCCCCGGCGGTCCTCCCGGGAGGCGAGCAGCCGATCCAGATGGTACCGGTGGGAGAAGGCGATCCCCTCGTACACGGCCCGGAGCATGTGCTTCCGGGTGTGGGAGGCGTTCAGGCCGATGAAGACGGCCCGGGCCCGGGGATCCACGTTGCTGGCTGTGAGGAAGGGGAAGAAGACGGGGACGAAATCCTCCGGGGCGAATT
The DNA here is from genome assembly GCA_017411265.1 of Oscillospiraceae bacterium. Classification (GTDB taxonomy): domain Bacteria; phylum Bacillota; class Clostridia; order Oscillospirales; family Oscillospiraceae; genus Apopatocola. Next base: position 3,193 of record JAFRDL010000018.1, on the reverse strand, counting down.
CCCCGGCCCAGGCGTTCATCACGTCGTAAATGCTGCCGCCGTTCTTCTCCGTCTCCGCCTTCAGCTCCGGCAGGAGCTGGCGGATGAACCACTCGTTGTTCCCGGCGGAGGTGGGGCTGGACTCCTCGATGAGGTAATACCCGTCCAGACAGTACAGGGAGTTCATCAGCACCCGGCCGTCGGTGACCGGGGTGGGCCGGATGTACTCGTTGATGCTCCAGGTCCCGGCGATCATGCAGATGTTTTCCCCGTCGGTGATGTTCACCGCCAGGGCGCAGGCGTCGATATCGAACATGCCGCCCACCACGGGCGTGCCCGCTTTCAGGCCGGTGAGGGCGGCGGCCGCCTCCGTCACCCGTCCCGCGATCTCCAGAGAGCCGCAGAGGGGGGGCAGAGCGGGCTCCGCCGCCTCCAGCCCGAAGAGCTTCAGAACCGCCGGATCGAAGGAGCGCGTGTGCAGATTCATCAGCCCGGTACCGGAGTAGTCGGTGATCTCCGCCCGGGCCTCTCCGGTGAGACGGAAGCGCACGTAGTCCTTGCACTCGAAGATCCATTGGGTCCTTTCCAGCGTTCCGGGCTCGTTGTCCCGGAACCAGGCCAGCAGGCACACCGGCTGGCAGGCCATCACATGCTGGCAGGTGAGGGCGAAGGCGGCCTTCTCCGTGCCGTCCGCCTTCCAGTCCATCTGGTAGCGCCAGGCCCGGTTGTCCGCCGACAGGATCCCCCGGCGGACGGGCTTTCCGTCCTTTCCCCAGAGATACAGGCCCTTGCCGTGGCCGCACAGACCGACCCCCGCGATGTCGCCGGGATCGACCCCGGTTTTTTCCAGAAGACGGCGGATCACGGCGCAGTTGTCCGCCCACATCTCCTCCATGTCCCGCTCCACGAACCCGGGAGCGGGAGTGATGGCGGCGGTGGCCACGGATTCCACGCCGATCTGTTTCCCGCGGATGTCAAAGAGGGCGGCCTTGGTGTTGGTGCCGCCGTTGTCCAGTCCCAGATAGTAGCGCACGGCTCACTCCTTTCCGCCCGTTCCCCGGGCGAAGCAGTCCTCGATCCAGGCTTTGGCGGAGGCGATCTCCTGCCGCCAGTCCTGCCCGGGAGCGTACCACATTTCCATCATATAGGGGCCCTTGTATCCGTTCTCCTCCAGCCGGCGGAAGCAGCCGGGAAAATCCACGCAGCCGCTGCCGAAGGGGACGCATTTGAACTTGCCGGCAAAGCCGGGCCCGACCGCCAGGGTGTCCTTCACGTGGACCCCCACGATCTCCCGGGCGCCCAGGTCCAGTTCGCCCATGGTGTCGTTGCCCCAGGCGGAGAGGTTCCCCAGATCCGGGTATACCGTGAACCAGGGGGAGGGGAGGAGGGCCTTGTATTTTTTGTACCGGGTGATGCTGCTCATCAGCTCCGTGTCCATGATCTCCATGGCCAGCATCACCTGGTACTTCTCCGCCAGCGCACAGGCGGAGCGGAGCCCCTCCCGGAAGAGCCGCAGGCTCTCCGGGGTGGAGGGTTCGTAGTACACGTCGTACCCGGCCAGCTGGATCACCCGGATCCCGTACTCCCGGGCGAACAGGACGGCCTTTTCCATGATCTCATGGGCTCTTTCCCGGACCGCGGGATCGGCGCTGCCGTAGGGGAAACGCCGGTGGCCGCTCAGACACATGGACTGGATGGGGATCCCGGTCTCCCGGATGGCGCTGTGGAGGGCATGCCGCTCCTTCTCGTCCCAATCCAGCCGGGCCAGACGCTCGTCCGCCTCGTCGATGGAGATCTCCAGAAAATCGTATCCCAGCTCCCCGGCGGCGGCGAGCCTCTCCCGCCAGCTCAGCTCCGGCGGCAGGGCCTTTTCGTACAATCCCAGCAGATGGTTTCCCAGCATGGTCAGCGCTCCTTTCGTTTCGTTCGGGGCCCTTCGCTTCGGGGGGGAGGGCCGGTGCTGCCCCGGAGCAGCAGGGACGTGCACACGAAGATCCGGCAGGGAACGGCGGTCCGGCCGTGGATCTTCTCATGGAGGATATGGACCGCCCAGTACCCGATGTCCGCGCAGGAAACGCTCACCGTGGTGAGGGGAGGGTCGCTGACGGCGGCGAAGGGGAGCCCGTCAAAGCCGGTGAGGGAGATGTCCTCCGGCACCCGGATCCCCCGCTCCCGCAGGGCCTGCAGGACGCCGATGGCGATGGAATCGTTGTTGGCCACCAGCGCGGGGGGAAAGCGGACGCCGCTGTCCAGCAGCTCCAGCGTGGATTTCCGGGCCCCGTCCATGGTGGGGAAGATGGAGTAGATCCGATCCTCCGAAAAGGGGAGTCCGGCCAGGCGCAGGGAGTCCTCAAAGGCGGCCCGCCGTTCCCGGTCGTTGCTGGAGGGGATGGCGTTGTAAAGAAAGCCGATCTCCCGGTGGCCCAGGGAGCGGAGATGTTCCACAACGGCGCCGATGGAGTCCCAGTTGTGCATGGTGACGGAAGAAAAGGGGAGACCCCACAGCGGGTTATCCACCACCACCAGCGGCTTTCGCACCCCGGAAAAGCGGATCATGTCCCCGTTTTCCAGCTCCGTCCCCAGCAGGATGATCCCCGCCGTGGAGGGGTTTTCCAGCAGAGCGGACAGGTCGATGGCGTCAAAGTCGTTGAAGGCGGTGATCAGCAGGTTATACCCGTGCCGGCGGCACTCCTTGTCCGCCGCGTCGATGATCTGGGTCACGAACCCGGGATTGCCGTTGACCAGGTAAGCGTGACGGCTGTATTTCAGGAAGCAGATGTTCCGCACCGGCTCCGGCGCGGCCTCTTCCGGAGCGAGCGCATACCCGTTTTCCCGGAGAAGGGCCCGGATCCGGGCGCGCTTTTCCTCTCCCACGCCCGGCTTGCCGTTCAGGACCAAAGACACCGCCGTAAGAGAGACCCCCGCGGCTTTGGCGATGTCCCGCAGCTTCATACGGCTTCCCTCCTCTCTGTGTTTAGTAAACAACCCGTTCGATCCACATTATATAGAAAAAAACCGGCCCTGGGAAGAAACAAATCCTCTAAAAGTGAGACGCCGTTTTTGGGCATATGCTCCAAGAATTCCCGCCTTCTGTTTTTGCCATATTGCCCATCCCTGCTCATCGGAAAGCCAATACCCATCGACATATTAACAAAAAATGAACAGGCAAATTAGGTAAAGTAGCGAATTGACACAAAAGAGGAAAAGCCGTATG
>JAFRDL010000156.1 GCA_017411265.1 Oscillospiraceae bacterium | reverse complement strand
GAAGTCGTTGCGGATGCAGTTGATGTAGCAGGAAGCGGTCAGGCCGCCCAGGATGGCGGAGTAGCCGCCGGTGGGCCCTTTGCCCAGGGTGCCGGTCTCCTTGGCCCACTTGGCGGGAGCGCCGTTGATGAAGGCCAGGTCCACGCCCTCGCCGGCGAACAGATAGGGAGCGCCCATGCCGCCGGGGTTGGTGGGCTGCACGTCCACCAGGCCGAAGCCGCCCTCGTTCTCCAGGTGCTTGGCCAGCTCCACAATGTAGTTGTAGGAAGCGGAGCCCACCGCGTCAGAGGAGAACACCAGGGTGGTGCCGGAGAAGTCTTTCGGTTCCGCCGCAGGGGCCGGAGCCGTCGTATCGCTGGCCGCGGGAGCGGCGGGTGCAGCGGGAGCAGCAGGAGCCGCGGGAGCGGTGGTTTCCGCCGCCGTGGAACCGCAGGCCGCCAGACCGATGACCATCACGATAGCCAGGATCAGTGCCAGAGTCTTTTTCATGCCGTTTCTTTCCTTTCAAAAAAAAATATTTCCCTTTATTTCCTTCCGGCTGACGCCGGGTAAAGGCTTTTTTTCACGGACCGGGTCGGTCAGTATTTGAAGGTTTCCGCGTTGATGTCGGCGATGAGCTCCACATCGTCCCCCGCTTCCCGGACGCGGCGCATACAGTCGCTCTCCCGGGCGGAGAGCTTGGCGAGGCGCTCCAGCACATCGTCCAGCCGGTCCAGCGGGAACTTCACGGCGCCGTTTTCGTCCATGTGGATCACGTCTCCGTCGGCGACCTCCATGCCGCAGATCTCCACGGGCGTGTTCACCCGGGTGATCTCAAAGGGGCCGTGTCCGGGCGTGACGCCGGTGAGAAGGTACTGCATCTTCATGGGACGCACCTCGTCGATGTCCCGGGAGGGTCCGTCCGAGAGAACGCCCACCGCGCCGGTGGCCTTGAAGGCGGTCATCATGTTTCCGCCGCAGAGACCGTTCCGGGAGCGGATCTCCTCCGGCATGTCCTGGTGGATGACCACGATCACCGGGGCGTCCTTTGCGCGGATCTCCCGGAGCACATGGCGCAGCGTTTTCGGCTCCCGGGCCGTTCCGGGCAGCGCGTAGGTGCACGTTACCGCCAGGCCCGCCACCGCGCCCAGTTCCGGGTACATGCAGCGGATGCGCTGATCCGTGTACCACTTGCCGTACCAGGCGTCATACAGGTTCAGGCAGTACTGGGGCGCCTTGGGGTAGCTGGCCACCACGTTGGTGACGGAGGGGGTGTCGTACCGGCGCAGCGCCTCCAGTTTTTCTCTCAGCGTCATGGGCTTCGCTCCTTTTTATCCGTTCGCCCTGGCGGACATCGCCACGCGGATGGCGTAGTCCATGGCGTTCTGGAGACTCAGGGCGTTGGCCCGGCCGTCTCCGGCGTGGCCGAAGGCGGTGCCGTGGTCCACGCTGGCCCGGATGATGGGAAGGCCCAGCGTCACGTTGATGCCTGCCACCGCGTCCCAGTGGCCCTCCGCCTTGTTGTAAACAAAGCCCTTCACCTTCAGAGGGATGTGGCCCTGGTCATGATACATGACCACCACCATGTCATACCAGCCGCCCAGCGCCTTGGAAAACACCGTGTCGGGGGGGGTGGGCTTTTTATCCGGGATGCAGATGCCCTCGGCCATGGCCTGGTCGATGGCGGGCTGGATCTCCTCGATCTCCTCGGTGCCGAACATGCCGCCCTCGCCGCAGTGGGGGTTCAGCCCCGCCACGCCGATCTTCGGCTGTTCGATGCCCAGCGCCTTGCATGCCTCGTCCGCCAGACGGATGCAGGTGAGCACCCGGTCCTTTTTCACCCGGTCGCAGGCCGTGCGCAGGGAGACGTGGGTGGAAACATGCACCACCCGCAGCTCCTCGTGGGCCAGCATCATGGCGTAGCTCTTGGTGTGGGTGTGGTCGGCGTAGATCTCCGTATGGCCGGAATAGTGGTGCCCGGCCATGTTGATGGCTTCCTTGCTCAGGGCGTTGGTGACGGTGGCGTCCACCTCTCCGGCCATGGCCAGGGCGATCACCTTCGCCACATACTGATAGGCCGCCTCGCCGCCCTTGGCGCAGGCGCCCACCCCGAAGGGCTTGGGATCGGCGGGATCCCCGGGAATGTCCTCCCGGCGGATCAGACCCAGGTCCACAACGTCGATCGTGCCGAAGCGGAACTCCGCCTCTGCCGGAGAGGAAACCGGGTGGATGCGGATATCCGTGCCGTACAGCCGGTTGTTCACCTCTGCGGCGTACTTCATGCTCTCCGCGTCGCCCACCACCAAGGGACGGCAGCGGTCGTAGACCGCCGGGTCGGAGAGCGCCTTGACGCTGATCTCCGGGCCATTGCCGAAGGGGTCGCCCATGGTGATCCCGAGAATCGGTTTCTTCATATCCGTTCCTCCTCAGTGAAGCCCGTTGGCGACGCAGAGCTCCAGGGTCTTTTTCAGCTGGGCCATGCCCTCCTCGGAGAGCGAGCAAAAGGGCTTCCGGCAGGGACCCACGGGATTGCCCAGCAGCCCCGCCGCGATCTTGATGATGGAGTTGGGATTGCCGTAGCGGAACACGTTCCGGAAGGGGCGGATGCTGTCCTGCACCTTCTTGGCGCGCTCCAGATCTCCGGCCTCAAAGGCCTCGTAAATCTCCACCATGGTCCGGGGGAAGGCGTTGGCGCAGCCGGCGATGCCGCCCTTGCCGCCGAACACCAGCGCCGGCAGGATCAGCGCGTCGTTGCCGGACAGGACGCTGAACTCCTTGCCGATGTTGGTGGTCCGCTCGATGTACTGCTTCATGTTGTCAAAGTTTCCGCTGGAATCCTTGGCGCCCACGATGTTGGGCGCGTTTTTCGCCAGCCGCTCCACCGTGGCGGGAGCCAGGGCGTTGCCGGTGCGGGCGGGGATGTTGTAGAGCACGATGGGCAGATCCACCGCCTCCGCCACCTCCATGAAGTGGGCGTACAGCTCCTCCTGGCTGGCGGCGGCAAAGTAGGGAACGATGATTGAGAGCACGTCCGCGCCCAGGTCCTGGGCCATGCGGCTCATCTCAATGGTCTCCCGGGTGGAGACACAGCCGGTGCCGGCGTACACGGGGACACGGCCCCGGGCCTCGTCCACCACCACCTCCAGCACGCGCCGCTTCTCCGCCGCGGTGAGGGCATAGCCCTCGCCGTTGGTGCCCAGCGGGAACACGCCGTGGGCCTTCGCGTCGATCATGCGGTTGACCTGATGGCGGAGCTCCTGCTCGTTGATCGATTCATCCTCGAACATGGGAGTCAGGATCGGGGGGATGATCCCCTGGATCTTCACGTTTTTCATATCGCAGCTCCTTCTTTACAGTACCTGCCGGTAGATGTTCCGGGCGTCGTCCGCCGTCACGGGGCGCATGTTGTTCACAAGGAGACGGGTGACCTCCATGCCGGACTTCACCAACTCCTCCAGATCCTCCTTGGGCACGCCGAACTCCGTCAGGCTGGTGGGGATGTTCAGATGCTTCACGATCTCGTCCATCCGGTTGATGAGCCAGGCGCTTTTCTCCTCCACGGTGACGCAGCCGGTCTCCTCGTGGACGGCGTAGTCGTACGCCGCCGCCAGGCGCTCACGGATCATCGGCTCGTTGAACTTCATGACCGGCATGAGCAGAATGGCGTTGGAAACGCCGTGGGCAATGTGGTACTTCCCGCCCAGAGGATAGCTGAGCGCGTGAACGGCCGTGGTGCCGGAGGCGGTGATGGCGATGCCGCCGAACAAAGCGGCGATCTGCATGGCGCGCTTGGCGTCCATGGCCTCCGGATCGTCGCAGGCGCGCTCCAGGTTGTTGAGGATCTTCTCAAAGGCGTCCAGGGCGTAGGTGTCGCTGAGGGGATTGGCCTTGTTGCTGGTGAAGCACTCGATGGCGTGGGCCATGGCGTCCACACCGCTGGCCGCCGCGATCTTCCGGGGCAGGTTCTTGATCATGATCGCGTCCAGGATCACGTAATCGTAGATCATGTCCGGATTCACGATGCCGATCTTCAGCTGCCGCTCCGGCACGCCCACGATGGCGTTGGGCGTGGCCTCCGCGCCGGTCCCCGCCGTGGTGGGGATGGCCATGGAGGGGATGCACTTTCTGGCCCGTCCGGGCTCGTCCAGCAGCTCCTTGATCCCGTATTCGTCGGTCATCAAAACACTGGAGAGCTTGGCGGTGTCCATGGCGCTGCCGCCGCCGCAGGCGAGAATGAAGTCCGCGCCGTAGGCCTTGCACTGATCCACCAGCTTCTGGGCCTCCATGTAGTTGGGCTCTGCCGGCAGATCGTCCAGAATGGTGTATTCCGCGCCGGTCTATTTCACCTCGGCCAGGGGGAGATCCAGCAGTCCCGCCTTTTCGATGCCCTTGTCGGTGAAAATGGCGATCCGACGGGCGTCGTGCTTTTTCAGGATCCCGGAGATGTTCTCCAGGGCATTTTCCCCGGCATATACCGCGTGGGGAAGCTGAAGTACATATTTCGTACGCATGCCGACTTATCTCCTTCTCTTTCGAGTTAAAGTTGCTCTTTCACTCTGCCATCCGGCAGAGAAGATCCGGCCCTCCGAATCCGCCGGACTTGGAAACGACGGAGTACGTTTTTCCCTTGTATTCCATCCGGGTGAGGACCACCCCGGGGAAAAGCTCCCCCACCGGAGTGAGCTCCCGGATCCCCGTGGAGCGCATCACGCCCAGAAGCGTGTCGCCGCCGGTGAACATCAGCGCACAGTCGGGCTCGCCGTCCAGGATTGCTTTCCCCGCCAGTCCCAGCTGCGTCTCCACCCGCTCCCGGTCCAGTTCCACCGGGACGATCTCGTTGGCGTCCACGATGCACAGCCCGTTGTCCCGGGCCAGCCGGACCCAGCTTCGGGTCTGCCGGTCATTGTCCTCCGCCCCGGCGCTCCAGTCGGTTTTCTGCTCCCGGGTCAGGCGTATATGGGGGTAGCCCGCCTTTTCCGCTGTCTCCATCTGCCGGATCGTCACCGGATTTCGGCTCCCGCACAGCACCAGCAGCGGGGCGGACAGCTCCGCGCCGACAGCGCGCCCTCCCAGGCCCAGACGATCCGCCAGGACCGAGGCAAAGGCGGCGCAGCCCGCGGAGACCGTAAGATCTTCTTTCCGAAGGCCGGCGGCGATCTTCTCCAGATCTCCGTCGGAGGCGGCGTCATAGACGTGAATACCCGTTCCCTCCGCCGTCAGATCGCCCGCGGCGTGAAGAAACGTCCCATGGTCGGTGGTCTCCCGGAGGATCGTCTCCACCGAGGAGCTGCGCACCGGCTCAAAGGGATCGCTGCCGAAAACGCTCTCCGCAACCGGCACCCCGTCCACATATTGGATCCCCTGCCGGGTGATCCGGTCCATGCGGGGAAACGCGGGGGCAAAAACCAGTTTATCCGCCCCCATGGCGTCCATGGCGGCGGCCAGCTCACTGCCGATGTTTCCCCGGAGGGCGGAATCCGTCTTTTTATAAAGGAAGGGAACGCCGCACTCCCTGGCCTGGGCGGCCAGGCGAAAAACGGTCCCGTAGGCCTCGGCGGGCGTTTTGTGCCGGGTCTCGCTGTTGACCACGACTACCTGCACCTCCGCGAAGGCGGCGGCGAGATCGCCGGCGCTCTCCGCGAAAACGCGGGTGGAAACGCCCCGGGAGGCAAACTGCACCCCGGTATCCAGCGCCCCGGTAAAATCATCGGCTACGATCAACAGCTCCGTCATGGCTTCTCCCGTTTTGCGGGCAACACCGCTTGTTTTTGAAACAGTACGCATAGAATTTCTATCTTTTAAGTAGATTGTATCGGACAAAACGGTGGCTTTCAATGAAATAGCCGCCTATTATCGTTCAAATATGAAACCAAGCAAAAAAATATTGATTATGCTTTGTGCATATGCTATTATTGTGTTTATAATTGAAACACACAAGGAGGCGCGTATGGAACCGATCCGAATTCTGGGCATCGCCCCCTATGAGGGCATGAAACAGCTGATGGAAGCCGCCGTGAAGGATTTTCCCCAAATCGAGCTGACGCTTTTTGTGGGAGATCTGGAGCACGGTCTGGCCATTGCCAGGCAGAACTTCCACGGAAACTACGACGTCATCATCTCCCGCGGCGCCACAGCCCGGATCCTCCGGGAATCCCTTCCCCTGCCGGTGGTGGATATCGAGATCTCCATGTATGATATTCTCTTCGCCCTGAAGCTCTCCAACGCGCTGACAGAGAAGGCCGCCCTGGTCTCCTATGCCGACATCGGCGACAACGCGCGGAAGCTCTGCGAGCTCATGGGGTATGACATCGACATCTACCTGCTCAGCTCCCCGGCCGAAGCGGAGCCGGTCCTTCGCCGCGTGCAGGAGAGGCGCTACGACATCATCATCTGCGACGCCAGCACCAACACGGTGGCACAGCATCTGGGATTCAGCTCCGTGCTGATCACCTCCGGTCCGGAGAGCATTCGTCAATCCCTTCAGCGCGCCGTCACTCTGTGCGCCGACCAAGTGCGGCTGCGGAACGAAAGCCGGTTTTTCCGGGAGCTTATCAACCACCAGGTCAGCGATACGATCCTGCTGGAGGAGGACGGGAGCGTTTACCTTTCCACAGTGCAGAACATCCCGCCCGAGCTGCTTGACACACTTCGTCTGGAGCTGCCGGAATCTGTCTCCGGGGAGGAGCGGCGGATCACCAAAGCCATCGGCGGGATGATATACAACATTCGCATCCGGCCGTTTTTTCAGGACGGGCGCCGTCTTGTGGGGTTCTTTTTCACCTCCCGGAAATCCCCCCTCCCTCTCGCCCAGTCCGGGATCCGGTATTTCACCCGGCCCGAAGCGGAACAGGCCTATCTCAGCAGCGTGTCCAGCTTTGCCGGCGTGGTCTGGGACTACCGTGACGAGATCGGCCAGATCATCGCCAGCCGCGCCCCCGTGCTCATTGCCGGGGAGGACGGCACCGGAAAGGACGCCATCGCCTACACGCTCTTTATCCAGGGGCCCTGGAAGGGGAACACCCTGGTGTGCGTGGATATCAGCCAGCTGACCGACCGGTCCTGGGAGTATCTGCTGGAGCATCACAGCTCTCCCCTGGCGGGCTCGGACTATGTGATGTTCTTCTACAACATCGACATCCTCTCCGAGGAGCGGAAGCGGCGCTTTATCGCCATCATCAAGGAGATGGACGTCTGCCGCCGGAACCGGGTGTTCTTCTCCTGCGTGTGTCATCCGAACGAGAGCATGTCCCCCACCGGAGCGCTGTTCGCCAACGAGCTGAACTGCCTCACCTTCAGCATCCGGCCCCTCCGCCGGTGCGCCAGGGAGATCCCCACCCTGGTGAACATCATCCTCAGTCATCTCAACGCCGACTCTCCCAACCAGATCCGGGGCATGGAGGAGGAGGCCATGGAACTTCTTCGTCAATACCCGTGGCCCCACAATTACACCCAGTTCCGCCGGGTCATGAGCGAGCTGGCCGCCTCCTGCACCGGCCCCGCCATCACCGCGGATATGGTGCGCGACGTTCTCAACCGGGAGCGCCATATGAGCTCCTTCACCCACGCCGTGGAAAACTACGCCGTCCCCCTGGATCTGAACCGTTCCCTTTACGAGATCAGCCGGGACATCGTCCGGCGCGTTGTGGAGGAGTCTGACGGCAACCAGACGGCGGCGGCAAAGCGTCTGGGGATCAGCCGGACCACCCTCTGGCGTTACCTGAAGGAGGAATAAGGGAAATGCTGCAGCACCGGGAGACGTTCCGGTTCTATAAGATCCCACTGACAAGTCCATCCGCCGGGAACGGCCGCACGGGCGCTCTCGCCCGCGCGGCCAGTGGTTCAAGTCCCCCCACTCCGACCATAAAAAGACAGCTCGCATTTTTGCGGGCTGTCTTTTTATCTTCGGGGCGCAGAACCCCCGGCCTCTTTTGGCATGCCCGAGCGGTTGCCGCCCAGCGGCGAGCGAGCGGCGCCATCCGCCGGGAACGGCCGTTCCATCGTTCACCTCACGGCCCCGCGGCGTTTGTCCGCTCCAATCACACTGGAAACGCCGAGGATCACGGTGCCGATCGTGAAAAGCAGGGCTTTGATCACTTTTTTCCTGACGCCCATAACGTTCTCTCCTTTTCCGGTTTTTTCTGCCGTGATTATACCATACGCCGGCAGAAAACACGATACCCTTGATTAAACAGGCGGCATATAGTATAATACCGCCGAGTTTCCTGAGCCAAAAACCTTACCTGTCACAAGGAGGAAAACAAGATGAAAAAATGGATCTGCCTGCTGTTGACGGCCGTCCTGCTGCTGTCGCTCTGTGCCTGCGGCGGAACGGCGGCGGACCAGAAGACGGCGCCGGAGCCGACCCAGGAGCCGGTCCAGGCCGTCAAGGAGTGGACCCGCCAGGGCTTCTTTGCGGATGAGAACGGGAACTTTGCCTCTGTCACCTGGATGGACGACGTGGACGAGCCCGGCTGGTACGCGACGTTCATGATCGGCGAGGATCCTGTCGAGGATTCCTACAGCGGCATGGTGCAGCAGGACGGCAGCGACCTGCGGGGCACGCTCTCCTCCGGCGGCAGCGCGGGCGATCTGACTGTCGCCATCTCCGAGGACGGCGAGGATGGCGTTGTCTTCGCCGTGGAGGGCGGCGAGACCTACCGCTTGACCCAGATGGAGATGGAGGAGCCCCTTGCGACTCTCTGGGTCAACACGGAAGGCTACGGCTTCTTCACCAGCTTTGCGGAAGGAGAAGAGCCCGACGATACGCCCTGGACCTCCATGCAGGAGGGCGTGGCAGAACCGAAAACCTTCACCCTCACGGCGGTCCCCGGCGACGGCTGGTTTTTCGTGAAATGGACACTCAACGGCGAAGAATACTCCCAGGATGAGCAGATCACCCTGGAGGTGTCGGAGGACACGGATCTCGTGGCCGTGTTCGAATTCGCCGAGGACGGCCAGAATCCCGTGATGAACTTCATCGGGCCGTATGTCTGCGACAGGGCCCGCGCCCTGGTGGAGGCGGATGGCAGCGACGGCGCCCGGATCACCATCAAGTGGGGCGGCAGCGCCTGGGAGCTGGGCCGCTGGGTCATTGCCGGTCCCTTCGATGCGGACACGCTGACGGTGGATTACACGGATTGCGTGATGTCCGTCCTCACCTACGGCGACGACGGCGAGCTGAAGAGCGAGGCCGTGGAGTATGAGAACGGAACCGGCCGCATCGTGTTCGACGGCGCCGGCTCCTTTACCTGGCATGACGATATGTCCGAGCGGGACGACATGGTCTTTGAATGGTCCTGGGACCCGGGAGCCATGACCGACCTGGGCGAATCCGGGCTCTACACCCGGGAGGAACTCCAGGACGCCGCCGCGGCGATCCAGGACAAGTTCGCCGAGTTTGAGGGCTGCGAGCTGCACAGCATCCGTTACGCCGGGGATGAAGCCAACAACGCGGAAAACCTCGCCTGGCTGAACTCCCTCGCGGACGGAGCGGAATACACGCAGGTCGCCGAATTTCTCATGGACTTCCACTCCCCCGTGGAGGACGGGCCCTATGCCTGGGAGCCGGATACGGAATACCTCGACTACCAGTGGTGGCTGGCCCG
>JAFRDL010000155.1 GCA_017411265.1 Oscillospiraceae bacterium | reverse complement strand
CAACCTCCAGTCCATGACCTGGTACTACACCTCCATGACCGACGAGAAGAAGCTCTATGATGATGCCGTGTCCGAGCTGATCGCCGGCTGCGGTCTGAGCAACGCCCGGGTGGAGCTGGCCAAGGCCGACGGCATCTTTGATACCTGCGCCTACGTCTCCAGCACCAACGCCACCTCCTTCATGGGCTTCTTCAACGTCAACCGCACCGCGTACGCCAACTTCAACGACGCCACCGCGGCTGTCTCCAGCAAGACCATGTACGACGCCACCCGCGCCCGCCTGGCCATGCTGAACGTCCACTTCCGCAGGGCTCTCCTGATGAGCCTTGACCGCGGCGCCTACAACGCCCAGGGCGTGGGCGAGGAGCTGAAGTACGCCAGCCTGATCAACAGCTACACCCCGGGCAACTTCGTGTTCCTGGATGCGGATGTGACCATCGACATCAACGGCACTGCCACCACCTTCCCCGCCGGCACCTACTACGGCGAGATCATGCAGGCTCAGCTGGATGCTGACGGCGTGGACGCCATGGTCTGGAATCCCGAGATGGAGGGCGGCATCGGCGCCTCCTCCGGCTTCGACGGCTGGTACAACGTGGAGGCCGCCAAGGCCGAGCTGGCCATTGCCGTGGAAGAGCTGGCCGCTCAGGGCGTGGAGATCTCCGCGGAGAACCCCATCTGCCTCGACCTGCCCGTGTTCACCGGCTCCGAGCAGTACTCCAACCGCGGCGAGGCCTTCAAGCAGAGCGTTGAGAACGCCACCGACGGGCTGATCGTCATCAACAAGGTCGACTGCCCCACCAGCGGCGACTGGTACTACGCCGGCTACTACTACTCCACCGGCAACGAGGCCAACTTCGACATCTGCGACCTGTCCGGCTGGGGCCCCGACTACGGCGATCCTCAGACCTACCTTGACACCATGCAGCCCGACTACGCCGGCTACATGATCAAGGCTCTGGGCATCTTCTGATCCCCGGTTATCCTCGTTAAGAAACAGAATCAAGCATACGGGAATGGCGGCTTTCCCGCCATTCCCGTACTGCTATTTCAGTTAGGTGTGACGTCATGACTAAATACCTGATCAAGCGGATACTCTACAGCATTTTCTCCATCGTCGTCGTGGTGGCGATCGTCATGGTGCTGATCTACTCTCTGATGGACCGGCAGCTGATCTTCGCCCAGGATCCCACGTATACCAACCTGGGCAACAACGCCAAGGTGGCCTATCAGTACCGGCGGTGGGAGGAGTTCGGCTACATCGACTACGTGCCCTACTCCGAGTGGATCGCGGACCTGGCCAGGTCCGGCCAGATCACCGAGGAGGAACGCTCCGCCGTGACCTCCATCGGCCGGAAGCCGGAGAAGGACTCCCCGGAGACGGCGGAGTACGTGGCGAAATTCTACGAATACTTTGAGAGCCGGGGGTATGCGGTCCGCCGTCTTGACGCCGTCATGGCCACCACCCGCAAAGTAGCAAACGGAGGCAACCAGCAGCTGTTTGCCTATAAGGACAAGCCGCTGTCCGGCCGGCTGATCAAGTACTTCACCGGCTTCATCAGCGTGGACAACATCCACTTCGCCAGCGGCGACGTGGGGGAGAGGGGCCTCACCTTCACGCTCCACGATCCCGTGTACGGCGGGGAGAAGTTCGCCCCTGCCATCATCGGCAACGGGACGCAGCACAAATATCTGCTGTATACCGATTCCCGTTTCCCCTTCCTCCATCAGAATCTGGTGAGCGTCAATCTGGGCAAGAGCTACACCGTCAACCAGGGTGTGGACGTGGCCGAGACCATGAGCACTCCCCAGGGCTCCTACGTCACCAGTCTGGTGACCTATCCCACCGGCCACACCGAGCTCAGCGCCGACGATCTCCACTCCGCCCGTTATATCGAGGGCTCCCGGGAGGCCAGCGCCGTTACCCGGGACCGGTTTGTGGATGATTACACCAACGTGATCACCGTAAAGAGCGGCCTCTCCAAAATCGGATATTCCTTTGTCATCGGCATCATCGCCTCTCTCATGGCGTACGTGCTGGCTGTGCCGCTGGGCATCATCATGTCCCGGCACAAGGACAAGCTCATTGATAAGATCGGCACCATTTACATCGTGTTCATCCTGGCGGTGCCCTCCCTGGCGTACATCTTCCTGTTCAAGGCCATCGGCTATAAGCTGGGGCTCCCCACCACCTTCGACATGGAGCACGCCACCCGGGTGATGTACATTCTGCCCATCGTCTCCCTGGCGCTTCCCTCCATCGCCAACCTGATGAAATGGCTGCGCCGGTTCATGATCGACCAGATGAACGCCGACTACGTGAAGTTCGCCCGGTCCGGCGGCCTCTCGGAGAACGAGATCTTCAGCCGCCACATTCTGAAGAACGCGGCCATCCCCCTGATCCACGGCATCCCGGCCAGCATCCTGGGCGCCCTGGTCGGCGCCATCATCACCGAGCGCGTGTATGTGGTCCCCGGCGCCGGCAACCTGCTGACCAAGGCCATCAACTTCTACGACAACGGCGTCATCGTGGGCGTCACGCTGTTCTACGCGGTGCTGTCCGTGACCTCCATCATCCTGGGCGACGTGCTCATGAGCATGGTGGATCCCCGGATCTCCTTTTCTTCGAAGGCGAGGTGAGTCTGCATGAGTGAAATGAACAAATCCCTGGTGGATCTCAGCGACCTGGGCCTCTCCGAGGAGGAGCTGTTCTCCCATGTGGACCACAGCAAGCAGGAGTCCGAAAAGATCACCGCGCCCCGGTATTCCTACTGGCGCAGCGTGTTCCGGGTGTTTTTCCGGAAGCGGATCAACATCGTGATCCTGGCCCTGTTCGCGCTGATCCTGGCCTTTACCTACATCTACCCCGTGGTGACGGACTACAACCCCTATGCCAACCTTATGAACGCTTCCGCCAAGCACCTGCTGCCCAGCAAGGCCATGGCCATGTTCGGCCGGAACATCCACTGGATCCTGGGCGCCGGCGCCTCCGGCCAGTCCACCTTCGACGCGGTCTGGTACGGCTCCCGGATCTCCATCACCATGGCTTTCATCTGCGCGGCCATCAACATGACGGTGGGCATCGTCGTGGGGGCCATCTGGGGCTTTTCCAAGAAAGTGGACGCCGTGATGACCCAGGTATACAACATCATCGGCAACGTGCCCTATATCCTGTTCATCTCTGTGCTGGTGCTGATCTTCTCCGCCGGCTTCTGGACCATGGTGTTCGCCCTGACCGTCACGGGCTGGATCGCCATCGCGTACTTTATCCGCACCCAGGTGGTCATCATCCGGGACCGGGAGTACAACCTGGCGTCCCGGTGCCTGGGCACCCCCATCTTCCGGATCGCCATGAAGAACATCCTGCCCTTCATGACCAGCGTCATCGTGACCCTGGCCGCCACGGAGATCCCCAGCTACATCTCCTACGAGGTATTTCTCAGCTACATCGGCATGGGCATGTCCGACATGTCCCTGGGCCGGCTGATCTATCAGGCGGAAAACGCCATGCTGACCCCCGGCTGGCAGTTTGAGTTCTGGTCCCCGGTGGTGGTGGCCTCCATCATCACCACGGTGCTGTACGTGGTGGGTCAGAACCTGGGCGACGCCTCCGATCCCCGGACCCATATGTGAGGAGGCGGCGACATGGAAGAGAAAAAAGTACTGCTTTCCGTCAAGGACCTGGTAGTCAAGTTCCGGGTCCGCGGGCGGATCCTCACCGCCATCCGGGGCATCTCCCTGGACATCTACGAAAACGAATCCATCGCCATCGTGGGCGAGTCCGGCTCCGGCAAGAGCGTGTTCACCAAGACCTTCGCCGGCATGCTGGACGGCAACGGCTTCATCGACAACGGCTCCATCATCTTTAACGACGACGAGCTCAACGACACATACGTAAAGCTGAACGACTCCCTGCGGAGCCTGCTCCGCCACGCCGAGCAGAAGCTCAACGACCATTCCAATCTGGAATATGGCGGCGATACCTGGCGGCAGATCCTGGAGCTGGAGAACGAGAAAAAGGCCCGCTCCGCCCTCTCCGATGAGGAGGATCAGCGCTTTGCCGACCAGATCCGGGATCTGAAGTTCCGGGCCACCGAGGCCTTCAACCTGAAGCAGACCCTGGATTCCTCCAAGGAAAAGGAGGAGATCCGCCGTCTCTCCCAGGAGATCAAGTCTCTGGAGGAGCAGGCCAAAAAGCTGGAGCAGGAGCGGGATGCGGCGGTCAAGGCCAAAAAGCACGCCGCCGTCGCGGACACCGAGTACAACACCCGGTACGAACAGCGGATGGCGGAGCTGAAGGAGCGCTACGACCGGGAGATCGCCCGGGAGGTGCCCCAGAGCGTCAAGGAGCGCAACGCCGTCCTGGCCAAGGAGATCGTGCTGTCCGTGGGCCGGTACCGGCCCGTGAAGCGGTCCCGCGCCGCCAACAAGCTCATCGAGGCCCTCATCGAGGCCATGCGCATGGGCGTGGATCTGGACGATATCTCCCAGCGGAGCGCCGTGTTCGACGACATCGCCTTCCTGGTGCGCTTCCGGGACGAGACGGAAGACACGCTCCACGGCACCGCGGTCACCAACCTGGCCAACATCAAGAATCCGGGCGACTGGACGCTGATCCGGGGACGCCGGATCGCCACCGTGTTCCAGGACCCCATGACCTCCCTGAACCCCATCATCACCATCGGCAAGCAGATCACCTCCATCATCATCAAGCACCAGGGCTGCAGCGAGGTGGAGGCCCGGACCCGGGCCATCGACCTGATGTACAAGGTGGGCATCCCCAACGCGGAGCGGCGTTTTGACGACTACCCCTTCCAGTACTCCGGCGGCATGCGCCAGAGGATCGTCATCGCCATCGCCCTGAGCTGCCAGCCCAAGATCCTCATCTGCGACGAGCCCACCACCGCCCTGGACGTGACCATCCAGGCCCAGATTCTCCAGCTGCTGAAGGATCTGCAGAAGGAGCTGGGCTTCACCATCGTGTTCATCACCCACGACCTGGGTGTGGTGGCCAACATCGCCGACCGGGTGGGCGTGCTCTACGCCGGTCAGCTGGTGGAGCTGGGCACCGTGGAGGAGGTCTTCTACGATCCCCGCCACCCCTATACCTGGGCGCTGCTGAGCTCTCTGCCCCAGCTGGCGGAGAAGAACACCAAGCTCTTTTCCATCACCGGCACCCCGCCCTCCCTGTACAACAAGATCGTGGGCGATCCCTTCGCACCACGGAACGTGTACTGCATGAAGATCGACACGGTGAAGGAACCCCCCATGTTCCAGATCACCGACACCCACTTCGCCAAGACCTGGCTTCTGGATCCCCGTTCTCCCAGGGTGGAAAAACCCGCCATCATCGAGAACATCCACGAGAAGCTGATGGCCACCTACAATCTGTGAAAGGAGGATCGTCCGAAAGTGAAGACCGATACTGCGGCCCGGCTCCCGGAGCACGGACCCATTGACGAGAAAAACGGAAAAGAGATCCTTCTTTCCCTGAAGAACGTGGACATCACCTTCGGCAAGGGCGACAACGCCGTCCGCGCCGTGAAGAACGCTTCCTTCGACATCTACTCGGGCGAGACCTTCTCCCTGGTGGGCGAGTCCGGCTCGGGCAAGACCACCATCGGCCGGGCCGTGATCCGGGTCAACCCCTGCGCCGCCGGCGAGATCCTTTACAAGGGCGTGCGCATCTCCGGCAAGATCCCCCGCTCCCTGGACCGGGAAGTCATCCGGAACATCCAGATGATCTTCCAGGATCCCGCCGCCTCCCTGAACGAGCGGGCCACCGTGGACTACATCATCTCCGAGGGCCTGTACAACTTCCACCTCTTCGAGATCGAGGCGGACCGGGTGGCCAAGGTGGAGAAGATGGTGGACCAGGTGGGCCTCCTGCCCGAGCATCTGACCCGCTACCCCCACGAGTTCTCCGGCGGCCAGCGCCAGTGCATCGGCGTGGCCCGGGCCATGGTCATGGAGCCGGAGCTGGTGGTGGCCGACGAGCCCATCTCCGCCCTGGACGTGTCCATCCGCGCCCAGGTGCTGAACCTGCTGAAGGAATTCCAGGCCGAGCGGGACGTGACGTACCTGTTCATCGCCCACGACCTGAGCATCGTCCGCTTCATCTCCGACCGCATCGCCGTCATCTACAAGGGCGACATCGTGGAGATCGCCGAGACGGACGAGCTGTTCAATTACCCGCTGCATCCCTACACCCGGAGCCTGATCTCCGCGGTGCCCATCCCCGACCCCCAGCTGGAGAAGCGCAAGGTGCTCTTCACCTACGACCCCTCCGTCCACGACTACAGCGAGGACAAGCCGGAGCTGGTGGACATCGGCAACAATCACTGGGTCTACGGCAACAAGAAGGAGATCGAGGAATACAAGGCCAAGCGGGCCACCAACGAGTTCATCCAGTCCATCACCATCCGGGATCCCGGCGAGGAGCCGGACACGGTGGTGGAGGAGCACGTCCGCAGCGCGGAGGAGGAGAGCTTCCTCCAGACCCCGGTCCACGACACCGGCAGCCTGTGGTATTCCATCCTGTCCTTCTTCCTGCCCATCCTGGGCCTGATCGGGGCCTGGATCTTCCGGCGGCACAACCATATCCGCAACTTTAAGATGTGCCGGAAGGGGGCGGTGGCCGGTCTGATTGTGCTCGCGGTCATCGCGGTGATCTTTGCCCTGCT
>JAFRDL010000154.1 GCA_017411265.1 Oscillospiraceae bacterium | reverse complement strand
CGTGGTAGTGCCGGAGCGCCTCACCACGGTGTACGACAGCTTCTTCGACAGATCCTGCATGATCGGCAACTCCATGGTGGAGGGCTTCTTCATGTGGTCCGGCGTCACCAATATCCGGTATATTTACGGCACCGGCGCGGTGGTCACCAACGTCATCGGCGTGCTGGATCTGGCGCCGCTGACTCTCAACGAGCCGGGGTATTACACGGATATCTACCTGATGTTCGGCCTCAACGAGGTGGGCACCGGCGTGTCCTCCTTCCTGCAGGGGTATCAGAAGCTGGTAGACTATATCCGCCAGTACCAGCCCGACGCCAACATCTACATCGTCTCCATCACCCCGGTGACCCAGAGAGTGGACGAGGATCCCGGCGAGGTCCAGACCATGGATCGCATCAACTCGTTCAACGCCTCTCTGAAGGAATTCTGCAAGGACAACGAATGCTGGTATCTGGACATCTACTCCATGCTGCTGGACGGCGACGGATACCTCTCCTCGGCGTACGCCTTTGAGGAGGACGGCAAGCACTTTGAGAAGTCCGGGTATGTGGCCTGGGCCAACTACATGAAGACTCACTATGTGGACTCCGCCCTGCTGACGGAGTAAGGAGGAACCATGAAACGTAAAATCGCATGGCTGCTGGCGCTGGTGTGCCTGCTCACGGCATTCACCGGCTGCGGAGGAAAAAAGGAGCTGGAGCCCCGGGCCTTTGTGGACGAGCTCCTCTCCGGCGCCAAGTTCACCGACAGCCTCAACCAGCTGGACGATCCCGTGGTGCCGCTCCTGTACGGGGTGGACGCGGCGGATTACACCTCCGCCATCGTCTACTGCGGCACCGCCGCCACGGCGGAGGAGATCGCGGTGTTCACGGCCAAGGATGACGCCGCCGCGGACCGCCTGCTCACCGCCGCCCGGGCCCGGGTGGACGATCAGATCGAGAGCTACAAGAGCTACGGCCCCGCCGCCGCCATGACGCTGGAAAACGCCATCGTGAAAAAGAGCGGAAACCATGTGGTGGTGGTCATCTGCACCGACGCCCAGGGCGCCGCGAAGATCGCGGACAAGTACATGTAAAAAACAGCTCCCGGCGCCGCCGGGAGCTGCTTTTTTTGTGTGATCCGATGTTTTCCGCCTCGATCCGGGGCGCGAGCCGGAGGAAGAAGCCCGGCGGTGTCACATATAGTATCCGGACACGATGCTGTCGATCACCAGGGCGTCGCAGTCGCCGGAGGCCAGGGCGTTGAAGCAGGAGATCAGATCGTCGTAGTGCCAGACGGCGGCCAGCTTTTCCTCCAGGCCGGAAGCCTTCAGCGCATTCAAAGAGGTGACGTCGGTGATGCCCACGGCTTTGCCCTTGAGGGCTTTCTTCCGGTTGATGCCGCTGTTGGAACGCACCACCAGCTCATGGGAATTGCGCAGCCAGCCGGGGGAGAGGGAGCAGGTGCTCTCGCTCTCCGCGAAGGAGGCCGCCATCCAGGCGCAGTCGATGTTGCCGCTGCCCAGCTCCGCCGCCACGTTGTCGCTGTTGATGACCATGTACTCAAAGGTCCAGCCCAGCTTCTGGGCGATCAGCTCCGCCAGATCCGGGATCAGACCGTAGAAGGTGCCGTCGTCCCGGGAGGAGGAGAGGGGCGCCACGCCCTCCTGCACGCCTACCCGGAGCATCCGTCCCGGGGTGATCTCCGTATCCAGGATCCGCAGGGCTTCCGGCAGGGCGGGCATACAGGTGTAATCCGCGCCCAGATACTGGCCGGAGAGCCGGGAGAGCTGTCCCTCGGCGGCCAGCTCCTTCATGGCGGCGGTGACGATATCGCACAGGGGGTCGTCCTTCCGGAAGGCCACCCGAAATTCCTCCTGGTCCAGCTCCGCGATCACCTTGAAGGTGACGGGGCGGCGGCTGCCGCCGCAGGCGCACAGGGAGAAGAGAAGGATCAGACAGAGAAAAAGAACCGCGATCCTCTTACTGCGAGACATATGTTTCTTCCTTTCGCAATAAAAGTCCGCCCCGAAAAGGGGCGGACTTAATGATACTGTATCGGGCGTGGAAAATCAACCCCAAGATATGGGGGCCTTACCGCTCCAGACGGCGGAGGAAGGCTTTGGTGCGGTCCTGGCGCGGATCTCCGATGACCTGCTCGGGGTCGCCCTCCTCCACGATGACGCCGCCGTCCATGAACACGATGTGATCCGCCACCATCCGGGCGAAGGGCATCTCGTGGGTGACGATCACCATGGTCATCTTCTCCTCGGCAAGCTGGCGTATGACCTTCAGGACCTCTCCGGTGAGCTCCGGGTCCAGGGCGCTGGTGGGCTCGTCGAAGAAGAGCATGTCCGGCTTAAGACACAGGGCCCTGGCGATGGCGGCCCGCTGCTGCTGTCCGCCGGAGAGCTGGCAGGGGTAGGCGTCGGCCTTTTCCTGAAGTCCCATCTTCTTCAGCAGTTCCAGGGCCTCGTCCCGGACCTCCGCCGCATTTCGCCCCTGGACGTGCACCGGAGCGTCCATCACATTCTTCAGAAGGGTGTAGTGGGGGAACAGGTTGAAATTCTGAAAAACCAGCCCGAAACAGCGCCGGATCTGCCGGAGGCTGGCTTTGTCGGCGGTGACGCCGTCCCTGACCGCGTACTTCCCTTCATAGATCACGTCGCCCCCGTCCAGATCCTCCAGCAGCGTGGCGCAGCGCAGCAGGGTGGACTTGCCGGAGCCGGAAGGACCGATGACGGCGGTGACGCCGCCCTTGGGAACGGAGAGGGAGATCCCCTTCAGCACCTCCAGCTCGCCGAAGCTCTTGCGGATGTTCCGCAGTTCCAGTACGTTCATGGCGCACCCTCCTCAGCGATAATAGGCGAAGGCCTTTTCCACCCGCTCCATGGTGAAGGCCACCAGATAGTTGAAGACATAGTAGAATACCGCCGCCACCGCGAAGGTGAGCATCCCCGGGGAGTTGGGGGCCACCACGATCTGCCGGGCCCGGGTGAAGATCTCCACCACCGCGATGGCCGAGGCCAGCGATGTGTCCTTCACCAGGGTGATGATCTCGTTGGTCACCGGGGGGATGACCCGCTTGACCATCTGGGGGAGGATGATCTTGAAGAAGGTCTGGCTCTTGCTGTAACCCAGCACCGCCGCCGCCTCATACTGTCCCAGGGGGATGGACTCGATCCCGCCCCGGTAGATCTCCGCGAAATAGGCGGCGTAGTTGATGATAAAGGCGGTGATAGCCGCCCAGAACCGCCAGTTCTGGGGGATGCTCAGCCCCAGCAGCAGATTGGGCCCGAAATAGACCACCATGATCTGCAGCATCAGCGGAGTGCCCCGCATGATGGAGATGTAGACCTTGATGAGCCACCGCAGGGGGGCGAAACGGCTCTTCCGCCCGAAATAGACCAGAAGCCCCAGGGGAAGAGAGCCCAGCAGGGTGAGGAAGAAGATGGAGAGGGTGGTGAGGAACCCCCGGGAGAGCTGGAGCACCATGGTTTGGAAGGTCATAAAGAGGATCCTTTCCGTTGGAGAAATACAGCGTCTGCGCGGAGACGGACGGTCCGTCCCCGCGCAGAACCGGCAGGAGGATGTTATACGGCGGGTTGTTTCACTTTATCAGGCACAGTCCCTCCAGCACCAGGCCCTCGTCCACGTACTCCTGGGCGATCTTCAGCATGGTGCCGTCCGCGGCGATGGCCAGAAGCTGCTCGTTCACCGCATCTCGGAGCTCGGTGTTGCCCTTGAGGAAGCCAACGGCGTACTGCTCGGTGGAGATGGGCTCGGAGAGGATCACGTAATCGCCGGCGTTGCTGGCGATCTGATAGGTGGCGACGCCGATGTCCGCAGCCACCGCGTCCACGGAGCCCTGCTTGAGCTCCATGAAGCCGGAGTTATAATCGGCCAGCTGCACCACTTCCTTCAGACTGGCGGCAAACTCCTCGTTGGCGGCGATGGCGTCCACCGCGGAGGACGCGGCCTGGGCCATCACGGTCTTCCCCGCCAGATCTGCCAGGGAGGCGATGCTGGCGTCGGCCTTTACCACGATGACGATGGAATTGTCCACGTAGGGCTCGGACCAGGTGTAATCCTCCTCACGGCCGGTGTAGGTGAAGCCGTTCCAGATGCAGTTGATGTTGCCGGAGGAGAGCTCCGCATCCTTGGAGTCCCAGTCGATGGCGACCGCTTCAAAGTCCCAGCCCAGGCGGGCGCAGACCTCCTTGGCCATGGCCAGGTCGAACCCGTCGTAGGAGCCGTCGGGGGCGATAAAGCCGTAGGGAGGGAATTCCGCGTCAAAACCGACGATGAGCTTCTGCTTTTCCGCCGCGGCGGGCTGGGAGGAACTGCCGCACCCGGCGAACAGTCCGGCCAGGAGACAGACGGCCAAAAGGATGGTAAGGATCTTTTTCATGGATATCTCTCCTTAAAATTCACTCATGTGGTAGTATAGTAACACATTAGCAAGCTAAAGTAAAGAGACAAAAAAGTAAAAAGAGAGGGACACGCGCCCCT
>JAFRDL010000153.1 GCA_017411265.1 Oscillospiraceae bacterium | reverse complement strand
GGCGCCTATCTCATGGTGGACATGGCCCACATCGCCGGGCTGGTGGCGGCAGGCGAGCACCCCAATCCCCTGCCCTATGCCGACGTGGTCACCACCACCACCCACAAGACCATGCGGGGGCCCCGGGGCGGCATCATCCTCACCAACGACCCGGAGATCGCTAAAAAGATCGACCGGGCCATGTTCCCCGGCACCCAGGGCGGCCCGCTGATGCACATCATCGCCGCCAAGGCCGTGGCCCTGGGCGAGGCGCTGACTCCGGAATTCAAGACCTACCAGGCCCAGATCGTGAAGAACGCCAAGGCCCTGGCGGAGACTCTCTCCGCCGGCGGCGTGGACCTGGTCACCGGCGGCACCGACAACCACCTCATGCTGCTGGATCTCCGGAAGCTGGACATGAGCGGCCGGGAGCTGGAGGACCGGCTGGACCGGGTGCACATCACCGTGAACAAAAACTCCATCCCCGGCGACACCCGCCCCGTGTCCGAGACCTCCGGCATCCGGGTCGGCACGCCCGCCCTTACCACCCGGGGCTTCAAGGAGGAGGAGATGAAGACCGTGGGCGATCTGATCCTCAAGGCCATCTTCGATTTCGACATGACCCGGGGCGAGATCCTCTCCACCGTGGACGAGCTGTGCGTCAGGCACCCCCTCTACTGATGATCCGTGAACGCGCCGGTCCCCCTATGCGGGCGGACCGGCGCGTTTTCTGTTTCTGAAAAGACAGGAGGGCGGAGAAAGCAGCCGCCGCACAGAGCCCGGCCGCCCCTTTCCGGGACGGCCGGGCTTTTTCAGAAGTCGATAGGTTTACATAATGTTCCTTCCTCTTCCAGCGTCCGGAAGAAGGCCGACACGGCGATCAGGCCGTCCCGCAGCGTCTCCCTGTCGCAGGCGTACCCCACCCGGAAGCAGCGGGGGATCTCAAAGCAGTCCCCGGGGGTGACGAAGGCGCCGCTCTCCGCCAGCATCCGGCGGCAGAGCTCATAGGAGGGCAGGTCGAAGTCATAATAAACCAGGGCGGTGGTGCCCGCCCGGGGGCGGACGTACCGGGCGTGGGGCTCGGCCTCCACCCAGGCGTCCAGCAGGGCCCGGTTCTCCCGGACGATGGTGCGGCTCCGGGCCAGGAGTCGGTCGGCGTGGGTCAGGGCCACGCCCGCCAGCGCCTCGTCGAACATGCCGCAGCTGATGTGGTTGTAGTCCCGGTGGGAAGTGAGCGAACGGCGCAGCTCCTCGTCGTGGGCGGCGATCCAGCCCAGACGCAGCCCCGCCAGGGAGAACACCTTGGACATGCTGCTCACGGAGATCCCCTTTTCGTACAGATCCGCCGCGGACTCGCTCCACTCGTTCTCTCCGGTGAGATGGCGGTACACCTCGTCGCACAGCAGCCAGGCTCCCGCCGCCCGGGCGATCTCCACGATCCGGTACAGCGTTTCGCCGTCCATCAGGGCCCCGGTAGGGTTGTTGGGGTTGTTGATGCAGATGAGCTTTGTTCCCGGCACGGCCAGACGGCGCAGCGCCTCCAGATCCGGGAGAAAGCCGTCCGCCGGCTTCAGCGGCAGGGCGACCACCTCCGCGCCGAAGGAATCGGGGATGGAAGTCAGCTGCTGGTAGGTGGGCATGACGCTGATCACCCGGTCCCCCGGCTCCACCAGGGAGTAGAACACATGGTGATTGGCTCCCGCCGCCCCGTGGGTGGTGACCACCTCCTCCGGGCGGATGGTGCGGTACAGTCCCGCGATCCCCTCCCGAAAGGCAGGCGCGCCCTCGATGTCCCCATAGGTCAGCCGCCGGGCGCAGAAGGCGGAAAGGAAGGCGTCCCGGTCTTCCCCGCAGAGGGCGAACAGCTCGTCGACGGAGACGGAGTCCACGCAGGTCTCCGCGATGTTGTACCGGGCGGAGGTCTCGTGTTCGTTCATCCATTCTTCCACGGCAAAGGGTTTGATCCGCATGGCAGGTCCTCCTGTCTGTCCCCCGGAGCGGGGAGGTTGAGCGGATTTTAACACAGTGTGCTGCCGCGGTCAAGAAAAAACATTCGTTTTGAAGAATATTCCCGGTTAAATACTGAATATTTTTTCAAGTGAGTGAAAAAAGCTCACTCCATCGTTGATAGTTGGAAGAAAACGTGGTATAAAGGGAACTGTCCCGTTTCAAAAACCGTTCCATTTGAATAAAAGGAGAAATCGGAAATGAAAAAATGGCTGTCGATCTTCCTTGTCCTGGCGCTGCTGCTGGCCACGGCGGCCTGCGCGGCCCCGGCCCAGGAGCAGGAAAAAACCGTCGAGACGCCCTCTGTCACGGCTGCCCCGGAAGAGGCTCCCGCCGCGGAGGACGCGCCCGCCGCAGAAGAGCCCCCGGCTCCGGCGGATGTGCCTGCCTCCCTGCCCGAAATGGGCGACGTGGTGGAAGGCTTCGCCGTGAAGGAGATCCGGGATCTTCCCCTGGTAGGCGCTGTGGTGGTGCTCTTTGAGCACGAGCGCACCGGCGCGGAGCTGATGTACATCGCCAACAGCGATACCAACCGGGTCTTTGATCTCACCTTCTTCACCCGGGCCATCGACAACACCGGTCTGCCTCACGTCTTTGAGCACTCCACCCTCAGCGGGTCGGACAAGTACCCCTCCAAGGCGCTGTTCTTCAATCTGATGAACCAGACCTACAACACCTACATGAACGCCCTCACCTACCCGCTGATGACCACTTACCCGGTGGCCAGTCTCTCCGAGGAGCAGCTGCTGCGCTATGCGGACTATTACACCGACAGCTGCCTCCATCCCAGCATCCTCAAGGACGAGAGCATCTATCGGGAGGAGGCGTGGCGCTACCGCATGGCGGATGCGGAGGAAGATCTGACCCTGGAGGGCACCGTCTATTCCGAGATGCTGGCCGCCATGGATCTGGAGAGCTGGGCCTCCTACAACACCCTCCGGCTGGCCTTCCCCGGCTCCACCATCGGCAACGTCTCCGGCGGCGATCCGGATTATATTCCGGACATGACCTGGGACGGTCTGAAGGCCTATCACGATCTCTACTACCATCCCTCCAACTGCATCGCGTATCTCTACGGGCAGTTTGACGACTACACCGCCTTTCTGAAGCTCCTGGACGAGGCCTTCGCCGCCTACGACAAGCGGGAGTTCACCTTTGAGGACGCGGATTACACGCCCATCACCGCCCCGGCGGAGGAGAGCTATCCCTTCCCCATGGAGGCCGGCTCCGGTACGGAGAACCGCTCCGTCGTCTACTATGACATCCTCTGCCCCGGTCTGAACACCGACCTGGAGGCGGAGATGGTCCTCAACACTCTGACGGATCTGCTGGTGGCGGACGCCTCCCCCCTGATGCAGAGGCTGAAGGACGTGCTGCCCTCCGGCAGCTTTGCCACCTATATCGAGACCGAGGGCCCCGAGGACGCCATCGTGTTCATCGCCCAGAACGTGAATCCCGAGGACGCGCAGCTGTTCCGGGATACCGTGGACGAGGTCCTGGCGGATGTGGCTGAAAACGGCTTCGCCCAGGACCTGGTGGACGGTCTCGCCGCCTCCCTCTCCCTGGACGTGAAGCTGACCCGGGAGAGCAGCGATGTGGGCGTGAATCTCATCCCCACCATCGCCTACTCGTATTCCTCTTCCGGAGACCCCTTCAATTACATGGATTACGTGGACGCGCTGGAAAAGCTGGATGACTGGAACCGGCAGGGCCTCTATACGGACGCCGTGTCCAAGTGGCTCATCGGCAGCGAGACCACGGTCCTGTGCACCACTTATCCCCAGCCCGGTCTTCGGGAGGAACTGGATGCCGCCGAGGCGGAGCGCCTGGCGGAGGTCAAGGCCGGCATGAGCGAAGCGGAGCTCCAGGCCGTCATCGACGCCTCCAACGCGCCCCAGGAGGAGGACGACGCCTCCGAATACGTCGCCCAGCTCCAGGCCGTCACTGTGGCCTCTCTCCCCGAGGAAGAGCGGGATTACCCGGTCACCGATGAGACGGGCGAGGACGGCGTGCGCCGTCTCACCGCCGCGGCGGACGTGGACGGCGTGGGCCAGACCGCGGTGCTGCTGGACGCCGCCGGCATCCCCCAGGAGGATATCCACTGGTTCGCCCTGTACACCGCCCTGCTGGGGGATCTGGACACCTCCGCCCACTCCCGGGAGGAGCTGGCCACCCTCATGACCCGGTATCTGTACAGCGCGGAGATCCGGCTGTCCCTGCGCACCCGCTACGGCACGGCCGAGTACCATCCCTACCTCCGGGCAGGCTGGATCGCCGCGGACGAGGATCTGGCGGCGGGCTACGATCTCCTGTATGAGCTGCTGTACGACACCCAGTTCACCGACACGGAGAAGCTGCAGGGCCTCATCAGCCAGTACAAGGCCACCCTGAAGAGTTCCATCACCAACGATCCCTACACCGCCCTGCTGTACCGGGCCTTCGGCGCCGCCTCTCCTCTGTACGCCTACTATGACAACTTCAATTATCTGAGCTACTACGCCTTCCTGGAGCAGGTGGAGCAGGCCATGGCGGAGACGCCGGAGCTGGTGGAGGAGAAGCTCGGGGAGATCCGGGATTACTTCCATAACCGCACCGGAGCCATCGCCGTTTACGCCGGCAGCGAGGCCGGCGCGGCGGTCAACGCCCCGCTTCAGGACGCCTTCCTGGAAAAGCTGGACGCCCGGGAGCTGGAGACTGTGGAGTACAGCTTCCCCGCCCCCGCTGACAGCGAGGCCCTCATCGTGGACAGCAGCGTGCAGTACAACGCCATTGTCGCCGGCTATGAGGACCTGGGCCTGGAGGAGTATGCTGCCGATCTGGACGCCCTGGCCGCCTTTGTGGACGACGCCTATCTGCTGCCCCAGCTGCGGGATCAGTACGGCGTATACACGCCCTGGCACGGCTTCATCGACGACGCGGGAGCCTACCTGCTCACCTACCGGGATCCCAACGTGACGGAGACCTTTGCGGTCTACGAGGCACTGCCGGAGTTCCTGGCCAACGCCGAGCTGGACCAGGAGACCCTGGACGGCTACATCCTCGCCTCCTACGCCCAGTACGCCGCGCCGGAGGGCGAGCTCAGCGGCGCGGTGAGCGCCATGATGGACGTGCTCAACGAAACCCCCGAGGGCCTGAAGATCCAGTATATGCGGCAGCTCAAGGCCCTGACCCCGGAAAAGGCGGAGGCCTACTCCTCGCTCTATGAAAAGCTGCTGGAGAACGGCCTGCGCTTCACCGCGGGCGGAGCGGCGGCCGTGAACGCCAACGAAGACCTCTATGAGGTCATCCTCAATCCCTTCGGCTCCGTGGACGCCTCCCAGGTGGAGCTGACCGACGTTCCGGAAGGGCATGAGCACTACGAGGCGGTGCGCTTCGTGTATGAGCAGATGCTCATGGGTCTGGCCGGGGAGAACACCTTCGGCGTGGACGACGACGCCACGGCCGGCGAGCTGGCCGGCGCACTGTACGCCCTGATCGGCGGGGACGTCTCCGCCCAGGACGAGGCGCTGGAGCTGTTCGCCTCCTACGGCATCGTCCCCGGGAACATGGCGGCCGACGATCCCCTTGGCGGCACGCAGGCCCAGAACGTCCTGGCCTCGTTCAGCCAGGCGGTGGAGCTGGAGTTCTCCCCCGACGCCGGCGCGTCCGCCGATACGTTGACAAGGGGCGAGCTGACGGAGATCCTCATGGCCTACGCGCTCCCCCTGATGTAAACCCCGAATAAAAAAAACCGCTCATCCCGTTTGGGATGAGCGGTTTTTTTATTCGGGCACCGTGCAAAAGGCGACCTGGAGGAAATTGTACAGCCCCGGGCTCCAGGCGGCGTACTTGTGGGCCACGTCCTCGATGACGGTAAAGGCGGCGTTTTCCCCCTCCGTGAGTCCGTCGGCCTTTTCCAGCAGGGAGCGATACTGCCCCAGGTGGAGGTCGTAATAATCGTCATAGCGGCCGATGCTGTTGTAGAAATAATAGATGGGATAATCGGCATCCGGGGAACGGTTGAGCTGTCTGGCCAGTTCGCTCATGTCCCCGTCGCTGCCGGAGAAGCACCCGAACCAGCCGAACAGATCCAGGCAGTCCGGCAGGAAGCCGGTATAGATGTAAATGGAGCCCATGGAGAGCCCGGCGATGCCGAAGTGCCGCCGCTGGGCGGAGATATCCTCCGCCGTATTCCCCTCGGCCCAGGTGGCGTATTTCTCCGCGATCAGGGGCAGAATGTCCTCCCGCACCTCCCGCTGGAAGCAGGGCTGGTCCGTCCGGCGCCAGTACTCCTCCATCTTCCCGCTGTCCTCGTAGAAGGTGGGCGAAACCACGATCAGCGGCCGGCAGTATCCCTTGTCGATGAGGTTGTCCAGAAGGTCGGCGGTGCGGACCTCGTCGATGTCCAGGGGCTTGTACTCCTGCTTGTCCACCAGCCAGTATTTTTCCGTGCAGGCGATGCCGTGGAGGAGCACCAGCACGTCGTATTTCCCCTCCGGATCGTAGCCGTACGGCAGATAGACATACAGCGTTTTTTTCACCCCGTCCGGGTTTTTTCCGTCCTCCTCGTCGAAGAAGGCCATGGTGGTGTACTCCAGCTTTTCCACCGTGCCCGGATGTTCACAGGGCTTGAACAGCGCCCGGGGCACGTTTTTGTTCAGGAACTCCGGCTTTTCCCCGCAGAGGCGGCACACGTTTTTCACGTAATCGTGGGGCACAGGCTGTCCGCATCGGACGCACGCCCGGGTCTCCGGGTCGTGAGCCGGATGGGAGCAGACCACGCCGCACACCGTGCATCGGCCCTCCGCCCACTCCCCCTGGGGGCATTCGGCGCCGCAGCTGTCGCACACGCCGTCCGTCCAGGAGAGGTGCGGGCAGGGCGTGGGGGTGGGGGACGGCG
>JAFRDL010000152.1 GCA_017411265.1 Oscillospiraceae bacterium | reverse complement strand
GTCGTTGAAGCCGGAGCCCACGTCGAAGTTGCCCCGCTTGGTCAGCGGCTGGTACTGGTGGTAGGCGCTGCCGTCGGGGAACTGGGTGGCGGCGATGTCCAGGATCCGCTCCCGGGCCCGCTCCGGGATCATGTGGACGAAGCCCAGCAGATCCTGGCAGGAGTCCCGGAAGCCCATGCCCCGGCCCATGCCGCTCTCGAAGTAGCTGGCGGACCGGCTCATATTGAAGGTGACCATGCACAGAAAATGGTTCCAGATGTTCACCATCCGGACCAGCTTTTCCGAGCCGGTAGAGACCCGGTAGCCGGAGAGCAGGCCCTCCCAGTGTTCCCGGAGGGCGTCCATGGCGGCGTCGAAGGCGTCCGCGCCGGCGTAGCGGGCCGTCATGGCCCGGGCCCGGGCCTTGTTGACGACGCCGGGGGCCTCCCATTTTTCCTCCCGGGGATTTTCCAGATACCCCAGGCCGAAGAGCAGGCTCTCGCTCTGCCCGGGGGCCAGCGTGAGATCGAACTGCTGGGCGGCCACCGGCTGCCAGCCGTGGGCCGCGCTGCCCGTGCAGCCTGCGCCGAACACGGCCTCCGGCCGGGCGGGGCTGCCGTACACGCCCAGGAAGGCGTCCCGGGCTGTGTCGAAGCCGTCGGGCGTCCGGTCCGCCCAGAACACCGCGTAGTGGTCCCGGCGCTCCCGGTACTCGGTCTTGTGGAAGATGGCGGCGCCGTCGATCTCCACCTCGCCGATGGACCAGTTCCGCTGGAAATTGGAGGCGTCGTCCATGGCGTCCCACAGGCAGAACTCCACATAGGGGAAGATCCGGAGCGCCCTGGTCTCCCCGCTCTCGTTGGTCACGGTGAGGCGCAGCAGCAGACAATCGTCATCCACGGGGACCAGCATCTCCTGCCGGGCCCGGACGCCGTTTTTCCCGCCTTCCAGGACGGTATAGCCCAGGCCGTGGCGGCAGCGGTAGGAATCCAGCTCCGCCTGCACCGGCTGCCAGCCGGGGTTCCAGACGGTTTCGCCATCCTTTATATAAATATGGAAACCCTCGGAATCCAGCGGGGCGTTGTTGTAGCGGTAGCGGGTGATCCGGCGCAGCCGGGCGTCCCGGTAAAAGCTGTAGCCCCCGGCGGTGTTGGAGATCAGGGTGAAAAAGTCCCGGCTGCCCAGGTAATTGATCCAGGGCAGAGGAGTGCGGGGGGTCGTGATCACATATTCCTTCGCCGCATCGTCAAAGTATCCGTAGGTCATGGTCGCGTCTCCTTGTGCGCCGCAGCGCCGTTTTCAGCAAACGTTTAAGTTTCGTTTTCGGCTATACACTACCGGATTTATCGCAAAAATGCAAGGTATTTTTCCGGATCGGCGGAGAATTTCCGGGAGAAAACTCCGAAAAGCCGGTTTTTGGCCGGGGGCTCTGTGTAAAACTCACAGGTTTTGAGCGAAAAATTAGGCAGAGACAACAAATTTTCTGAAAACAGAAACTTTTTCGAAAACATCCCTTGCACTTTTGAGGGAAATACGATATGTTTAAACCACGAAAACGATTAAGTTAGGAGGCGGAACCGTGGTTTCCCTGAAGGACATCGCGCAGCGATGCGGCGTCTCCGTGGCCACGGTGAGCAAGGCTCTCAACGGGCAGCAGGACGTGGGCGAGACGACCAGACAAAGGGTCCTTTCCACGGCGAAGGAACTGGGCTATACCGCCAACTCCGCCGCCCGCGCCCTCAAGACCAACCGCACCTACAACATCGGGATCCTGTTCATGGATCTTTCCAACAGCGGCTTCACCCACGAGTATTTCGCCTCGACCCTGACCAGCTTCCGGCTGGAGGCCGAGCGCTGCGGCTATGACATCACGTTCATCAGCAGGAACGTGGGGCAGACCAGCACCAGCTATCTCCAGCACGCCCTCTACCGGGGCGTGGACGGCGTGGCCATCATCTGCGCCGACTTCCTCGACCCGATGGTACAGGAGCTGGTCTATTCCCAGCTCCCGGTGGTCAGCCTGGACCACGCCTTCAACAACCGCACCGCGGTCTTGTCCGACAACATAAACGGCATGGAGTCCCTGGTCCGCTTCGTATACGGGAAGGGCCACCGGCGCATCGCCTACATCCACGGGAACAACACGGCGGTGACGGAGAGCCGCATGACCGGGTTTTACCGGGCCTGCGAGGCCCTGGGGCTGACGATCCCGGACGAATACATCACCCAGTGCGAATACCACGAGCCCATCAGCTGCCACAAGGCTACGAAGCGGCTCCTGGCCCTGCCGACGACGCCCACCTGCATCCTCTTTTCCGACGACTATTCCTACATCGGCGGCATCAACGCCATCCAGGAAGCGGGCCTGCGGGTCCCGGAGGACATCTCGGTGGCCGGGTACGACGGCACGCACATGGCCACGATGGTCAGCCCGAAGCTCACCACCTGGCAGCAGAACACACAGGAGCTGGGGCGGATCGCCGCGGCCCAGCTCATCGAAAGGATCGAGCATCCGCGCACCTCGCTCCCCCAGCACATCGTGGTACAGGGAAAACTGCTGGAGGGGGAGACCGTGAGACAGCTGGACTGACACCCGCTCAAAGGAAGTATTCCCATGACGAGAGAGAGAGCAAAACAACTTGCCGAGGCGCTGGTGGGGCGCATGACCCCCGAGGAAAAGGCCAGCCAGCTTCGATTTGACGCTCCGGCGATCGACCGTCTGGGAATCCCTGCCTACAATTGGTGGAACGAGGCGCTCCACGGGGTCGCCCGGGGCGGCACCGCCACCAGCTTCCCCCAGGCCATCGGGATGGCCGCCATGTTTGACGACGAGCTCCTCTTCCGGATCGGCACCGCCATCGGCGACGAGGCCAGGGCCAGATACAACGCCCTCTCCCGGGAGGGAGACAGAGATATCTATCACGGACTGACCATGTGGTCCCCCAACGTGACCCTCTTCCGCGACCCCCGCTGGGGACGCGGCCAGGAGACCTACGGGGAGGACCCCTACCTGACCGCCCGGCTGGGAACGGCCTTCGTGCGGGCCCTGCAGGGGGACGGCGAGACGCTGAAGACCGCCGCCTGCGCCAAGCACTTCGCCGTGCACAGCGGCCCCGAGGCGCTGCGTCACAGCTTCAACGCCCACGCCTCCGAAAAGGACCTGGCGGAGACCTACCTCCCCGCCTTCCGCGCCCTGGTGCAGGACGCCGGCGTGGAGGCGGTGATGGGGGCCTACAACCGGCTGGACGACGAGCCCTGCTGCGCCAGCAGGAAGCTCATGGGCCTCCTCCGGGGAGACTGGGGCTTTGAGGGGCATTTCGTCTCGGACTGCTGGGCGATCCGGGACTTCCACGAAAACCACAAGGTCACCGCCGCTCCCGTCGAATCGGTGCAGCTGGCGCTGCGATCCGGCTGCGACCTGAACTGCGGGTGCACCTACGAGCACATCATGCACGCCCTGGAGCTGGGGATGATCTCGGAGGAGGACATCACCCGATCCGCCGTCCGGGTGTTCACCACCCGGTTCCGGCTGGGGCTGCTGGGGGACGAGGGCAGCGAATACGACGCCGTTCCCTACACCGTCGTAGAGTGTGACGAGCACCTGGCCCTGGCGAAGAAGGCGGCTCTGGAGAGCTGCGTGCTGCTGAAAAACGACGGCATCCTTCCCCTGGACGCGGCGACGTGCGGCACCGTCGGGGTGATCGGCCCCAACGCCAACAGCCGGCGGGCGCTGATCGGGAACTACCACGGCACCGCCTCCCGGTACGTGACGGTGCTGGAGGGGATCCAGGATCTTACGGCGGGCCGCTGCCGGATCCTCTATTCCGAGGGCTGCTCCCTTTGGGCAGACCGGGTGGAGCCCCTGGCCTTGGCCAACGACCGGCTCACAGAGGCGGTCACGGTGGCGAAGGCCAGCGACACGGTGATCCTGGTCCTGGGCCTGGACGAGACCCTGGAGGGCGAGGAGGGCGACACCGGCAACAGCTACAGCTCCGGCGACAAGACGGACCTGCTGCTGCCCGAGCCCCAGCGGCTGCTGCTGGAGCGGGTCCTGGCCGTGGGAAAGCCCACCGTGCTGGTGCTGATGGCCGGCAGCGCCATGGACGTGTCCGCCGCGGAGAAGAACGCCGGGGCCGTCCTGCTGAGCTGGTATCCCGGCGCGGGCGGCGGAAGAGCGGTGGCGGAGCTGCTGTTCGGCGTCGAGTCCCCCTCCGGAAAGCTGCCGGTGACCTTCTACCGCAACGAGGCCCTGGCCGAGCTGCCCGCGTTCACCGACTACTCCATGGCCGGCCGGACCTACCGCTACTATCCGGGCGAACCGCTCTACCCCTTCGGCTACGGGCTGACCTACGGCGACTGCCGGGTCACCGCCGTCTCGGCGGACAGGGAGAAGGCGCTGGTCACGGCCCGGAACGACGGGGCGAGGGATACCGAGGACGTCATCGAGCTGTACCTCCGGGATGAGGAAAGTCCCTTCGCGCCGCCCAACCCCATCCTCTGCGGCTTCCGGCGCATCCGCCTCGCCGCCGGGGAAGAAAAGAGCTTCCCGGTCCCCATCGATCCTGCGGCCTTCACCGTGGTGACCGACGCCGGGGAGAGGATCCCGGGCAGCGGACACTGGACGCTGTACGCCGGCTTCGGCGGACCGGACAAACGCACCGGGGCGCTGACGGGCCACGAGGCCCGCACCGCCCGGATCTCCGGCTGACGGAGAATGACATCGGAAGATTATGGGCCGGCCCCGGCCGTCCGTCCTGGGCAGAGGGCGGCGCGGATCCGGACCCAGATCTTGATAAAAGAAGGAGAAAGAATTAATTAAAAGAAGGAGGATCCCCATGAAAAAGATTCTTACCATCGTCCTCGCGCTCTGCATGGTGTTCGGCATGGTCGCCTGCGGCCAGGCCGCTGCCCCTGCTGCTGCCCCTGCTGCGCCCGCCGCTGAGCCCGCTGCTGCGCCCGCTGCCCCCGCCG
>JAFRDL010000151.1 GCA_017411265.1 Oscillospiraceae bacterium | reverse complement strand
GAGATCGTCCGCGCCGCGCTGGACGTGGCCCGGGAGAAGGGGATCGACGCGGTGACGGCCCGGGAGGTGGCCGCCGCGCTGGGGGTATCCCCCGGCCCGATCTTCACCTGGTTTTCCGCCATGGACGAACTGAAGGCGGAGGTCCGCGAGCGGGCGAAGGAGCATTACCGGGAATATATCCAGCGGGGGCTGGCCGGGCCCATCCCCTTCCAGGGGGTGTGGCGGCAGTATCTGCGCTTCGCGAAGGAGGAGCCGGAGCTGTACCGGCTGCTGTTCCTCACCCGGCCGGACGGCGGTTCCGGCGGCGCCGTGGAGGCGCTGCGCTTCTCCCAGGACCTGGCCAGGGAGTCGGTCATGCGCATCTACAACATGGACGCGGAAGCGGCGGACAGCTTTTTCCGGGACCTGTGGCTGGCGGCGTTCAGCTTCGCCACGCTGATCGTCACGGACAACTGCCCCTACACGGAGGAGGAGATGCTCGCCGTCGGGGCCGAGATCAGCCTGGCGGTGTGCAAGGCGTACAAGGAGATCCCCGGCCTGCCCCGGGGAGAGTTCGACAAAGAGGCGCTCTTCCGGGAACTGGTGAAGCGATGAGATACCAGGATATCAATGCCGCGGCCATCGACCGCTGGGTGGAGGAGGGCTGGGAGTGGGGCCGGCCCGTCTCCCACGAGATCTTCGAGGCCGCGAAGCGGGGACGCTGGGACGTGCTGCTCACCCCCACCCGGCCGGTGCCCCACGAGTGGTTCGGGGATCTGAGGGGGAAAAAGGTGCTGGGCCTGGCCAGCGGCGGCGGGCAGCAGATGCCCATTTTCACCGCCCTGGGCGCGGCGTGCACCGTGCTGGATTACTCCGAGAAGCAGCTGGAGAGCGAGCGCCTGGTGGCGGAGCGGGAGGGCTATGACATCCGGATCGTCCGGGCCGACATGACGAAGCCCCTGCCCTTTGCGGACGGGGAGTTCGATCTCATTTTCCATCCGGTCTCCAACTGCTACGTCCGGGAGGTCCGGCCCATCTGGCGGGAGTGCTGGCGGGTGCTGAAGCCCGGCGGCGTGCTCCTGTCCGGGACGGACCACTATGTCAATTACATCGTGGACAACGACGAGCGGGAGATCGTCAACCGTCTGCCCTTCGACCCGGTGGCGGACCCGGCGCAGCGGGAGCAGCTGGAGAAGGACGACGCGGGGATGCAGTTTTCCCACACCCTGGAGGAGCAGATCAACGGCCAGCTGGAGGCGGGCTTCACCCTTCTGGAGCTGCACGAGGACACCAACGGGGAGGGCCGGCTGCACGAGCTGAACATCCCCACGTTCCTGATCATGCGCTCCGTCAAGAGAGAGACGTGAACCGGGAGCCGGGGGATCGGCCGGCGGTTTTAATGAAGAGAAAGAGGGAAGAGAGCCATGGAATACCGGGAGATCCTCCGACTGAAGGACGGCAGAGAGTGCCTTCTGCGAAACGCCGCGGAGCGGGACGCGCCCACGGTGATGGAGATCTACGCCCTTACCCACGGGGAGACGGACTTTCTGGCCAGCTACGAGGATGAAAACAGCTTCACCCTGGAGCAGGAGCGGGCGTTTTTGAAGGCCCGGGAGGAGAGCCCCCGGGAGATTTTTCTCCTGGCGGAGATCGACGGAAAGGCGGTGGGGACCGCCGGGATCGACAGCCTGGGGACCAAGGAAAAGGTGCGGCACCGGGCCGAGTTCGGCATCAGCGTCCTGCGGGACTACTGGGGCCTGGGGATCGGCCGGGCCCTGATGCGCGCCTGTATCCAATGCGCGAGAAACGCGGGCTGCCTCCAGCTGGAGCTGGACGTGGTGACGGAGAACGAAAGGGCCGTCGCCCTCTACAAAAGCGAGGGCTTTGTGGAATACGGGAGAAATCCCAGGGGTTTTCGCTCCCGCCGGGGCTGGCAGGAGCTGACGCTCATGCGTCTGGAGCTGTGAGAGCGGTATTGTATATCCACGGGATGGGCGGCAGCGCGGCGGAGAGCGGGCACTACGCGCCGCTGTTTCCCGGCTGTGCGGTGGCGGGCCTGGACTACCGGACCTTTACGCCCTGGGAGACCGGCGGAGAGATCCGATCCGCGGTGCAGGAGCTGAACGCCCGGTATGGGGACGTGACCCTGATCGCCAACAGCATCGGGGCGTATTTCAGCCTGCACGCCGGGCTGAACGGTCTGGTGTCCGGGGCGTATTTCATCTCCCCCGTCGTGGACATGGAGGCGCTCATCCTGGGCAGGATGGCGGAGGCCGGGGTGACCGAGGCGGAGCTGCGCGCCCGGGGCGTCGTCCCCGTGCCCTCCGGCGCGGCGCTGTCCTGGGAGTATCTCTGCTTCGTCCGGGACCATCCCGTGGAATGGGACGTGCCCACCCGGATCCTGTACGGGAGCCGGGACACGCTCACTTCCCCGGCGGCGATCCGGGATTTTGTCCGGCGGCACGGCGCCGCCCTCACCGTGATGGAAAACGGCGAGCACTGGTTCCACACGGCGGAACAGACGGCGTTCCTGGACGATTGGATCCGAAAGGGAGAGGAAGCCCGAAAGGAGCAAAATAATGAAAAAAACGATCGCATACTGCGGACTGAACTGTGAGACCTGCGACGCCCGGATCGCGACGGTCCGGGACGACGCCGCCCTGCGGGAGAAAACGGCGAAGCTCTGGTCCGAACTCAACGGCGCGGTGATCACGCCGGAGATGATCCGCTGCACGGGCTGCCGGACGGAGGGGGCGAAGACCCTCTTCTGCGAATCCATGTGCCCCATCCGGCCCTGCGCCCGGAGCCGGGGCGTGGAGACCTGCGGCGGCTGCCCGGAGGCACCGACCTGCGAAAAGCTGGAGAGGATCGCCGGGAACAGTGAGGAAGCGCGCCGCAATCTGGGCATCGGAAAGAAACCGCAGGGAGGGAGAACCGCGTGAAGATCCTGGTCAGCGCCTGCCTGCTGGGGCACCGGTGCAAGTATAACGGCGGCGACAATTACAGCGAGACCGTCGCCGCGCTGGCGCAGCGCCATCAGCTGCTCCCGGTCTGTCCGGAGCTCGCCGGCGGACTGTCCGTGCCCCGGCACCCCTGCGAGATCGTCCGGGGCACGGTGATGAACGACCGGGGGGAGAACGTGGACGGGGCGTTCCGGCGGGGCGCGGCGATCTGTCTGCAGAAAGCCCTGGACGAGAAGATCGACCTGGCGATCCTTCAGTCCCGGAGCCCGTCCTGCGGCGTGAAGCAGATTTACGACGGGACCTTTTCCGGTACGCTCATCCAGGGCAGCGGCGTTTTTGCCCAGCTGCTGAGAGAGCACGGGATCCCGGCGGCGGACGTGAGCGATGCGGAAGAAGCGCTTGCCGAGAGGAGGAAGGGACATGAGTCTCAAGCTGATCAAGCTGACAAGGAAATATGAAAAGCAGCTGGGAGAGATGATCGACGAGTGGAGGCTGGATCAGGAGCGCAGCCACACCGACCGCTCTCCCTGGGCCATCTTCCGAAACGACTATCACGATTTCGATTCCTATCTGGAGCATCTGGAGTGCCGGGAGCCCACGGAGGACCGGGTGCCGGACTCGGTGTTCTTCCTGCTGGACGAGGAGCGGGACCGGCTCCTGGGGGCGGTGAATATCCGTCATTATCTGAACGACGCCCTTCTGCGGGAGGGCGGGCACATCGGGGACGGCATCCGCCCCACCGAACGGCGGAAGGGCTATGCCACGGAGATGATCCGCCTGGCGCTGGAGGAGTGCCGGAAGCTGGGGATCGACCGGGTGCTGATGACCTGCGACCGGGACAATATCGGCTCCGCCCGGTCCATCGTCAAAAACGGCGGCGTGCTGGAGAACGAGTTCGTCAATGCAAAGGGCGTCACGGAGCAGCGGTACTGGATCACCCTGCCGTGAGCGGAGGATACGGACATGAGCAAGTATGACGGGCTGTGGGAATACATCCGGGAGAACGCGCCCCCGATGCTGACCTTCGATCAGATCCGGGAGATCTGCGGCTTTCCCGTGGACCACTCCTTTCTTACCTTCAAAAAGGAGCTGGAGCCCTGCGGGTACAGAATCGGGAAGATCTCCCTGAAGGACCGGACGGTGAAGATCGAAAAATGGAAACCAGGCTGACCGTCTTCTTTGAGGAGCCCTTCTGGGTCGGCGTTTTTGAACGCTTCGACGGCGGGGCGCTCTCCGTCTGCAAGGTCACCTTCGGCGCGGAGCCGAAGGATCATGAGGTTTGGGAATACGTCCTGCAGCACTATCACGAGCTGGTTTTCAGTCCGGCTGTGGAGGCGGAGCGCCGGCAGGCGGCGGACAATCCCAAGAGAAGGCTTCGGAATGCCAGAAAGCAGCTGGAGAACACCGGGATCGGCACGAGATCCCAGCAGGCGCTGCAAAGACAGCGGGAAGAGATGAAAACGGAGCGCCGACAGATCAGCCGGGAAGAACGGGAGATGGAGGCGCAGCGCCGATTTGAAATAAAACAGGCGAAGAAAAAGGAAAAGAGGCGCGGACATTGATCAAAAGCGGTATAACACGGAAAACGATCCTTCTGTCCGCCATTTTGCTGGCGACATGCTTTCTGCTGACAGGATGTGGGAGAAACAATGCTTTCGATGGTACCAGGACGTCCAGCGAGACACAGTTCCGGATGGAATACAGCATTCTGGACAAAGAGGAATCCGCCGAACTGAAGCTGACGGAGGGCGATCAGATACAGGTGCATATGTCACATACCACAGGAAATGTGGATGTGACAGTCGGCCGGGATGGCGAAGAACCGATATACAAAGGGACCGGACAGGAAAACGCAGACTTCATTCTGACGGTCCCGGAGACCGGCGG
Organism: Oscillospiraceae bacterium; assembly: GCA_017411265.1. Taxonomy (GTDB): domain Bacteria; phylum Bacillota; class Clostridia; order Oscillospirales; family Oscillospiraceae; genus Apopatocola. The sequence continues at coordinate 13,496 of JAFRDL010000151.1, read as the reverse complement.
CTACCTTATCTCCGTCACAGGCCATCGGGCAAAGGGAGAGATTTCTTGTACTTGCATTCCGTTGAAAGAGGATAACCGATAGCGAAAGGCGCATCACCGTGTGCGATAAGCGCGAGTTCTCCATGGCGAAACGAGTTTCGCAACGGCCTGATTGCAAGAGGAATGAAGGAGATATGGCAAACACGATCACGTTTTTCAGAATAGCTGTCAGCATTGTTCTGCTTTTCTGTCCGGTGTTCTCTCCGGCCTTTTATGTGTTTTACACAGCGGCCGGGTTATCGGATATGCTTGACGGTTTCGCGGCGAGGAAAACGGGTACCGTCAGCAAGCTTGGGGCAAGGCTGGATACGATGGCAGACTTTGTGTTTGTGGTCGTATGCCTGATCAAGCTGCTGCCGGTCCTGGGTATTCCCGCATGGCTGTATGGCTGGATCGGAATAATCGCTCTCATAAAGGTCGTGAATATCGTTTCGGGATTTGCCGTGCAGAAAACGTTTGTGGCCGTCCATTCGTCGATGAACAAAGCGACGGGAGCGCTGCTGTTTCTGCTGCCGCTGACGATTCCCGCGGTCCCGCTGAAAATCTCTGCGATCGTCGTGTGTGCGGCGGCAACGCTCGCCGCCATGCAGGAAGGCCACCTGATAAGAACAGAAAAAGGAGCCTGAAAGGGACTCGTGATGGATATCAACGGAATCAAATACCTGGGGCTGGAGCGTGTGCTCAAGCGCGGGACCGGAGAAATCCTTGCGGATCTGGACGACGCGCTTTTGATCCGCGACACGGTCAGCGGCGCTTGTTTGCTGGCCTGTGAAGACAAAACGACCGGCCTTGCCCTGCTCGACAGCCACATCCGATCAGCCTGCGATCTGCTGATGGTTTCCGATTGCGCTCTCGGACAAGCCGCGTTTGAAAGATTTGGGTTCTCCGAGAAGCTGGAATGCTGGCAGTTTGCTTACTATGGCGAAAGACCCGGAATCGACACCGGGCTGTCCGTCCGAGCGGCGGAGGAACAGGATCTTCCCATGCTCATGGAGCATTATCATTTGATCAGTCCGGAAGAGCTCGCAGCGGTCGTCCGGAGAAAGTCGATCCTGCTGGGATACGATCAGGGGCGTTTGGTCGGCTTCATCGGAGAACACCTGGAAGGAAGCATGGGTATTTTATACGTTCTCCCGGAATACAGGCGAAGAGGCTTTGGGATCGCTCTTGAGACTCATCTCATTGCCAGGACCATGGACGAAGGGTTTGTTCCGTTCGGTCAGGTGGAAAAGGACAATCAAAACTCGTTGAGACTGCAGGAAAAGATCGGAATGACATGTTCGGAGGATCGGATCGTTTGGATGTGGAAATAAAAGAAACAGAATTGGTTCGCGCAGAAAAGGAGACCATGCTGGAAACATCGGATCGGAACGAGCGGATGGATAAGGAGATCCTCCTGCACGGAAAGCGTTATCGCATCCTTCGCCTGCTGGGTCACGGCAAGGGCGGATATTCTTATCTGGCCGAGTGCGAGGGGCGGCCTGTTGTCGTCAAGCAGATCCACCACGAGCCCTGCGACTACTACCGCTTCGGCAACAAGATCGAGGCCGAGCGGCGGGACTGTCAGCGGCTCAAAAACGCCGGCATCCGCATCCCAGAAATGCTCGATATCGATACGAACGCTGAGCAGATCATTAAAGAATACATTGACGGGCCGACCGTTTCAGAACTGATCCATGACGGCGGTTCCGTGAAAGACTATCTGCCGCAGGTGCGGGAGATGGCGTCGAGAGCGCAGGCCTGCGGGCTGAACATCGACTACTATCCTGCCAATTTCGTCGTATCCGGCGGAGAGCTGTGGTACGTCGACTATGAGTGCAACGACTATATGCCCGAATGGGACTTTGAGCACTGGGGCATCCGGCGTTGGCTCCCTGCGGTCGAAGGCCGCCCGTATCGGGAAGAAGACTTTGACGCGGTATGCGCGTTCCTGATCGCGCTGAATCGGAGCGACAAAAGGCATATCAACTGGAACTGGGCGCGCTTTGAGTGGATGATCGAGCATCCGGCATTCGACAAAAGCGCGATCCGGTCCATCGGCCTCTGGTGGGAGCGGGACCGGATCGTCGGCGCGGCGATCTACGATATGTATTTCGGAGAGGCCTTTTGCGCCGCGCTGCCGGGTCATGAGGCGATCTGCCCGGCGATCCTGGATTATGCCTGCCGGGAATTGCGGGATGATACCGGTCTTGGGATCGCGATCTGCGACAACAGCCGCAGCGAGATCGAAGCGGCCGAAGCGGCGGGGTTTGCCCCGGATGAGCAGAGCGAAACCGTCCTTCGGCTGGGGCTTGACAAGCTCCGCCGCAGGGTGCTGCCGGAGGGCTATGGTTTCGTCGAGCTGGACCCGGCGGAACAGCCGGAGGACTTCCAATGGCTCTTGTGGCAGGGCTTTGACCACGGCACGGATTACGAGGAATTCAGACGCAGCGACCCCATCATCCCCCAACGCCGCCCGCATCTGAACAAGCGCCTGAGCCTTGCCGCCGCCGCCCCGGACGGAGCTTTGGCCGCCTACGGCTGCGTGTGGTACCGCCCGGATACCGATTACGCCTATGTGGAGCCGGTCTGCACGGTCCCTGCTCATCGCGGAAAAGGGATCGCCGCCGCGCTTGTGTCGGAAGCCCTGACGCGGGCCGGGGCTCTCGGGGCCGGAGAGGCGTATGTGCTTTCCGACCTGCCCTTTTACGAGAAGCTCGGCTTTGAAAAAGCGCGGCAATATACCTTTTACCGGAAGCCTTGAGCAGATGACACGCTTCGTATCGCGGATGTGACGTCGCGTTTCTTTCCGCCCTCGCGCGGCTGTGCTATGGTTGGCGCAGACGAGAAGGGGGAAAAGAAATGGAGCGAAACCAAAAAAAGGATCTATGGACGGGGCTTGGGCTTCTGCTCGCCTTTGTGTTGTGGACGCTGCTGATCCGCTGCGTTGACGTACAGGCGGCGGGGCCGAACGGAACGAGGATCGGCTTTGCGGCGCTCAATGTCTGGTTCCACCGCTTGACCGGCGTGCACATGGGGCTTTATACCATCACCGACTGGCTCGGCCTCGTGCCCATCGTCGTCTGTCTCGGCTTCGGCGTCCTCGGCCTGATCCAGCTTATCCGGAGGAAAAGCCTGCGGCGGGTCGATCCGGATATCCTTCTGCTGGGCGGGTATTATGTGCTGGTCATTGCGGCGTATCTGATATTTGAAATGCTTCCCATCAACTACCGGCCCGTTCGGATCGAGGGCCGATTGGAGGCGTCCTATCCCTCCTCCACAACGCTGCTGGTGCTGAGCATCATGCCTGCGCTGAAGCTGCAGATCGACCGGAGGGGCAAAAGCGCCGCGGTCAGAGGGGCCGTCCGCGCTTTTGCGGTGTTGTTTTCGGCGTTTATGGTCATCGGACGGCTGGTTTCCGGCGTCCATTGGGTCACCGATATTGTCGGCGCCGCATTTCTGAGCCTCGGCCTGTTTTACATCTATCGCTTTTGCGTCGAGACTTCGGACCGGCGCAGGGAGAAAAACCATGGAATTCAATGAAAAGCTGCAGGAACTTCGAAAAAGCAGGGGGCTGACCCAGGAGGAGCTGGCGGCGGCGCTGTTCGTTTCAAGGACAGCGATTTCCAAATGGGAGTCCGGACGCGGCTATCCCAATCTCGAATCGCTCAAGCAGATCTCCCGCTGCTTCTCTGTATCCATCGACGAGCTGATCGGCCCGGAGGAGATCCTCTCGGCCGCGGAAGAAGAGAAGAAGGCGAGCCTGGACCGGTACCTCTCGCTGCTCTGCGGCGCGCTGGACATCCTGCCGGGGCTGCTGCTGTTCCTGCCTGTCTTCGGAAACGGGGCGGAGATGCCGGTCTCCGTATCCCTGTTCGCCGTCACGGGGCTCAGCACCTGGATCAAAACCGTGTTCGCGGCGGTGATCACGGTCACCGTCCTGAACGGGATCGGCGGCATCGTCGTCAGCCACCTGGATAAACCGGTCTGGGATCATCACCGGATCGTCACCGGCCTGGCGCTGTCCGTCGCAGGCACGGCGGTATTTATCCTCACCCGGCAGCCGTATGCGGGGATCCTCTGCCTGGTGATCCTGGTGATCAAGGGATCGCTGATCGCAAAAAGGAGGGCCTTGTCATGATGGAAACGGAGCGGATCCGGATCGCTCCCGCCGGCAGGGAACAGATGGAGCGCATGATCGCCGCCGAACCGGACGACGATCTGAAAAAGGCGTACGGCGAAATGCTGGAGGGCAGCCTCTCCCATCCGGAAGACCGGGAGTGGTACGCCATGTGGTTGATCGAGAAAACGGACGGGACGCCGGTCGGCGATCTGTGCTTCAAGGGCTTTGAGGCGGGCCGGAACCCGGAGATCGGCTATGGGATCCTGGAAGAATTCCGGGGCCGCGGATACGCCGCCGAGGCCGTCCGGCTCGCGCTGCAATGGGCCTTCCGGCACCCGGGGGTGAAGGCCGTCGAAGCGGAAACCGATCCGGGGAATACCGCCTCGCAGAGAGTCCTGGAAAAATGCGGCTTTCACCCCATGGGGATCCTGGGCGAAGAGGGGCCGCGATTTATCCGGTATAAGGAGAATGAGATGGATAACGGTTTTGTCATACGTTTGGAAAAACCCGGGGAATACAGAGAGGTTGAAAATCTCGTCAGAGAGTCCTTCTGGAATGTCTACCGCCCCGGCTGCAGCGAGCACTATGTGATCCATGTGCTGCGCCGCGACCCGGCCTTCGTGAAGGAGCTGGATCTCGTCATGGAGCAGGACGGACGGCTGATCGGGCAGAACATGTTCATGAAAACGCGCATCGAGGCCGACGACGGCCGGGTCATCCCGGTGCTGACCATGGGCCCGATCGGCATCACGCCGGAGCTCAAGCGCCGGGGCTACGGCAAAAAGCTGCTGGACTGCTCCCTGGAGAAAGCAGCCGGGATGGGCTTCGGGGCGGTGCTGTTCGAGGGCAACATCGGCTTCTACGGCAAGTGCGGCTTTGACTATGCCCGGAACTTCGGCATCCGCTATCACGATCTGCCGGAGGGGGCGGATGATTCCTTCTTTCTCTGCCGGGAACTGATCCCCGGGTATCTCCGCGGCGTCACCGGCGTCTATCAGACGCCGCAGGGCTACTACGTGGACGACGCCGACGTGGAGGAATTCGACAAGGGCTTCCCGCCCAAGGAGAAGCGGAAGCTGCCCGGTCAGATCTTCGGATAAACGAAATGCCCCGGTCTGCAAAAGGCCGGGACCGTCGCCCATCCCGGCGAGGCCGTGAAAGGATAAGGACAGGACAGATTTGGGCAGGAAATGACAGGACGATTTCCGCTTCGCGTGATACAATGATCCCGTCAAGGAAAGGAAGAGCGGTCAATGGAGTGGCTTGCCAGTATTCGAACGGCGATCGATTACATGGAAGAGCATCTGACTGACAATATCAGTGCGCAGGATGTTGCGGATCAGGTGTATCTTTCCCCGTTCTTTCTTCAGAAGGGCCTTTCTCTGATGACGGGATACGGAATGGGAGAATACATTCGAAACCGCAGACTGTATCGAGCGGCACTGGACCTCAAGGAGACAGAAGACAAGGTGATCGACATTGCCTTTCGGTACGGGTATGAAACGCCGGAGAGCTTTACGAAAGCATTCTCCCGTTTTCATGGCGCAACACCGTCTCAGGTGCGCAGCGGAGCGGCCATAAACACCTTCCTCCCCTTGACGATCAAACTATCCGTTCAGGGAGGCGATCAGATGGACTGTAAAATCACGCCGATGTTCCCGTTTAAGGTCATTGGCTTTCAGAAGGAGTTTGACAACGAAACCGCATACGCGGAGATCCCAAAGTATTGGGATGAGATCTGCGAAAAGTATGCTTATAACGTGTATGCCGGAAATGCTCCGGCGAATCCCTGTGAGCAGGCTCTGGTGGACAACTGCATCGGGGAATACGGCGTCTGTATCGATGACATCGGCGGCGGAAGGTTCCGGTATCTCGTCGCCGGGAAATACACGGGCGGAGACGTGCCGGAAGGCATGGTCGTCTATGAATTTCCCCGGAGCGACTGGGCGGTGTTCAACTGCATCGGTCCGATCCCGGATGCGCTCCAGAGCGTGAACACGCGGATCTTTCAGGAATGGCTGCCCGGGAATCCGGAGCACGAGCTTTGCGGCCATGCCAGCGTGGAGTGGTACGATTGTGTAAACGGAGAAAAAAGCGATCCCGACTACCATAGTGCGATTTGGGTGCCGGTAAAGAAAAAGTGCTGAGATAACGGGATTAACAAAAAAGGAAGATGATCTGCGCAGGAACATGCAGATCATCTTCTTTTTTCATGCCTTTGGACGCGGCTGCACAGAGAAAGGAGGGCGGCGGCGGAACGCTCAATCCGCATGGGGAGCCCGTTCCGCGGATAGAACGATCTGTATGGCCAGACGATGGTCCGGATCCCGGAGATCGCGATCCAGGATCTGGTTGATCCGTTCCAGCCGGTCGATCAGGCTGGAGCGGTGCAGGTTCATTTTCCTCGCCGTTTCGGCGATGGACATATTGTTGTCCAGATACGTTCTCAAGGTGTCGATATACGATACCGGGGAGGACTCGTCGTGGGCGGCCAGACGGGACAGGCCTTCGGTATAAAAATATCTGGCGGGCAGTTCCGCGGTGGCGTTTCGGAGCAGCAGAGGCAGGATACAGTCCTCAAAGCGATGGACGCTGCCGCCCGGATCGATGCCCGCCCCTGTGTCGAGTGCGGCAGACGCCTGGTAACAGGCATAGGCGGACTCCTGCAGATCCCGGAAGGGATGGGAGATCCCGCAGACCAGCCGGAGCTTCCGGAGAAGAGCCCCCAGCTGCTGAATAACGCCCTGCTCCCAGGGAATGACAGCGACGATCCGGCCGTCATATTCAAAGGCGAGGGAATCCTTGAACTGTCCTTCGATCAAAGAGGATACATAGCCGCTGGGCAGAGGGGCCGAATCCGACGCCGGACGAAAGACGATGCAGACAGTTTCTCCATAATCTTCGTATTTCCGCAGCATGCCGCGCTGTTCCAGACGGAGAGGTTCGCCCCGAATGATCTGCCGGATGGCGCTGCGCAGAGAGGAGCGGTCCCCGGCCAGATGCGGCTTCAGAAGGAATGCCTGCCGGATGTTTTCCGCCAGAAACTGGCACAGAGGAATATCGGAAGAACGGAATTCCCGGTACTCCCCGAACACGGTAATACAGCCGAGATAATGATCCGCGTCGAACAGGTTCACCGACAAAGTGCTCCTCCCCATCAGGGACAGAAGCAGCGGCTCCTTGATGTCCGTAGCCAGTTCGTGCAGGGACAGGAACACGTCCAGAAGATCCGGATCAAAGGTGGGGCTGTCCAGACGGATCCCCAGCTTCTCTGTCAGATACTCGCTCTCTGTGTACGCCAGGTAACTGAAGTCCGCGCCGATGAGAAGCATGGGATTGTCCAGGATCTCTTTGCTGGCATCCAGGAGAGCCTGGGTGGACGCGTTATGGCGAAGGATCCGGCTGATCTCCGCCTCCCAGGCTTCGTATTTGTTGAAGATATCCTGAACGACGTTAAAGACCCGAAAAATGTCCTCCTGCCCGGAAAGGGAGAGGATTCCGCATTGCGTCTCGAACGTTTCCCGCTGCGGCGCTTCGCCCAGGCAGATCAAAAGAACGTTGTCCTCGATCACGGGATCGTCGGGCAGGTGATCGGCGCTGCATACATAGACGTGGTTTTTCAGAAAGCACGGCGTACCGTCCAGATAGAACTCCGGACGGTACAGAACGAGGTCATTTTCACAGATCCCGCAGATGGCCACGTCCAGCACGTCTTTCAGATTGTGGTAGATGATATCTGCATTGAGCCGCATTCCGGATCCCTCCCATCCTCTCCACTGTAGCGTGAGTATACGAGGTCTGTCAATAGAAAACCGTGAATAATATCGGTCAGAAGCCGAATCAGTTGGGCTTTTTCCTGCCGCTTCAGGAATACAGACCGTTATTAATAACGGTCTGCACTAAAAAACAACCTGCGGTTTGCAGAGTATGCAAGCCGTTGCCTCCTTTGTATAATTGTATCGGAAAACCCGAAAATACCGCAGGGGGAGGAAGTAATGCTCAAGGAAAGACTTGAATCCGTGAAATGTTTCAAGACAGCCTGGGGCCGGCTTATTACCGAAGAGGAAGCCTATACCCAGGTCAACCGCCAGATCGCTGCCGTGTGTGCCAATCTGTTTCAGGTGATGCGGATCTTTGAACCCAGCTGGGAGAAGCGGACGGAGGCGATCTGCGAGGTCGCCAACATGATGAACATGGCCGTGGCCGGCACGCCGGAGGAGCAGAAGGCGTATGTGGACATGTCCCTCTACGAGGCGTTCAACATCCCGGAGCTCTGCGAGAAATCCAGCTGGCTGGGCGGGATCACCGGCGACTCCGGCGACGAGTGGGAGAACATGGCCGGGCGCGTGATCCAGTTCACCCGGGATCGGGTGGAAAAGGAGCTGGACACCTGCCCGTGGGACATCGTGGGCAGCGAGCTGTGCAACATGACCACCAGCATGTTCACCGCCAATTTCGACCTGGCCTCCTCCAATGGAACGGAGAACGAGGTGGCCCTCAACATGTGCCAGGCCCGGGGCTGCGGCAACAAGCACTGCCGGGTGGTGGCCGAGCGCCGGGACAGGTATGGTCTGCCCAAACAGGAATGGCTGGAGCACATGCAGCAGCCGGTGGATCCCATCCATGACACGCCCCGGGAACGCATGGTGAAGGAGGGGCAATGCCTGCGGAACGGCCAGTATACCCAGGCCTTCGGGGAGGAGACCTCCCTGGAGAAGGCCTATCACTGGGTCGCCCAGATGGGCTGGGTGTGGTCCGTACAGTTCCCCATGATGGCTATCCGGGAGATGGCCCCCGACGAGGATGAGTTCCTGCGGGTCTTCCGCATCGTCTTTGCCACGGCGGGTAAGAACCAGTTCGTCGAGCCATTCGCCAGGGAAGGGCTGCGGCAGCACTTGGGCGTGCCCCGCTGGGTGGACGACAACGACGGCCGGCTCCTGGGCTCCTACATCATGTACATGCTGGATGTCCAGCAGGTGCCATACCGGACGGAGCGCTGGACCGAGGACGAGACCTGGATCTGCCTGAAAACGGAGGACTTTACGGCCCGCTATGAGATGGCGCCCCTGGACGAGCTGGTGGATGCCTATGAGGCCCAGTGGAACGGCGCGGCGAAGACCCTGGTCTCCCCGGAATGGTCCTGCGTGATCGAGGGCCGGGACGATGACGACATGATCATCAAGGTCATCCGCCGGGAAGACCTTCGGATGGTCTGAGAGGAGGCACGGGATGTTATTCAGAGAAGACAAGCTGGCCCGGCTGGACGCCGGGACGATCCGCCGGTCCGTAGGCTGGTACCGGTGGACCCACGATCTGGTGGAAGTGACCGGGGCAGACGCCCTGGAGGTCCTGGAAAAGATCTACGTCAGCACTATCTCCAAGGTCCTGCCGGGCCGGACCAAATACACCGCCATGCTGGATGAAAACGGGGAGATCATCGACGATGTGATCGTCATGCACATGAACGAGACTGTGTACTGGGTCTCCACCCTGTACGGCCCCCGGCTGATCCCCTGGATCGAAGCACACGCCCAAGGGAAGGACGTGCAGACTCGCCTGATCACCTGTGATTGGGACATGTACGCCATCCAGGGACCCGATTCGCCCGCCGCCATGGAAAAACTGTTGGATGAGCCCCTGGGGGAAATGAAACGGTTTGCCGTGGCTTCCAACGCCATCGGCGGCGTCCCCGTATACGTCCACCGCTCCGGCTTTACCGGCGAGAACGGATTTGAGGTCTACGGCGCCGCCGACAGGACCGGGGAGATCCGGGAGAAGATCGCCGAGGCGGTAAAGAGCGCCGGCGGCCGGGAGATCTATACGCTGGAGGTCTACGTCCGTTCGATCCCCATGGAAAAGGGCTTCGCCCTGAAGCAGGACTTCAAGCACCTGAATCCCTTCGAGTGCGGCCTTGGCTGGTCCGTGGACTTGGAAAAGGATTTCATCGGCAAAGAGGCGACGCTGGCCATCCGGGATAACCCCCGTTATCAAATGGTGGGGCTGGTGTTCGAACGGGAGTCCACGGAAGATATCAGCATCTGGGAGCGTGTCTATCTGTACGGCGTGGAGGTGGGACGCTGCGCCCAGGCCATCTACGGATATACGGTGGACAAAAACATCGGATTTGCCACGATCCGCGCCGGTATCCCGGAGGGGACCCGGGTCACGGTGGGCCCCAACGGTTCTCCCGCCACGGTCGTGAGCAAAACGTTCTGTTAAGGAGGAGCCTATGGGAAGATTGGATGATAAAGTCTGCATCGTGACCGGCGCTTCCGCCGGGATCGGCCGGGCGACTGCCGTGCTGTTTGCCCGGGAGGGCGCAAAGGTCCTGGCCGCCGCCCGCCGGGAGGACCTGCTGAAGGAGCTGTGCGAGGAATGCGCCGGGCTGCCGGGCACCGTGGAGTACTGTGTGACGGACGTGAGAGATCCCTCGGCAGTGAAGAACATGGTAAAAGCGGCTGCGGAGAAGTACGGTCGTCTGGACGTGGCCGTCAACAACGCCGGCGTGATGGACGACAACACCGCCGTCGCGGACATGTCCGACGAGATGCTCTCGGAAGTTTTTGCGACGAACACCTTCGGACTGATGTACTGCCTGCGGGAGGAGTGCCGGAGATTTCTCGATCAGGGGGACGGCGGCGTGATCGTGAACATCTGCTCCGTAGGAGCGTCCCACCAGACCGCCGGGGCGGCCTACTGTGCCAGCAAAGGCGCCGTTCTGTCCGTGACGAAGAACACCGCCTATATGTACAAGGAGAACGGCATCCGCTGCAACGCCATATCCCCCGGCGGCGTGGTGACGGAGATCCCCATGGTGATGCCGCCCTCCGACGAGTTCGGCTTCGGCCGCACCAGCGAGCTCCTCAGCTTCTCCGGCGAGCTCGCCATGCCGGAGGACCTGGCCGACGCCATTCTCTTCCTGGCCAGCGATCAGTCCCGCTATGTCAACGGGGAAGAGATCAAATGCGACGGCGGCTGGACCTGTTTCTGATGGAAAACATTGTTTAAGGAGGATAAAACCATGGCATTTTCTCTCGATTCCAAAGTCAAGGAGATCCTGAAGGATCCCCGCGCCTGCGAGGTGCTGGACAAGTACGCGCCCGGCGCATCCAAGAACCCCCAGATGAAGCTTGTCGGCGGCCTGACGCTCCGCAAGCTTGCCAGCTTCCCCCAGTCCGCCTATCTGCAGCCCCATCTGGAGGAGCTGGACAAGGAGCTCCAGACCATCCAATGATCCTTTGCCCGGAAGCTTTTCCCAAGAAAAATCCGACCGCCCGAGGGCGGTCGGTTTTTTCTTTTCGGATGGGGATCAGAATTTCACGCGCCGGGCGATGTAGTCCTTGACCTCCGCGATGGGGATGCGGACCTGCTCCATGCTGTCCCGCTCCCGGACGGTGACGCAGTGGTCGGCGGGGGTGTTCTCGTCGCCCACGGTCTGGAAGTCCACGGTGATGCAGAAGGGCGTGCCGATCTCGTCCTCCCGGCGGTAGCGCTTGCCGATGGAGCCGGCGTCGTCGAAGTCCGCCATGAACTCTTTCTGCAGCTCGTGGTAGAGCTCGGCGGCGGGGCCGGAGAGCTTCTTGGACAGGGGCAGCACCGCGCACTTGAAGGGAGCCAGGGCCGGGTGCAGCCGCAGCACGGTGCGCACGTCGGGGTTGCCGTTCTTGTCCTGGCCCACGACCTCCTCGTCGTAGGCGTCGCAGAGGAAGGCCAGGGTCACCCGCTCCACACCCAGGGAGGGCTCCACCACGAAGGGGATGTAGCGCCGGTTCTTCTCCTGGTCGAAGTAGGTCATGTCCTTGCCGGAGAACTCCTGGTGACGGCCCAGATCGTAATCGGTGCGGTCCGCCACGCCCCACAGCTCGCCCCAGCCGAAGGGGAAGAGGTACTCGAAATCCGTGGTGGCCTTGGAGTAGAAGCTCAACTCCTCGGGCTCATGGTCCCGGAGACGCAGGCACTCGTCCTTCATGCCCAGGTCGGTGAGCCACTGGTGGCAGAAGCTGCGCCAGTAGGCGAACCACTCCAGGTCGGTGTCCGGCTCGCAGAAGAACTCCAGCTCCATCTGCTCGAATTCCCGGACCCGGAAGATGAAGTTCTTGGGGGTGATCTCGTTGCGGAAGCTCTTGCCGATCTGGCAGATGCCGAAGGGGATCTTCCGGCGGGTGGTGCGCTGGACGTTATTGAAATTGACAAAGATGCCCTGGGCGGTCTCGGGCCGGAGATACACCTCGGTGGTGTTGTCCTCGGTGACGCCGATGTGGGTCTTGAACATCAGATTGAACTTGCGGATGCCGGTGAAGTCGGTCTTGCCGCAGCCGGGGCAGGGGATCTTCTTCTCGGCGATGAAGTCCACCATCTCGTCGTTGGTCATGGCCTCCACCACCGCGCCCTCGATGGGGTTGGCGGCGAGCCAGTCCTCAATGAGCTTGTCCGCCCGGTGGCGCATCTTGCAGCTCTTGCAGTCGATGAGGGGATCGTTGAAGTTCACCACGTGCCCGGAGGCCATCCACACCTGGCTGTTCATGAGGATGGCGGAGTCCAGCCCCACGTTGTAGGGGTTCTCCTGCACGAACTTCTTCCACCACGCCTTTTTTACGTTGTTCTTCAGCTCCGCGCCCAGAGGCCCGAAGTCCCAGCTGTTGGAGAGGCCGCCGTAGATCTCGCTGGAGGGGTAGACGTAGCCCCGGCCCTTGCAGAGGTTGACGATCTTCTCCATGGTCTTTTCACTTGCGTTCATGTTCTCTTCCTTCCTCCCGCGGCCGGCTGCCGCAGGATGTAAAATATGGTGGTATTGTATCATGCCCCGCGTCCCGGGGCAAGTGGGCAGGGAGAGAAAATCGCCCCGAAAACAAGGGCTTTTCTATGGAATTTATGGACAGACTGCCGTGCGCGTCCCCGGCGCGAAAGCGGCGGTCCTTGTTTTCTCCCTGCGGGCTTGCTATAATAAAAAAAGAAAAAACAGGGGAAGGGGGAGAGCGCATGCTGCGCATGATCCTGGGCCGGGCGGGCACGGGCAAGACCGGCCAGATCTTCGGGGAGATCGCGGCCCGGGCGGAGCGCGGAGAGGGGAACACCTTCCTCATCGTGCCCGAACAGTACAGCCACGAGGCGGAGCGGGAGCTGGCCCGGCGGGGTCCGGACAGTGTGAGCCTGAACGCCGAGGTGCTGTCCTTCACCCGGCTGGCCCACCGGCTGGCGGTGGAGCGGGGCGGCAGCGCCCGGACCTACGTGGACGCCGGGGGACGGCTGCTGCAGCTGGCCCTGGCCCTGGACCAGGTGGGGAGCGCCCTCACCGTGTACGGCGGCGCGGTCCGCCAGCCGGAGACCATGGCCCGGCTCCTGGACGCGCTGGACG
>JAFRDL010000150.1 GCA_017411265.1 Oscillospiraceae bacterium | reverse complement strand
GGGCTTGGATTTGTGCTCGCCGCTCGCCTTCAGGTACGGCACCAGCGTGACGTGGACGTACAGCGCGTTTTCGCGGCCGACCTCCAGCCCCACCTGGCGGATGGCCTCGATGAAGGGCTGGCTCTCGATGTCGCCGATGGTGCCGCCGATCTCGGTGATGACCACGTCCGCGCCGGTCTGCTCGCCCACGCGATAGATGAAGTGCCTGATCTCGTCGGTGATGTGGGGGATGATCTGCACCGTGCTGCCGAGAAATTCTCCCCGGCGCTCCTTGTTGAGCACGTTCCAGTAGACCTTGCCCGTGGTCAGGTTGGAAAACTTGTTCAGATCCTCATCGATAAAGCGCTCGTAATGGCCCAGATCCAGGTCCGTCTCCGCCCCGTCCTCGGTAACGAAGACCTCTCCATGCTGATAGGGGCTCATGGTGCCGGGATCCACATTGATGTAGGGGTCCAGCTTCTGCGCGGCGACCTTCAGCCCCCGGGCCTTCAGCAGCCGGCCCAGCGAGGCGGCGGTGATCCCCTTCCCCAGCCCGGAGACCACGCCTCCGGTGACAAAAACGTATTTCGCCATGATTTTCTCCTCCTTATATCAGCTGGATGCAGGCATCCCGGTCGGCGCCCACGGAGACATACCGGATCGGGCAGTCCACCATGCGCTCGATATACCGGATATAGTCCATGGCGGCGCCGGGCAGATCCCCGGCCCGACGGCAGGCGCTGATATCGCAGCGGAAGCCGGGCAGGTACTCATAGACGGGCTTTGCCGCCCACAGTTCGTCGATGCCCGAGGGGAAACGCTCCACCCGCCGGTTGCCGATCTCGTAGGCCACGCACACCGGGATGCGGTCCATGTAGGAGAGCACGTCCAGCTTCGTCAGCGCGATGGCGTCGCAGCCCTGCATCCGGGTCCCGTACCGGGAGGCCACCGCGTCGAAGCCGCCCACTCGCCGGGGGCGGCCGGTGGCGGCCCCGTATTCGCCGCCCGCCGCGCGCAGGGCATCCCCCGCCGCGCCGAAGAGCTCGCAGGGGAAGGGTCCCTCCCCCACGCAGCTGGAATAGGCCTTCATGATGCCGATGCACTCGTCCAGCTTCGCGAAGGGGATCCCCGCGCCGATGGGCGCGTAGGACGACAGCGTGGTGGACGCGGACGTATAGGGATAGATCCCGAAATCAATATCCCGCAGCGCCCCCAGCTGGGCCTCAAAGAGCACATTCTTTCCGGCATCCACCGCTTCGGACAGGAACTCCGTGGTATCCCGGATATAGGGGATCAGCGGCCGGCCGTATGTCTCCAGCCAGTCCATCAGCTCGTCCGGCGTGACAGGGGGATGCCGGTATCCGCCCTGGATCGTCAGGTTTTTCCACTCCGCCAGGTCGGAAACCTTTTGCCGCAGGCTGTCCGGGCAGAGCAGGTCCCCCAGACGCAGGGTCTTTTTCATGTATTTGTCGGCGTAGACCGGGGAGATGCCCCGGCGGGTGGAGCCGAATTTCCTGTCCCCCAGCCGGTCCTCCTCCAGAGCGTCCAGCAGCTTGTGATAGGGCAGACAGATGGTGGCCCGGTCGCTGAGGATCAGATGGCCGGTTGGGATCTCCACCCCCGCGGCGCGGAGCTTCTCCATCTCGCCGCACAGATGCTCCAGATCCACCACCATCCCCGGTCCCATCACGTTGGCCGTGTCCGGCCGCAGGATGCCGGAGGGCAGCAGGTTCATCACGAACTTCCCCCGGTCGTTGATCACCGTGTGGCCGGCGTTGTTGCCGCCCTGATAGCGCACGACGATCTCATAATCCGCGCTGAGAAGATCCACCATGCGGCCCTTGCCCTCGTCGCCCCAGTTCGTTCCGACGATCGACGTCAGCATTCCCATGTTCCTCCCTGTCGTTTTCGTTTATGGTTCCTGCGGCTCACAGAGCAGCAGATGTTCCGAGATCATGTCGTAGTACAGCCGGACGCCGCCCGTTTCCGTCCGGATCACGTAGACAATGTCCGCCAGCTCCTCCGAGCCGGTGAGCGCGCCCAGGCTGTTTTCCGCCGATTTGAGCCGCTCCGCGTCAAAGGCAAGGGTCGTGTCGTCCTTGAAAACGGCGGAATACAGGATGCCGGACTCCACCAGATCCTGGAAGAAATGGCTGCCGTAGCTGAGCTCCGGCATATACCCGGCCTCCAGCTCCGAGACCTCGATGATGGTGTTGAACTCGCTGATGTCCGCGAAGGAGGACGGGACGCCCAGCTCCGGCGAGGACGTGCCGATCCGGCCCGGGGTGATGAGGACCAGGCGTTTGTTCTGTCCCCGGTAATGCCAGTTGACGGCGGACAGCGCCGTTTTCACCTTATATTTTTCCGCATAGGGCATCCGGTAATAGGCCACCGGGTCGATATAGACGACGGCGTCCGTCGAAAAGCGGCGGGAAAAGCCCATGGAAACGCCTTTCGTTTCCACGATCGCCGCCCCCCGGTGTTCCGGTTCCGGAAACACCACCGCTTCCCCGGCGCCGGACTGGGACAGAGGCCGGCACTGCAGCAGGTCGATCAGATACTCTCCCTCCGGGGAGAAGTTGATGGTGTATTCGATGTCCACCGGGTGGTCATACTCCCGGTGCAGCAGCTCCAGTATATCGCTCATGTCGGCCATGAGCAATCGGTTTTTTACGATCCCGTCGCAGGATACGTACAGGATGCTGGCGTACTCTCCCCGCTCCCGGAAGGCGCTCTCCGCCTCCGTGTCATGGGAGAAGAGGAGCCGGATCTGATACGGCGGAAGAGCGTTCGCCAGATCCTCGGCCTCCCGGCTCTCCAGCGTCCCGGACCGAAGATCGATCAGATCCACCAGGCGCTGGGAAAAGCGGTGCTTGTCCCCGGTGGAGGACAGCAGAGTCCGGGCGGGATTGTCCAGGGCCGCGATCCGGGGATAGGAGCCGGTCCTCCGGTCCACGGCAGCGGTCCCCAGTCCGGCCACCAGACGGAGCATCCCCTTTTCCGCGCGCCGGTTGGCGAAGCGGTAGGGACTGACCGAATACCCCACACCGGCGGCGCAGGGCATGAAAAAGCCCTCGTAGCGGGAGCCGGACACCCGCTGGACCAGCAGAGCCATCTGTTCGTCCAGGTCCTCCAGCCCCCGCCTCTTGCGGTAATCCAGCGCCGACAGGCCCACGGTGCTGGCGTACACGGTGCGGATCGCCTGTTCAAACTCCGCCAGTCGCTCCTCCGCCGAGCCCTGGCAGCCGCAGAACACGGACTCATACTTCCCCGCAAAAGCGTTGCCGAACCCGTCCTCCAGGATCGAACTGGACCGGACGATGACGGGATCGCCGCCGAAATAGTCCAGCAGCCGCCGGAACGCGTCCTCGATGGCCGGGGCAAACGTGCCCTCCGTTACCCGCCGGGCGAATTCCTCCGCCAGGGCAAAGTACCCCTCTCCGGTCCTCTGCCGGATCTTCAGATCCCAGAAGCCGTTGTCCACGATGTACGAATAAAAGACGTCGGAGCCGATGTAAAAGGAATCGTGGGGCTCGATCCTCTCGAAGATGTCCGGACGCAGGTTCTCCGTGATCTTCCGGGAGAGCAGCATGCCGCAGGCCTTCCCGCCGATCATCCCGGTCCCCACCATGCGGGCATGGACCTCGAAATAATCCCGCGGCGTAAAGTGCCGCTTGATGAGGGCGCGCAGCCGCTCGTCCCGGGTCAGCATGATGTCGCAGATCCGTCCGCACTCTTCCGTCACATCCTCGCCGCTCTCGTACTTCAGCTTCGTGCGCTGGAAAAAGCGCTCCCAGCTGTCCATGCTCGGAGCGGCGCTCCCCCGGCCGGACAGATTCATCTCCCGGTAAAACCGGCTGATCTCCACTCCCTCCGACAGGGCGCGGAACGCTCCGCTCTCCGGGCAGTACCGATGGGGCTGGAACATGGTGGGTCCGGATCGCTCCCACACCTTGACCGGGCGGACGTAAAGCTCCTCCCCCGGACCGGGATACACGTCCAGCAGCAGCTGGGTGGTCTCCCGGATCTTGGCGACGGCGTCCGAGGAATGGCGTCCCCGAAGCACCGGGAAATAGGCGACGGTGTCCAGCTGAAAGAGGAACGGACAGGTCAGATGGAAAAAGTTCCCCATCATCAGATCCGTGGCCCAGGCCTCCTCCAGTTCGGAGAGACAGTCGAACACATAAAAAGCGTCCCGCCCCTCCCTTTCGATCAGCTCGTGGATGCGGATCGTAAAAGTCTCGAATCGGTGGGAGAGCTTGACCGGCACGATGCGCAGGCCCTCCATGGGCTCCAGGATGGGCTCGTGGTCGGCAAAGCGGATGTACAGAAGATTCCGCCCGTCCCGGATGGCCTGGGCGGCAAAGGCCCGGGCAAACAGGCGGTACTCCTCCAGAGACGACACCTGCCACACCACGTTGTCGCCCATGCGTATATTGTCCAGCGCCCGGTCCATGGCCGGGATCCCGGAGCACACTCTGTCAAAAGCCGCCACGGGGCGTTCCTCCCTTCCCGTTACAGATTGGAATAGCCCTCCAGGGCCTCGTCCACCGCCCGGGCGCAGGCCCGGCCCTCCGCGATGGCCCAGGCCACCAGCGAGGCGCCCCGGCGCATATCGCCGCAGGCAAAAACCTTCGGGTCCGCGGTGCGGAATCCCGCATCGCCGAGACGACCCTTCCCGTTCAGTTCCAGCCCGAAGGCCGCGGCCGTCTCCGGCTCCGCGCCGGAAAAGCCGGCGGCGATCAGCAGCAGCTCCGCTGGGAGCTCTTTTTCCCGTCCGTCCGTCGCGATCACCACAGCCCGGAGGGCTCCGGCGTCGTCCCTCAGGAGCTCCTTTACAGTGGTGGAATAGAGCCGGGGATCCCGGCCGAACCGGGCAGCCGCCTCCTCCTGGCCGTAGTCTGTTTTTACCCCGGCGGCGGGATAGGGCCAGACCCGGGCCGCGCTGTCCGGGCGGGGTTTACGCACCAGCTGGATGACGCTCCCGGCCCCCTGGCGGAGGGCGGTGGCCACACAGTCCGTGGCCGTGTCCCCATTGCCCACGACCACCACGTTTTTCCCCGCGGCGCTCCGCGGGTTCTCCGCATCTGCGAGCACCGCCTTCGTCGCCGCCGTCAGATACTCCAGCGCCGGGAGCACGCCGGAGACCCCGGCGGTATCCAGCCCCAGCTCCCGGGCCTTCCGGGCGCCGCAGCAGAGGACCACGGCGTCGAAGTCCACGGTCAGCTGCGCGGCGGAGATGTCTCTTCCCGCTTCCGTGCCGCAGCGGAACTCGATCCCCTCCGCCTCCATCTTTTCGATCCGGCGTAAAACGATGCGCTTGTCCAGCTTCATGGCGGGGATGCCGTACATCAGCAGGCCGCCGGGCCGGTCGTCCCGCTCCAGCACAGTGACGCTGTGGCCCCGGCGGTTGAGCTGATCGGCGGCCGCCAGGCCGGCCGGACCGGAGCCCACCACGGCCACCCGTTTTCCGGTGCGCACCTTGGGCGGCGCGGGGATCACCAGTCCGTCTGCCCATGCCTCCTCGATGATGGAGAGCTCGTTGTCCCGCACGGTCACGGCCTCGCCGTTCAATGCGCACACACAGGCGTTCTCGCACAGAGCCGGGCAAACCCGCCCGGTGAATTCGGGGAAGTTATTGGTTTTCAGCAGCCGGGACAGGGCGTGGGGGATGTTCCCCGCAAAGACCTCGTCGTTCCACTCGGGGATCAGGTTGTGGAGCGGACAGCCGTAGTCCGATTGGCAGAAGGGCACGCCGCAGTTCATGCAACGTCCGCCCTGCTCCCGCCGCCGGGCCGGGGTCAGGTCGCCGTGAAACTCCCGAAAGCCGTCCAGCCGCTCCGCCGGGGGCGCGCAGGGTCTCTCCTGCCGGGCATATTCCAGGAAACCGGTGGGTTTTCCCATGCCGTCTCACCTCTCTCCTCTCTGCACCGCCGTGAAGGCGTCCAGCTCCGCCTGGGCGCGGGGCATGCCCTTCTCTTCCCTCCGCCGGATGGCCGAAAGCATGCGGCGATAGTCGTTGGGCAGGATCTTTTTAAAGAGCGGCAGCGTCTCCTCCCAGTTGTCCAGGATCGTCCGGGCCCGGGGAGAGCCGGTCTCGGCGGCATGCCGCTCGATCAGATCCCGAAGCTCCTGCACGTCGCTTTTCTCGCTGACGGCGCTCATGGATACCAGCTCCTTGTTGAGATTCAGATAGAGCTGGTGTTTTTCGTCCAGCACGTAGGCCACGCCGCCGGACATGCCCGCGGCGAAGTTCTTGCCGGTGGGGCCCAGGATCACCGCGCAGCCGCCGGTCATGTATTCGCAGCCGTGGTCGCCCACGCCCTCCACCACGGCCTTCGCACCAGAGTTCCGCACGCAGAACCGCTCCCCCGCCATGCCGTTGATGTAGGCCTCTCCGCCGGTGGCGCCGTAGAGGGCCACGTTGCCCACGATGATGTTCTCCCCCGGGTTGATGGGGCTCTCCTTCGGCAGACAGAGCACCAGCTTTCCGCCGGACAGGCCCTTCCCGAAATAGTCGTTGCTGTCCCCGGTGAGGCGGATCGTCATGCCCTTGGGAAGGAACGCGCCGAAGGACTGCCCGCCGCCCCCCCGGGCCTCCACGGTCACGGTGTCGTCCGGCAGGGCCGAGCCCCAGCGGCGGGTGATCTCCGAGCCGAGGATCGTGCCGAAGGTCCGGTCCACGCTGGACACGGCGACGGCCGCGGTCTTCGGCTTGCCGGTGCGGAGCGTTTTCTCGAACGCCGGGAGCAGTACGCGCAGATCCGCGGTCTTTTCCAGGGCGAAATCAAAGACGGCGTCCGGGTCGAAATGCGCCGGCGCGTCCTTGCCGTCGTCCAGCAGCGCGGAGATCGACACGGCGCCGGGATGGGGCCCGGAGACGTCTTCTCTGGGCTTCAGGAGGCTGCGCCGCCCCACCAGCTCCTCCACGGTCCGCACTTCCAGCCGGGCCATGATGATCCGAAGCTCCTCCGCCACGAAGCGCATGAAGTTCATCACGTATTCCGGTTTTCCCCGGAACCGGCAGCGCAGCTCGGGGTTCTGGGTGGCGATCCCCACGGGGCAGGTATCCAGATTGCAGACCCGCATCATCACGCAGCCCAGGGCGACCAGCGGCGCGGTGGCAAAGCCGACTTCCTCGGCGCCCAGGATCGCCGCTACGGCCACGTCCCGGCCGGTGAGCAGCTTGCCGTCGGTCTCCAGGATCACCCGCTGCCGCAGGCCGTTTTCGATCAGCGTGCGGTGGGCCTCCGCCAGGCCCAGCTCCCAGGGGAGCCCGGCGTTGTGGATGGAGCTGCGGGGCGCGGCGCCGGTGCCCCCGTCAAATCCGGAGATCAGCACCACCTGGGCCCCCGCCTTGGCCACGCCGGAGGCGATGGTCCCGACCCCGTGCTCGGATACCAGCTTCACGCTGATCCGGGCGTCCCGGTTGGCGTTTTTCAAATCGAAGATCAGCTGGGCCAGATCCTCGATGGAGTAGATGTCGTGATGGGGCGGCGGGCTGATCAGGCTGACGCCGGGGGTGGAATAGCGGGTCCCGGCGATCCAGGGATAGACCTTCTTTCCGGGCAGATGCCCGCCCTCCCCGGGCTTGGCCCCCTGGGCCATCTTGATCTGGATCTCCGCGGCCGAACAGAGATATTCGCTGGTCACTCCGAAGCGGCCCGACGCCACCTGCTTGATGGCGCTGTTTTTCTCCGTACCCAGCCGCTCCGGTCTCTCGCCCCCCTCGCCCGAGTTGGATTTGCCGCCCAGGGCGTTCATGGCCCGGGCCAGACACTCGTGGGCCTCCTGGGAGATGGAGCCGTAGGACATGGCGCCGGTCTTGAACCGGCGCACGATGGATTCCGCACTCTCCACCTCGCTGACCGGGATGCCCCCGTCGGCGGGATAGCGGAAGTCCAGCAGGCCCCGCAGGGTCTGGGGAGCGCGCTCCTCGTTGACAGCCCGGGACTAGGCGAGAAACTTTTCAAAATCCCCCTCCCGGACCGCCTCCTGGAGCGTGACGATGGTCCGGGCGTCAAGAAGATGCTTTTCCGTCCGGTCGCCCTCTCTCAGCTTGTGGAAGCCGACGCTGTCCAGGGTGGTGTCCACCCCCAGGCCCAGCGGATCGAAGGCCCGGCTGTGATGGAACTCCACGGCGGCGCCCATCTCCTCCAGGCCGATCCCCCCCACCCGGCTGATGGTATGGGTAAAGTATTTGTCGATCACGTCCTGCCGGATCCCCACCGCCTCGAAGATCTGGGCGGACTGGTAGGACTGGAGAGTGGAGACCCCCATCTTGGAGGCGATCTTCACGATGCCGTGGAGCACGGCGCTGTTGTAATCGTCGATGGCGGTGTGGGCGTCCTTGTCCAGAAGCCCCAGCTCCACGCACTCCTCGATGCACTCGTGGGCCAGGTACGGGCAGATCGCCCGGGCGCCGTAGCCCAGGAGCAGGGCAAAATGGTGCACGTCCCGTGGCTCCGCGCTCTCCAGGATGATGGACATGGCGGTGCGCTTCTTGGTGCGGATCAGATACTGCTCCATGGCGGACACGGCCAGGAACGAGGGGATGGCCACATGGTTCTCATCCACGCCGCGGTCGGAGAGGATGACGATGTTCGCCCCCCGCTTGTAGGCCTTGTCGCACTCGATGAACAGCCGTTCCACCGCCCGCTCCAGGGGCGTGTTCTTGTAGTAGAGCAGCGAGACGGTCTCCACATGGAAGCCCTCCCGGTGCATGGCGCGGATCTTCATCAGGTCTATCCGGGTCAGGATGGGATTGTTGATCTGCAGCACGCGGCAGTTCTCCGGCCGGTCCTCCAGCAGGTTGCCGTCCCGGCCCAGGTACACGGTGGTGTCCGTGACGCACTCCTCCCGGATGGCGTCGATGGGCGGGTTCGTCACCTGGGCGAACTGCTGTTTGAAATAGTCGAACAGAGGCGGATACCGCCGGGAGAGCACGGCCAGAGGCTCGTCCGCGCCCATGGCGGCCGTAGCCTCCTGGCCGGTGCGGGCCATGGGCAGGATCGCGTCCTTCACCTGCTCGTGGGTGTAGCCGAAGGCCCGATAGAGCCGATCCCGTCTCTCCTGGGTATGGGACGGCACCTGGGCGTTGGGGGCGCTCAGATCGGACAGCCGCACCAGATTCTGGTCCAGCCACTCTCCGTAGGGCTCCCGGGAGGCGTACCATTCCTTGATCTCGTCGTCCTGGAGAAGCACGCCCCGCCGGGTGTTCACAAGGAGCATTTTCCCGGGCCGGAGCCGGTCCTTGCGAATGACGTGCGCCTCGTCCACGTCCAGCACGCCCACCTCGGAGGACAGGATCAGCCGGCCGTCGTCCGTGAGATAATACCGGGAGGGACGAAGCCCGTTCCGGTCCAGCACCGCCCCCACCAGCTCGCCGTCGGAGAACAGGATGGACGCGGGGCCGTCCCAGGGCTCCATCATGGTGGCGTAATACCGGTACATGTCCCGTTTCGTACGGCTCATGGCGCTGTCGTTTTTCCAGGGCTCCGGAATGGTGATCATCATGGCCAGGGGCAGCTCCACGCCGTTCATCACCAGAAACTCGATGGTGTTGTCCAGCATGGCCGAATCGGAGCCGGAGGCGTTCACCACCGGGAAGACCCGGTCCATGTTTCCCCGCAGGACCGGGGAGGACAGGGTCTCCTCCCGGGCGATCATCCGGTCCACGTTGCCCCGGATGGTGTTGATCTCCCCGTTGTGGAGCAAAAACCGGTTGGGATGGGCCCTCTCCCAGGAGGGCGTGGTGTTGGTGGAAAAACGGGAGTGGACCATGGCGATGGCCGAGGCAAAATCCTCCGACTGCAGATCCGGATAGAACTGCCGCAGCTGGGAAACCAGGAACATCCCCTTGTACACCACGGTCCGGCTGGACAGACTGACCACATAGGTGTTGTCGTTGGACTGCTCGAATTCCCGGCGGGCCAGGTACAGCCGCCGGTCAAAGGGCAGGCCCCTGGCCGCGTCCTCCGGCCGGCCCACGAAGCACTGAAGGATACAGGGCATGCAGCGGCGCGCCGTCTCCCCCAGGACCTCCGGACAGGTGGGGACCTCCCGCCAGCCGAGAAAAGGCAGGCCCTCCTTGGCCAGGATGACCTCCAGCATCTTCTGGGCCTGACGGCGCGGCAGCGTCTCACGGGGGAAGAAAAACATGCCCACACCGTAATCCCCCGCCTCCGGGAGCGTGACGCCGCAGGCCGGCGCCGCTTTTTGGAAAAAGGCATGGCAGACCTGGGTAAGGATCCCCACGCCGTCGCCGGTCCGGCCCAGGGCGTCCTTGCCCGCCCGATGCTCCAGCTTTTCCACGATCTTCAGCGCGTCGTCCACGACGGCGCGGCTCTGGCGGCCGCGGATGTCCACCACCGCTCCGATGCCGCAGGCGTCGTGCTCGTCCACCACGCCGTAGCGCAGCCACTGTTCCCTGGTCATCATTCCGCCGTCCTTTCTCACTGCCCGCTCTGGCCGTAGTTGGCCAGCACCCGGGCGGAGGGGTCGAGAACGTCGCAGCCCTCCCACGCCCGGTTG
>JAFRDL010000149.1 GCA_017411265.1 Oscillospiraceae bacterium | reverse complement strand
GCTACCGGGAGATCACCCTGTACCTGGAGAATAAGGCGGAGATCCTGGACAGATTCATGGCGGAGGTGGAGCGGACGATCACCGGCCGCCTGATGGAGTGCGGCATCCGGGCCTCGGTCCAGAGCCGCATCAAGCATATCTACAGCATCTACCGGAAGATGTACACCCAGAAGCGGGGACTGGAGGAGATCTTCGACCTGTGCGCCTTTCGGGTGATCGTGGACAACATTCCCGACTGCTACAACGTGCTGGGTCATATCCACGACATGTACCGGCCGGTGCCGGGGCGGTTCAAGGACTACGTGGCTACTCCCAAGCCCAACGGGTACCAGAGCGTGCAGACCACCGTCATCGGGGAGGAGGGCATCCCCTTCGAGGTGCAGATCCGCACCTGGGAGATGCACCGCACCGCGGAATACGGCATCGCCGCCCACTGGAAATACAAGTCCGGCGAGGCCGGCGTGAAGGCCGGGGACGAGGAGAAGTTCGCCTGGATCCGGCGCCTGCTGGAGGCCCAGCAGGACAGCGACGCCCAGGACTTCGTCCACGACCTGAAGATGGACATGTTCGACGACGAGGTGTTCGTGTTCACCCCCCAGGGGGACGTGGTGAACCTGCCCGCCGGCGCGTGCCCCATCGACTTCGCCTACGGCATCCACTCCGCCGTGGGCAACAGCATGATCGGCGCCAAGGTCAACGGCCGGATCGTCCCCTTCGACTATAAGCTCCAGAACGGGGATATCGTGGATATCCTCACCTCCAAATCCGCCCCCGGTCCCAGCCGGGACTGGATGAACCTGTGCAAATCCAACTCCGCCCGGACCAAGATCCGCCAGTGGCTGAAAAAGGAACGCCGGGAGGAGAACATCCTCCGGGGCCGGGAGATGTTCGAGGCGGAGCTCCGCCGGGCGGGGCTCACCACCGCCTATCTCAACGACGAGGAGCTTTTGAACACCTGCATCAAGAAGCTGGCCGTCACCACCTTGGACGACATGTACGCCGCCATCGGCTACGGCGGCCTCACCTGCACCCGGGCGGTGAACCGCTTCAAGGACGAGATCGCCCGGGCCGCCAAGCAGCAGACCCAGAAGACCGCCCTGGACAAGATCAACGAGGCGGCGGAGCGCCGCAGCGAAAAGCCCGTCAAGGCGGTGCAGGGGGTCCTGGTGGAGGGAATGGACAACTGCCTCATCAAGTTCTCCCGCTGCTGCACCCCGGTGCCGGGAGATCCCATCGTGGGCTTCATCACCCGGGGGGCGGGGGTCTCCATCCACCGGGCGGACTGCCCCAACTACCTCAACAGCCTGAAGGAGAAGGACAAGGACGGACGCTGGATCGACGTTTCCTGGGCGGACGAACCGGAGGGGGCCTATCTCACGGCCCTGCGGATCCTGTGCCGGGACCGGAACGGCCTGGTGCTGGACATCGCGGCGGTGCTCAACGCCCTGAACGCCAAGGTGCGCTCCATCAGCGGGCGGACCCTCCCCGGCGGGGACGCCATCGTGTATGTGTCCATGGAAATGCCGGATCTCAACGCCCTGAAGGTCATTATGGCCCGGATCCAGATGATCCGGGGCGTCCGGGAGATCCAGAGAGGAAACGGATAAATGCGCGCCGTCGTGACAAGAGTCAAAAGCGCCTCCGTCACCCGGACCGGCTCCGGGGAGACGCTGGGCGCCATCGGGAAGGGCTTCCTGGTGCTGCTGGGCGTCCACGCGGAGGACGCCGCCGCCCAGGCGGACCGGATCGCGGACCGGATCTGCGGGCTCCGGGTCTTCGAGGACGGAGCGGGCAAGATGAACGTCAGCCCGTCGGACGCGGGGGCGGAGCTGCTGATCGTCAGCCAGTTCACCCTGTGGGCGGACTGCCGGTCCCGGCGGCCGGGCTTCACCGCCGCGGCCCGGCCGGAGACCGCCGTCCCCCTCTACGAGCGGGTGATCGAGGCCTGCCGGGCCCGGGGCTTCCGGGTGGAGACCGGGGAATTCGGTGCGGATATGCAGGTCGCCTCCGTCAACGACGGGCCGGTGACCATCATTCTGGATACAAGGGAGCTGTGAGTATGCTGGTAAAGGCGTTGGAGGTGGGATACCTCCAGACAAACTGCTATCTGGTGACGGACGAGGACACCATGGACAGCGCCATCATCGACCCCGGCGGGAATTCCAACCTGATCCTGGATTACGTGGAGCGCAACAAGCTCCAGGTCCGGGGCATCCTGGTGACCCACGGACATTTCGACCACTGCATGGGACTGGAGGAGGTCCAGGCGGCTCTGGGCTGCCCGGTGTACATGTCCCACAAGGACCTGGGCGGGGAGATCAACAGCGCCTTCTTCGCCGGGTGGGAGGTGGACCCGCCGGACGAGACCGTCTTCGTCTCCGAGGGGGACGAGATCCGGTGCGGCTCCCTCGTCTTCGACGTGCTGGAGACCCCGGGCCACACCCCGGGCGGGCTGACCTTCCGGTGCCGGGACTGCCTTTTCACCGGGGACACCCTGTTCCGCATGTCCTGCGGCCGGTACGACTTCCCGGGCAGCAGCTCTCTGGAGCTGACCCACTCCCTGGAGAAGCTCCGGGACCTGGAGGGGGACTACGAGGTCTACCCCGGCCACGAGGGCAGCTCCACCCTGGAATACGAGCGGCGCTTCAACCCCTATCTGCTCCGCCCGTGGGACCTCTGAAACACACCGCTCCCGCGTCCTCGGACGCGGGAGTTTTTCCGCGTCTTGATCGAGGGGATGGGCGGACGGGCATTTTCTATTGATTTTCCTTGCTTTCTGGTGTAAAATACCAGGTCGTCACATAAACTGTTCCCAGCAGCAGCGGCGGGCCGTCCCGCCGTCCACAGAGGAGGAACCCCCTTGTCCGAAGCGAAAAAGCAGAACTATCTCCACGGCGCCGCCATCATGGCCGGGACCACCGTGATCGTGAAGATCGTGGCGTTCCTGTACAAGATCCCCCTGGGCAGCATGCGCATCCTGGGGGACGAGGGCTTCGCCCACTTCAACGTCGCCTACAACATATACAGCTTCTTCCTCACCCTGGCCACGGCGGGCTTCCCGGTGGCGCTGAGCCGGATGATCTCCGCGGCGGACACGCTGGACCGCCCGGCCCAGGTGCAGCGGATCTTCCGGGTGGCGCTGGGCGTCCTGGCGGGGATCGGCGGCTTTTTCACGCTGATCATGCTGGTGTTCCACCGGCAGCTGGCCGCCGTGATGGCGGACCACCAGGCGGCGCTGAGCATCGCCACCCTGGCCCCCGCGGTGCTGATCGTCTGCATGACCTCCGCCTATCGGGGCTACTGCCAGGGCCGGGGGAACATGATCCCCACCGCCTTCGGCCAGGTGGTGGAGGAGCTGGGCAAGCTGGTGGTGGGCCTCTCCCTGGCCTTCCTGCTGGCCCGCACGGGGAAGGGCCTGCCCAGGGCCGCCGCCGGCGCCATTTTCGGCGTCACCGCCGGGGCCATGGGCGCGCTGGTGTATATGGCGCTCTACAAGCGGAAATATTATCCGGAGGCGCCCCACGGCGCGGCGGACGTGCCGGACAGCCGGAGCAGCATCATGCGGGAATTCCTGCGCATCGGCATCCCCATCGCCATCGGAGCCTCGGTGCTGAGTCTCATCAACCTGCTGGACAACGGCCTGTGCCTCAACCGGCTCCAGTCGGCGGCCCGCTTCGCCCCCCAGGAGGCCCACACCCTGTACGGGGTGTACGGCAAGGCCCAGACGCTCTACAACCTCCCGTCCTACTTCATCACCCCGCTGACGCTCAGCGTGGTGCCTGCCATCACCATGTGCCTCACCAAGCGGCGGCGTCTGGAGGCCAGTGAGATCGCCGAATCCTCCCTGCGCATCGCCGCGGTGATCGCCATGCCCATGGGCGTGGGCCTGTTCGTGCTGGCGGAGCCGGTGTTCCGGGTGATCTACTGGGGCAGCAACCCCGCCGGGCCCGTGCTGCTTCGGCTGCTGGGGATCGCGGCGTTCTTCGTGTGCATGGCCATGATGGGCAACGCCATCCTCCAGGCCAGCGGGCAGGAAAAGCTGCCCATCATCAGCATCGTCCTGGGCGGCGTGGTGAAGATCAGCGTCAACTGGTTCCTGGTGGGCTCCCGGGCCATCAACATCACCGGCGCGCCGGTGGGCAGCATCTGCTGCTTCGCTGTGATCTGCGTGGCGGACTACTATTTCCTGTGCAAGACCCTGAAAAAGAAACCCCGGCTGGACCGGGTGCTGGGGGCTCCGCTGGTCTCCTGCGCGGCCATGGGCGTCACCGCCTGGGCGGTGTACGGCCTGGTATCCCGGCTCATCGCCCGGGGCGGCGCGCCGCTGGACCGCCTCCCCATGGCCGTGGCCATGTTCGTGGCCATCGCCGCGGCGGTGCTGGTTTACGCGATCATGATCGGCCTCACCCGGGCCGTGACCGCCGAGGACATGGCCCTCATCCCCCGCGGAGAGAAGCTGGGCCGTATTCTCCGACTGAAAAGCCGCCGTTCCTGAGGGAAAAAACCGGGAATAATCCACAAAAACAAAGAAAAAACCTGACTTTTTCATAAGAAAGTCTTGCATTGGAGCGGGGAATATGATAAATTTTCCGGGCAAACCGCAATACGACGTGGATGACCTCCGCCGGGTGATGGAGATCCTCCGGAGCGAGGACGGCTGTCCCTGGGACCGGGTGCAGACCCATGAGTCCCTGCGCCGCAACCTCCTGGAGGAATGCGACGAGCTGTGCGAGGCCATCGACCGGGGCGACCCGGAGCTGCTGCGGGAAGAGCTGGGCGACGTGCTGCTCCAGGTGGTCTTCCACGCCCGCATCGAGGAGGAACAGGGCCGCTTCGACCTGAACGACGTGGCGGACGGGGAATGCCGCAAGCTGATCTCCCGGCACACCCACGTGTTCGGGGACGAGACCTACGCCACGCTGGAGGACCAGCTGAACGGCTGGGAGGCCATCAAGCGCTCGGAAAAGCACCAGCGCACCCCGGCGGAAGCCATGGACGCGGTATGCCGCACCCTGCCCGGCCTCTGGCGGGCGGAGAAGATCCAGAAGAAGGGCGCTCCGGTTTCGGACCGGACGGACGAGAGCGAGATCTTCGCCGCGCTGGAGAGCTCCCTGGCCGCGCTTCGTACCGCGGCGGACCCGGAGGGGCGGAAGGCCGCGTTGGGCGAGCTCCTCTTTGACGCGGTGTACGCCGCCCGGCATCTGGGCCTGGACCCGGAGGAGGCGCTCCACGCCCGGTGCGAGGAGCAGATCCGCCGCTTCCGTGTCCGGGAAGCGGAGAGCGGACAATGAATTGGATGGTGAGACTGCCCGAATGGCGGCGGTCAGCCTATAGATCGCATACACAAGATTAGGAGGATTCACATGAACAAAGCAGAACTCATCGCGGAAGTGGCCGTCAAGACCGGCCTTTCCAAGAAGGACAGCGAGAAGGCTGTCAATGCTACGCTGGATACCGTCACGGCCAGCCTGAAGAGCGGCGAGAAGGTCTCTCTGGTGGGCTTCGGCGTGTTTGACGTTAAGGAGCGTGAGGCTCGCATGGGCCGCAACCCCAAGACCAAGGAGGAGATCCCCATTCCCGCCTCCCGCGTGCCCCAGTTCAAGGCTGGCAAGGCGCTGAAGGAAGCCGTCGACAAGAAGTAAGACCTGCTTCCAAAAAGGGCTGCCCGGTCTCGCCGGGCGGCCCTTTTCACCTTTTCCAGGAGGACGCGCTCATGTCTGAGAAGAAAGACCCGGTGGGTCTGTATATCCTTGCCGGAGCGGCGGTGATCGCACTGGACCAGGCGTTCAAGGCCTGGACGGCGGCCCATATCCCTCTCAACGCCTCCGCCGCGGAGCAGATCCCCGTGATCCCCGGCTTCATCCACCTCACCCACATCCACAACAGCGGCGTGGCCTTCGGGATGCTGCAGGGGGGACGCTGGGCCTTCCTGGCACTGCTGGCGGCCTTTGCCGCGGTGGTGGTCTGGGCCCTGGCGAAGCACAAGCTCAACGCCGCCTGGGAGCGGTGGCTGGCGGTGCTGGCCCTGGCGGGGGCGGTGGGCAACGGCATCGACCGGCTGCTCCACGGCTACGTGGTGGACATGCTGGAGCTGGAATTCATCCGCTTCGCGGTGTTCAACCTGGCGGACTTCGTGATCAACGTGAGCTGCATCGCCTTCGTGATCCTCACCCTGTTCCCGCTGAAAAAAAAGGACCCGGCGGAGCCGGAGGAAAAAAAGCCGGAATGACCGGAATAAAAGGAAGCCCGCCGGGGCTTCCTTTTTTATATCCGCCTCCTGCCCGGCGGCCTGTGCCGGACGGAGGCCGTTGACAGAAAACCGGAGACCCGGTACAATGAGACCACCAAACACGGGAGGACCGGGATATGAAACGGATCACAGCATTTCTCATGGCCGCGGCCATCTGCGCCGCCCTTTTCGCCGCCCCCGCCGCGCTGGCCGCGGAGACGGAGGAGACGCCGGCGGAGCCCAGGCGGGTCGCCATGTTCGGGGACAGCGTCCTGGCCGGCCAGCTGGGGGGCATGCCGCCCTTTACCCTCACGGAGCACATGATCACCGACACCGTGGCGCAGGAGCTGGGCGTGGAGGTGAAGAACTTCGGCAAGGGCTCCATGGGCTGGATCTCCAAGCAGTATCTCAACCAGACCGCGGAGGAGTACGTCCACTACGTGGGCCTGGACAAGTACGATACGGCGGTGTTCATGTACGGCCTCAACGACGGCCGGGCGCCGCTGGGCACCTATCTGGACACCGGTGAGAAGACCATCATGGGCGCGGTGTACCGGACCTGCGAGTATCTCCACAAGAAATACCCCGCGCTGCAGATCATCCTCTGCACGCCCACCCCCACCCGGGGACAGGCGGGCACCTTCCCCGAATGGGGCTTCACCGAGCCCCACGAGGCCGCCGACGGCTGGACCTTCGAGATGATGCGGGACGAGTTCCGTCTCTTCTGCGACTACTACCACATCCCCCTGGTGGAGGGGGACAAGTGCTTCAACTCCTGGAACCTGGACACCCTGATGGGGGACCACGTCCATCCCAACGAGGAGGGGTACATCGTGGCCGGACGGTATCTGGCCGCTCAGCTGGACGCCTATATCTGAGAAGAAGCGCATGAAAAAGCAGCGTCGAAAGACGCTGCTTTTTCATATTTTCCATATATGTATCACTGTATCTCCCGGTACATGGCCGCGGCGTCGTCCTTCCGGACGGCCTCCGCCACGGAGAGCACCTCCGCCCGGACCTTCCGGCTGCCGAAGGCGATCTCGATCACGTCTCCGACCTTCACGTCCGCGGAGGGCTTGGCCGTCCGCCCGTTGACGGAGACGCGGCCCCCGTCGCAGGCCTCCTGCGCCACGGTCCGGCGCTTGATGAGCCGGGAGACCTTCAGCCACTTGTCCAGCCGCATATCAGAAATATTTTTTCAACTCATCGCTGGCCTTTTCGGGGTCGGCGTTGATGGTAATAGTGAAATCGGTGTTCTCCCGCTGGCTGAACTGCTCCAGGGAGACCAGGAACTTTTCCAGCGCCTCGTTGGAGCGGTCGTCCAGGATCTTGTTGAGATCGTCGATGAAGAAACGGGTGATGTCGTAGTTGCCGGCATGCAGACCGCAGAGAAAGCCGTAGAGCATGGTGTTGCCCTTGACGCTGTAGTCGTCGGTGCGGATCAGCCGCGCCTGGTAGGGGATGTCATAGGTCAGATGCTTGCTCTTCTCGATGCAGACCACGTCGCCGTGTTCCTTGTCGATCGCCTCGCGGACCAGATCGATGAGAGTTTTCGTTTTGCCGGAGCCGGACAGACCCATGATCAGCTTAACCATAAGAAACCACCTCTTCAGAATAATGTATAGAAAAGCGGGAAAACGGCAGATACTTTTCCCAAAAGCATTCTACCATTTTCCCGCAGGAGATGCAAGGCGGATTTGGAAGGTTTACCGTTTGTTCATTTCCAGGCGGCCAGGCCGGCGAACATCAGCTTTTTGTAAGCCTCCACGCCGGGCTGGTCGAAGGGATTGACGCCCTCCATGTACCCGGACAGGGCGCAGGCCAGCTCAAAGAAGCACACCAGCTCCGCAAAGCCCTTCTCGTCCATGGCGGAGACCTCCACGGCGATATTGGGCACGCCGCCCTGGATGTGGGCCTCCTTCACCGCGGCCCGGGCGATGTTGGCCACCTCGGCCAGATCGTGGCCCGCCACGTAGTTGAGCCCGTCGCCGTCGGCGGCGTCGGAGGGGATGATATAGCCGGCGTTTTCCCTGGCGAAGCTCACCACGGTCTCCAGGAGGAAGCGAGGCCCGTCCTGGATGTACTGGCCCATGGAGTGAAGGTCGGCGTTGTACTCCACGCTGGCGGGGAAGATGCCCAGGCCCTGCTTGCCCTCGCTCTCGCCGTAGAGCTGCTTCCACCACTCGGCCATCATCCGGAACCGGGGCTCATAGCAGCCCAGGATCTCCACGGCCTTGCCCTGTCCGTACAGGGCCTGCCGGGCGGCGGCGTACTGCCAGCAGGGATTCTTTTCGCTGCGCTCGTCCAGCGCGGCGAAGGCGGCGATGGCCGTGTCGATGATGGCCTCCACGTCCAGCCCCGCCGCCGCCAGGGGCAGCAGGCCCACCGCGGACAGGACGCTGAACCGCCCGCCCACGTCGTCGGGCACCACGAAGCACTCCCAGCCCGCCTTGTCCGCCGCGGACTTCAGCGCTCCCCGGCGCGCGTCGGTGGTGGCAAAGATGCGCTCGCCGGCTTCCTTTTCTCCGTACTTTTTCACCAGCAGCTCCCGGAAGATCCGGAAGCCCAGGGCCGGCTCCAGGGTGGTGCCGGACTTGGAGACCACGTTCACGCAGAAATCCCGGTCTCCCAGGGCGCGGATGGTATCCTGCAGGGTGGTGGCGGACAGACCGTTGCCGGCGAAGAGCAGCTCCACGCCGTCCCCCTTCCGGCCCAGCAGGTCATAGGCGGCCCGGGCGCCCAGATAGGACCCGCCGATGCCGATGACCACCAGGGCGTCGCCCTTTTCCCGGATCTTTTTCCCGGCGGCCAGGATGCGGCTGAGCTCTGTGTCCCGGATGCGCTGCGGCAGCTCCAGCCAGCCCAGGAAATCCGCGCCGAGGCCGGTTTTTTCTGCCAGGGTGCGGTGGGCGGCGGCGCAGAGCGCCCAGTCGGGGCCCTTGTCGCCCCAGAATTTTTCGGCGCCGGAGAGATCGACTTTTATCATGAAACATCTTCCTCCTTGATTTGTTTTTTTCCATTGTACAACGGCGGGGAGCGTTTCGCAAGCGTTGACAAGAGAAAGAAAGACATTTACAATGAATCGACCTCCGGAAAGGAAGAGGACCGATGCTGAAGAAGCTGTTTGATGTCAAATTCTGGAAATTTATCCTGGTGGGCGTGGTGAACACCCTGTTCGGCGCGGGGCTGATGTTCCTGCTGTACAACGTCTTCCATGTGAGCTACTGGTGGTCCTCGGCGGCCAACTACGTGTTCGGGAGCATCCTGAGCTATTTCCTCAACAAGTACTTCACCTTCCGGGCCCGGCAGCGGAGCTGGCGGGAGCTTGTCCGGTTCGCGGTGAACATCGCCGCGTGTTACGGCCTGGCCTACGGCGTGGCCCGGCCCCTGGTGCGGCAGATCTTTGCCGCCGCCTCCCCCCGCTGGCAGGACAACGCCGCCATGCTGGCGGGCATGGTGTTCTTCACCGGCTTCAACTATCTGGGCCAGCGGTTTTTTGTGTTCCCGGAGGGGAAGGAGAAAAAGACCGGGGAATAAAAAAGCATCTCCGCTGCCGGGAGCAGCGGAGATGTTTATTTTTGCGAAGTCATGGCTGACCGCAGAGGGTCCGCACCAGGGCGAGCCAGACTTGCCCCAGGGTCAGCCGCTCCGCCCCACGGGCGGCCACCAGGGGGATTTCCGCCACCGTCTCCTCTCCGGCGGAGAGGATGAGCGTCCCCAGCCGCTGGCCCTTTTCCACCGGGGCGGAGACGCGCTCCGGCAGCTCCCACCGCTCCGTGAGGGAGCGCTGCTTTGCCTTTTCCACCAGCACCCGGCCGCTTTGGGCGCATACGGCGGTCACGGCGCCCGGATCGCCCAGCTCCACCGCCACCGGGGGGATCTCCCCGGTCCGGGGGGAGATCAGGGCGTAGTTGGCGAAGGCATAGTCCAACAGGACGCGGGCGGCGTCGAAGCGCTTCTGGCTGGTCTCGCCGTGGAGGATCACGGCGATGAATTCCGTGTCCTCCCGCTGGGCGGAGGCGGCCAGGCAGAACATGGCCGTGGAGGTGAAGCCGGTTTTCAGCCCGGTACAGCCGGGGTAATAGCGCACCAGCTTGTTGGTGTTGGTCAGACCGAAGGCCCCGTCCCGGATGGTGTCGGTCCAGACGTTGGTGTACTGGCGCACGAACTCGTGCCTGAGCAGCTCCCGGGCCATGAGGGCGACGTCGTAGGCGCAGGTGTAGTGATCGGCGTTTTCGAACAGACCGGTGCAGTTGGTGAAATGGGTGTCGCTCATCCCCAGCTCCCCGGCCCGCTGGTTCATCCGGGCCACGAAGGCCTCCTCCGAGCCGCACAGATGTTCCGCCAGGGCCACGGCGCAGTCGTTGGCGGAGACCACGGCCACGCATTTGACCATCTCCGCCACGGTCCTTCGCTCTCCCTCCTCCAGCCAGATCTGGCTGCCGCCCATTTCCGCGGCCCGGGCCGAGGCGGTGACGATGTCGTCGGCGCGCACCGCCCCGGACTCCACGGCCTCCGCCGCCAGGAGGAGGGTCATCACCTTGGTGACGCTGGCGGGGGACAGGTGCCGGTGTTCCTCCTTGGCGTACAGCACCGTGCCGGTCTCCCGCTCCATGAGCAGCGCGGCGGTGCAGTCCAGGGAAAAGCTGTCCTCCGGCAGGGGCTCCGCCGCCTGCCCGGCGGGGGCCGACACTCCGGCGGCCAGGAAAAACACGAGGATGAATGCGATCGTTCTGCGCATGGACGCGCCTCCCTTCGGTTCATTTTATTATGAACAAGATGTGAATATTCATTTTCCTCCCACCGGGGAAAAGTCCTTGATTTTCAAGGTTTTGCACATTTCCCACAGAGTTTCCCACCGCGTTTTCCCGGAATTATTCGATTTTCTTATGCATTTATGGCTTACATAACCAAGATTTCGACATAAAATATTCATTTTCGACAGACTGTTCGAAAACCGAAAAACAGCCCGGAGGACGATGCCTCCGGGCCGCTTGACGGGTTTGTGTGTCTTGGGTAAAATAAGGATTCACAGGGAGGGATAGAGCTCCTCCCGCGCCCGGATCAGGGCGGCGCAGAAGGCTTCGCATTCCTCCGCCGTGGTGTACCGGGAAAAGCTGACGCGGATCGCCCCGTCGATCACCCGGTCGGGGACCCCCATGGCCTCCAGCACGTGGCTCCGGCGGCCCCGCTTGCAGGCGGAGCTCCTGGACACGTAGATCCCCTCCGCCTCCAGATAGTTCATCAGCACCTCGCTCCGGTAGCCGGGGAGGGAGAGAGAGAGGATATGGGGCGCCCCGCCGCCCAGGACCGCCAGGTCCGGGATGGCGGCGGAGAGGGTCTGGATGCAGCTCTCCCGCAGGGCGGTCATCCGTGCTCCCGCCCCGGCCAGAGAGGCCCGGGCCAGGGCCGCCGCCTCGCCGAAGGCGGCGATCTGGGGCAGGGGCTCGGTGCCGGAGCGCAGGCCGTTTTCCTGCCCGCCGCCCAGGATCAGGGGGGGCAGCTTCACGCCGGAACGGATGTACAGCGCGCCGATGCCCTTGGGGGCGTGGATCTTGTGGCCGCTGACGGAGATCAGGTCCGCCCCCAGGGACCGGGGGGTGAAGGGAATCTTCCCGAAGCCCTGCACCGCGTCGGTGTGGAGCAGGGCGGGGGCGCCGCTCTCCCGGATGGCCCGGGAGACCCCGGCCAGATCCGTCACGGCTCCCGTCTCGTTGTTCACCAGCATCAGCGACACCAGCACGGTGTCCGGCCGCAGGGCGGCGCGCACCGCCGCCGGGGAGACGGCGCCGGAGGCGTCGGGGGAGAGGACAGTGACCGCAAAGCCCTCCTTCTGCAGCTGTTCCAGAGGACGGCGCACCGCGTCATGCTCCGCGGCGGAGGAAATGATGTGCTTTCCCTTCCGGCTCAGGAGCGCCGCGGCGCCCCGGATGGCCATGTTGTCGCTCTCGGTGCCGCCGGAGGTGAAGACCAGCTCCTTTTCCGAGCAGCCCATGAGGGCGGCGGTCTTTTTCCGGGCGGCGTCCAGCACGGCCCGGGCGGCCCGGCCCTTGGCGTGGGTAGAGCCGGGGTTGCCGTAGTCCTCCGTCATCACTTTGTATGCCAGCTCCGCCGCCTCCGGACAGACCCGGGTGGTGGCGGCGTTATCCAGATAGATCTCCATATCTTGTTCCTTTGGGAGTAATTGTATGCGTTACATTATAGCCACTTTGGGCTGCAAGGTCAACCAATACGAATCCGAGGCCATGGACCAGCTGCTCCGGGCCCATGGGCACGTCCCCTGCGGCGAGGGGGAGCCGGCGGACGCGGTGCTGGTGAACACCTGCGCCGTCACCGCCGAGGGGGTGCGGAAGGTCCGGCAGCTGGTGCGCCGGCTCCGGCGGGAAAACCCGGAGGCCCTGGTGGGGCTGTGCGGCTGCTGGAGCCAGACAGAGCCGGCGGAGGCGGCCGCCCTGGGCGCGGATGTGCTCTTCGGCACCGGGGACCGGCAGGGCTTCGTAAGGGCCGTGGAGACGGCGGTGTCGGACCGGGGCGCGCCGGTGACGGCGCTGGACGACCCCTTCCGGCGCACCGCCTTCGAGGAACTTCCCGCCGGCGCCTACGCCGGCCACGCCCGGGCCTATCTGAAGATCCAGGACGGCTGCGACAATTGCTGCGCCTCCTGCGTCATCCCCTACGCCCGGGGCCGGGTGCTGTCCCTGGCGGCGGAGAAGTGCGCCGCCGCGGCGGCGGCGCTGGCCGCGGAGGGGTACCGAGAGATCGTGGTCACCGGCATCGAGATCGCCTC
>JAFRDL010000148.1 GCA_017411265.1 Oscillospiraceae bacterium | reverse complement strand
CACCCGATTTTGGAGATGAGGTAGTAATCCGCTTCATTGGCAGGGCTGTTCATAAAACTCAGATCTCCGCGCCAGTCCAAATAATCAAAGAGATCAGCCATGAAAAATCTTCCTTTCTTCAGCTACTCCTTAATTCCAAGCGCAGCAAAAACGGAATCGACCACTGCATTGGCCATACGTTCAAGATCACGCTTTTTTAGATCTCGATCAATCAGCAACTTCCAGAGACGCTTATAACTTGTAGCCATAATTGCAACTCCTTTTCCTTCCGGGGCAGCATATAATGTGTATGTTGAGTTTATCATGATGAGGCTAAAAATACAACCATTATATGCGTGATCGCAACCACGTTAAAATGGAATAGTAATGATACACGATAACCTCACAAATCGCACGATGACCTGATAATTCACACGATGACCCCTACAAATCACACGTTAGGAAAATGAGAAAATGATCGTTTTCTCCCTAGAAATGGTCAAATCCCCAACAGAGAAGAACTCCGATGGGGATTAAACAAGTAGTTTGATCTTGAAAGCGCTGGTATTCCAGGGTTTTTGAGCATAAAAATCGCACCGTGATTTTGTATTATAATCACGGTGCTTATTTGCGTCAGGACACCGGTATTCATACAATTCGGCGTTTCTTACATCCAAAAGGGGGGTGGGTGCAAGGTGGGCGCAAATTAAGTTATGTAAACCACATGCCCCCATCTTTTTTGTCGAATACATCCAATTGGACGTTGTGCGCTGGCTCCGGTATTGCTACACTATAGTTGCCCCTTTACTTGGTTTGTTGTATGCACCAAGTATCTATTCGCGCATTACGCGCCTTGTTTCGTTCCACATCGATCATTTTTCGGACCACGTTGTGCTCGTTGATGAAGACGATCCTCCGCTCGTCCATGGCAAAAGCGAACTTGTGTTCCCTGCCCAGGAGGCTGTCCCGGTTGAGGATCTTGAAGGTCCCCGTCAGAGAGCCGAAATTGGTCTCCACCTTGGTGCTGTGGATATCCCGGGTCGTAGGAACGAACTCGATCCGCATGCCCAGGCGTTCCCGCTCGCTCTTCCATTCCTCCGAGTTCATCACGGCGATGATCATCCCGCCGTCCGTCCCGGAACAGTCCTCCGGCGCGCAGGGGACGATCGTATCCTGGATGAGATAGTACTGCATACTCTTTCTCCTTTGTCGATGATAAAAGGATTTGCCCGGTTTTCCGCGTCTTCCGTCAAACACGCAGTTTATCAGATCCCGGGGTTTTTTTCAACGGGAAACAGCCCCTCCGGCCTCCAGCACCGCAAAGGACTGGGGCCCCATGGTCAGTCCATCACCCGCGACCCGGGCCTCATGGATGCTGTAGGCTGTATGCCTGCCTTTCAGTAGCTCCGAGCGCCAGCTCACGGCTTTTGAGGAGGGATTCAGCGCCAGCAGCAGGCCTCCCCTTCTGTACACGAAAGGCGCGTCCGCCTCGGCCCGGATCGCTTCAAAGTCCGCATCCGCCTGCAGGTCTTCATAACGGTGGCGCAGGGCCGTGAGACGCTTTGTCACGGAAAGGAGCGAAGACGGATCCGCCTCCTGCTCCGCCACGCACGGGGCGTCCGGGCTGTGATCGTACGGCAGATAGAGCTGCTCTTCGGCGGCCTCTGAAAAACCCATGTTCTTCCCGGCGTCCCACTGCATCGGCGTCCGGCTTCCGGTCCGCTGGTAACCGCCTTCCTTTGTCGGGACGTCGAGATAGCGCATGCCGATCTCATCGCCGTAATAGAGGAACGGGACACCCGGCATCGTCAGGAGAAAGGCGTACGCCAGCTTCAGCTCGTCCGGCGACAAGGTCCTTGCCGGACGGGGC
The DNA here is from genome assembly GCA_017411265.1 of Oscillospiraceae bacterium. GTDB lineage: Bacteria > Bacillota > Clostridia > Oscillospirales > Oscillospiraceae > Apopatocola. The sequence goes on along the minus strand of JAFRDL010000148.1, from coordinate 2,518 downwards.
GTATCGTGATTGCAGGTGATCATCGAGATATACCCGCGGTCTCTCGTTTCGAGATACTTCGGCAGATAATCCCGCAGGAAACGCCGGATATCGCCGCCGCCGTCTTTCCGGAAATAGCTGTGGTCTCCGCCCTCGGTCTCATAGTCCCGCAGCAGCGTGTTGTAGCCGTTGTGCCAGTGATCCAGATAAAAGTCCATGTGAAAGCCCGCACGGTTGATCGCAAGGCGCGGAGCGGACCACTCGCTGACGAGGGCCGCCTCCGGATACTCCCGGTCCAGCATTTCACGGACGTCTCTCCAGACGGCGGAGGTGGCGCTCCTGCTCTCGTCGTCGTTCTTGACCAGATAGTCCGCCATATCCACGCGGAAGCCGTCGCAGCCGAGATCGAGCCAGAAGCGCATGACGTCCTTCATGCCCTCCCTCGTGGCCAGCGCTTCCGGGGAATCCGGTGCGGACATCCAGGGCTTGTCCCGGCGGAGCCACCCGTAGTTGAGCGAGGGCTGGGAGGCGAAGAAATTCAGCATATAGGCCCCGTCCCTGTCGGTCATGCCGGAGATATACGGTTTCCCCTCGATGCCCTCGAACGCGCCCCCGGTCCAGATATATCTGCCGGAATATTCGTTTTCCTCCGCCCGGGCGGATGCTTTGAACCACGGATGCTGGTCGGAAGTGTGCCCGGGCACCAGGTCGAGCAGCACGCGGACGCCGCGCCTGTGCGCCTCCGCGAAGAGCCGGCAAAGGTCCTCGTTCGTCCCGTACCGCGGCGCGACCTTTTTATAGTCCCGCACGTCGTATCCCGCGTCTTTGAACGGCGAATCGAAGCACGGGTTGATCCAGAGGGCATTGCACCCGAGGCCGCAGATGTAATCGAGACGCCGGATGATGCCCGGCAGATCGCCGATGCCGTCGCCGTTGGAGTCCTGAAAGGACTGCGGGTAGATCTCATAGAAAACGGTGTCTTTCAGCCATTCCGGGGACATGCGGGACCCTCCTTTTTCCGTTACGGTACCGTGAATACGGCGATGCTGTAGGCAGGCAGCGTCACCGTGCCGTCCTGATAAGTGATCTCCTCTTCATTTGTGTTCAGCACGGCCGCCAGCGCAAAGCTGCCGCCCGCCTGCCCGAGGTCCTTTTCCGCGGTCTCCCCGCGCAGGTTCATGACGATCAGCAGATCGCCGTCCGTGCTGCTCCGCCGGAAGAACGCCGCCACATTCTCGTCGCTGACGGACGGCACGTCCTCCGTCACGCCCCTTGCGATCTGCGGAAACGCGTTCCGCACGCGGATGACCTCTTTGAACCATCTCCAGAGCGAAAGGTCGTCCTGCATCTGGTCTTCCAGCGACGGGAATTTCATCGCCACATCGTCCATGTCGGGCGGTCCGGCGCACAGGTCCGGGTCGTCGGCGTTATCGCTCCAGTACATCGGGGCGCGCTTGTTTTCGTCCTTGCCGGCCCCCTTCATGCCGATCTCCTCGCCGTAATAGACGAAGGAATTGCCGGTCATAAAGAGACTCATGGCATACGCCATCTTCGTGATCGGGCCGTCGTCCGCGGCATAGTAGCCGGCGCTCCTGCCCATATCGTGGTTCGTATAGAACGGATCGTCGACATAGTCCGGATTGGCCTTTCCGTACGCCTCTTCGGCCAGCAGCATGCCTTTGACGTAGTCGGAGGCCTTGTAGCTGCCTTTGATGATGTTTGCGATGAAGCCCTCGTTGTTGGCGAACGGGAAATCGAAGAGGGAATCGATCCCGCCGGCATAGAGCTCCGCGATCGTGGCGCGGTCGGTCCAGGCCTCGCCGACAAAATAGCAGTCCGGGTCGATGCTGCGCCCGGCTTCCGTCACGAACCGGAGGAACGCGGCGTTTGCCGCCGGATCGCCGGTATAATACGACGTGACCGCATCCAGCCGGAAGCCGTCGACGCCCTTGCCGAGCCAGAAAGCCATGATATCACGGATCTCGCCTCTCACGGCCTCGCTGTCAAGGTTCAGATCCGGCATTTCCGACCAGAATCTCGCCTCGTAGTACCACTCGGTCCCATCGAGGGGGGCATAGCCGTCCGCCGGTCCCCGCTGAAAATGATAATAGTCGAGATATTTGCAGGCGGAAGCGTCCGGCTCCCCGCCGGAGGGAAGCGAACTCAGGTAATCCGCCGCCGCCCGGAACCAGGCGTGATTTGACGAGGTATGGTTCAGCACGAGATCCAGATACACGCGCATGCCGCGCTCATGGCACTCCCGCAGGAGGGCCTCGTAATCCTCCATCGTGCCGAACTTCGGATCGATCGCGCAATAGTCATCCACGTCATACTTGTGGTACGTCGACGACGGATGCACCGGCGTGAGCCACAGCGCGTCAAATCCGAGGTCCCCGATGTAATCGAGCTTCGAGCGGATCCCGTTGAGGTCTCCGATCCCGTCTCCGTTCGAATCGCAGAAGGAATAGACGAAGATCTCATAGGTCGTGCGGTATCTGTCGTTTCTTTCGGCCCGCGCGAGGTCTTTATTGTAATCAAT
>JAFRDL010000147.1 GCA_017411265.1 Oscillospiraceae bacterium | reverse complement strand
GGACGCCCTGTCCGCCGCGGCTGGTCCCGGAACGCTGACGCCCGACGCCGTCATGGAAATGACGCAGGACGGGTTCCTCTGGTTCGACGGATACCTCTACCGCCCGGACGAGAACGGCTATTTTCTTACCGACCAGGTATACGACTCTTTGTATTTTGATGCCAACGGCCGGTACACCTGCGGCAACGAGGAGCTGGACGGATACGTGGCCCGGACGATCCTGGAATACACTTCGGCGGAGAATACCCGGCTGGATAATCTTCACGCGCTGTATTTTCACGTTAAAAACGATTTCGAGTATCTCCGCCGGAACTTCTATTACTCCGGCGCCACCGGCTGGGATATCGAAGAAGCCCTCACCATCTTCCGCACCAACAAGGGGAACTGTTACTGCTATGCCGGCGCGTTCTGCGCGCTGGCGAGGGGAATGGGCTATAACGCCGTCACCTACAGCGGGACCATCGGCATTCAGGAGCAGCAGCACGCCTGGACGGAAATCACGCTGGACGACCAGATCTATATCTGCGATCCGGAGATCGAGATGAACTACTGGGTCTGGTTGAAGGAATACACGAACAATTTCATGATGCGGCGGGAAAAATCCGCCGGATGGAACTATATCGCCATAGGCCGGACCGTCGAATATGAATGACACGATCTCCCGCCGCATCTGCGGCGGGAGATGCCGTATATTCCCGCCTATTTCGGTGACACTATGGAAAAAGGCGGTGATCTCATGGCAAATAAACGGCTGGGACGGCAGACCGTCCGGCTGGAAACGCCTCCCTCTGTGGCGGCAGCAGCCTGCGTTGTCGGGAAAAAAGAGGGCGATGGCCCTCTTCGGAAATGGTTCGACCATATCTGCGATGACTCTTACTTCGGGCAGAAGAGCTGGGAGCGGGCGGAGAGCGCCATGCTCTTTCACTGCTTTTCCCTTTGCTGTGACAAGGCGGGGATCGTCCCCTCGGAGCTGGACTATCTTTTTGCCGGCGACCTGCTCAACCAGTGTGTGGGCTCCACCTTTGCGGCCCGGGATCTTCCGGTGCCGTACTGGGGGATCTATGGGGCCTGCTCCACCATGGCGGAGTGTCTTTCCCTGGCAGCCATGGCCGTGGACGGCGGTTTTGCCGACTCCGCCTGCGCCATGACAAGCTCCCATTTCTGCTCGGCGGAGCGTCAGTTCCGTCTCCCTCTGGAATACGGCGGACAGCGAACGCCCACTGCGCAGTGGACCGTCACCGGCGCGGGAGCGATGATCCTCACCGCGGAGGGACCCGGACCGTACGTCACACACGTCACCACCGGCGAGATCCGCGACGCCGGGATCTCGGACGCCAACAACATGGGCGCCGCCATGGCGCCGGCCGCCTATGCCACGCTGAAAAGTCATTTTGCCGATACGGGCCGTCGCCCGGAGGATTATGCCGCCATCGTCACCGGGGACCTGGGAAAGGTAGGTCATGAGATCCTCACCGATCTTTTTCTTCGTGACGGCGTGGACCTGGGCCCTTGCTCCACCGATTGCGGCATGCTCATCTACGACGCCGCCCAGGACGTCCACGCCGGAGGATCCGGCTGCGGGTGCAGCGCCTCTGTGCTGTGCGGACATATCCTGCAGAGGATGACCGGCGGGGACTGGCCGCGGGTGCTGTTTGCCGCCACGGGGGCGCTCATGTCCCCCACCTCCTCCCAGCAGGGAGAGAGCATCCCGGCCATCTGCCACGCCGTGGCGCTGGATGTAAAGAGAGGGTAACGGGATGTGGATGCAGACAGCAAAGGCGTTTCTCGTGGGCGGTGCGTTCTGCGCCGTCGGGCAGATCCTCATCGATCGGACGTCATTTACCCCCGCCCGGATCCTGACCGGGTATGTTGTGGCGGGCGTTGTACTCGGCGCTCTGGGGCTGTACGCTCCGCTCCTGGAATGGGCGGGGGCAGGCGCCTCCATACCTCTCACCGGATTTGGAAACACCTTGGCAAAGGGCGTGAAAAAAGCCGTGGAGGAACGGGGACTCCTGGGGATCTTTACCGGAGGTCTGACTTCCTCGGCGGGCGGGATCGCAGCGGCCGTGTTCTTCGGCTATCTGGCCGCTGTGCTTTTTCGTCCCAAAGAAAAGAAGTAGCTCAATAGAGATAATACCGTCTCGTGGCCACAAGGACCGCCAGGACCGCGGCGATGATCCGGCTCCCGATCCGGTACCAGTCCAGCAGCGACCTGCGGCGCTTTGTTTTTCTTGCGGTCCCTGTGGTATGTAAGATCCGGACCACGCCGTTTTCACACAGCACGCCGGAGGTAAAGACTGCTCCCTCCTCGGTCACAGTCACCTCCGCCGTTTCCGCCGCCGCGGTCATCCCGTCCGGCGGGCGCGTCTCCCGCAGATAATAGGTACCCGCCTCCAGCCCCTCCAGAAGGAACGTGCCGTTTCCCGGCGTGCGCATCACGTATGTATGCCTGGTGTGGGGACAACCGTCATCCAGGCAGGCCAGGTATTCGTCATTTCTCCGGACGGTAAACCCCACTCGCTGGCGCAGCTCCGGATCCTTATACAGGCACAGACACGCCCCGGAGACCGGGTTGCTTTGACAGGGCGTTTCCGGGATGAGGACCCCGCAGCAGACCTGTATCGACCAGCTGAATACGGCGCCCTCCTTCCCCGTCCGAGTACGCCCTTTTCCATCGGAAAGTTCGATCCGGAACCGGTTTCCGCTCCCGCCGATCGACGATCTGTCGTTGAGCCGGACGGTGTAGCGGATCTCCAGCAAATCGTCCTTTCTCCCCGCGCCGGCGGAAAGATGGAGGACAAACGCGCTTTCGTCTTCCAGCCGGGCCGTTACGATGGTATAAAAAGAGGCGTTTACTGCCTCTCCCCCGCATGCTACGGAAATCACCGTCCCAAAGTCCAGCCCTTCGTCGAGCCGGCAGCGCAGGATCTGCTCTCCGTCCCCCGCCAGCTCCACAATCCCGCGGCATATCACTGTCTCCCAGGGCAATGCCGATCGGGAAGGCTGCCACTCGCCCGAATCGCACAGAACCGTATTTTCTGCGGCTGTATCCGTCGCCTTCGCCGGGACAGGACAAACGAAAAGAAGAACGGCGAATGCCAGCGGCAGCAGGTACATACGGCGTTTCATTCCGATCCCTCCTCTCCGCCCGTTGTGGAAAGACTATAACAGCGGATCGGCGAGAAAACGGTCGGAAAGCGTCATACTCTCCGGAATATCACGGAAAAACCTCTTTGACACATTGCGAAGGATCGGGGATATGTGGTATAGTCGGGCTATCCACATAAGGAGAAAACGACATGAAACGAATCATCGCCATCGATTACGGAGACGCCCGCACCGGCGTGGCCGTCTCCGATCTCACCGGGACCATGGTGGGTGAGACGCTGACGATCCACGAGTGGAACGCCCAGCGCCTGGCCCAGCGTCTGGCTTTCTTTGCCAAAGAGCGGGACGGGGAGAAATTTGTCCTCGGCCTGCCCACAAATAAGGACGGCACCGAGGGGCCCCGGGCGGAAAAAGCGCGGCAGTTTGCGGAGCTTCTGAAGGAAGAATCCGGGCTTCCCATCGTTCTCTGGGACGAGCGGCGCAGCACCATCGAAGCCCACGCCATCCTCCACGCCTCCGGGAAAAAAGAAAAAAAACACCGCGCCACGGTGGACGCGGTGGCCGCCTCTCTTCTCCTGGAAAGCTTTCTCAACAGTCCCCAGGCAAAAGATCCGTCCTTGTATCGTTGATGAAAACAGCCGTCCCGGCGGGATCCCGCCGGGACGGCTGATGTTATGCGCCTTTTCTCGCGGTGAGCGCCGCGCCGATGGCGCCGGCGTATCGCGCATCAGACTTTGTTACAATTGGTCTTTTCAGCGCAGCCGACAGAGCTTTTACGATATAACCGCACTCGCAGAGCCCGCCGGTAAGGCATACGAGCTGACCTCCGCCCTCCAGCCTTCCTGCTTGTGTCGCCACCTTTTTCACGATGGAGTCCACCACGGCGTAGGCGATGTTTTCCTTTTTCTCGCCGCTGCCGATGAGGCTGATGACTTCCGATTCCGCAAAAACGGTGCACATGGAGCTGATGCTGGCGCCTCCGCCCATAGCCGCCAGATCACAGAGCTCATCGGGGCGGACCGCCAGAGAGTTGGCCATGACTTCCAGAAAGCGACCGGTGCCGGCAGAGCACTTGTCGTTCATCACAAAGTCCCGGACGATCCCGTTTTCCGTGCGGATGATCTTCGTGTCCTGTCCCCCGATGTCGATCACGGTGATGTCTCCGCAGTCAAAAAGCGCCATGGCGCCCCGGGCGTGACAGGTGATTTCCGTCACCGTTTTGTTGGCGTAAGGTACGGCGATACGCCCATAGCCGGTGGCGATGCAGGCGTGTTTTTCCGGGTCGATTCCCTCCTCCAGAAGCTGTCGGCGTACCGTCTCCGCGGTATCGATACTGCTCCAGCCGGTGGGCATCACAAACAGACAGACCGGTTTTCCGTTTTCATCCAAAACAGCGGTCTTTGTGCTGGTGGATCCGATATCAATGCCGATAAAATATTCCAAAATGTTTCCCCTCTCTGCTTTTTTTACCGGGCTGCGATCTCTTCCACGGCTTCGATGGCCGTGTCGATCTCCCGCTCGGTGTTGAACCAGGAAAAGCTGAAGCGGACGGCCCCCTGGCCCTCCGTGCCCAGAGCGCGGTGCATACGAGGGGCGCAGTGGGCGCCGGGACGAGTGGCGATATCGTACTCCACGGACAGCACATCCGACACCTCTCCGGAGTCATAATTCCGGATGTTCAGCGCCACGATGCCAGCGTGGGGCCGGGAAAAATCGCCGTATACGGTCACGCCCGGTATATCCCGCACCCCCTCATAGAACCGGCGCATCAGCGCCTGCTCCCGGAACTGCACGGCCTCGATCCCCGTCTCCTCCAGAAAGTCCAGCGCAGCGGAGAGGCCCGCGATCCCGTGGGCGTTGAGCGTGCCCGCCTCCAGATGCGTGGGCATTTCCGCCGGCTGCGATCGGTTGTAGCTCTGTACCCCGGAGCCGCCTACCTTCAGCGGACGCAGCGCAGCATCCCGGCGCAGACAGATCCCCCCGGTACCCTGGGGACCCATCAGGCCCTTGTGTCCGGTGAAGCACAGAATATCGATCCCCTGCTCCTCCATGCGTACGGGCATCGCCCCGGCGGTCTGGGACGCGTCCAGAATGAAGCATAGACCGTGTTCTGCGGCAGCTCTCGCCGGTACGGAGATATCCGTTACATTCCCGGTAAGGTTGGAAGCATGGGTACAGACGATCGCCCGGGTCTCCGGACGGATCAGGGAATAAAAGGCGTCGTAGTCCAGAACGCCCTCGCGGTCGGCGGGGACAAAGCTCAAAGAGATGATTCCCTCGTCCTCCAGACGATACAGCGGACGAAGAACGGAATTGTGCTCGCAATCGGTGGTGATCACGTGATCACCGGGCCGCAGCAGTCCGGAAATGGCCATATTCAGCGCTTCGGTGGCGTTGGCGGTAAAAGCCACCTTCTCCGGCCCGGGGCATCCGAACAGGCGGGAGAGCTTGCATCGCGTCTCGAAAACCGTTCCGGCGGCTTCCAGGGAACTTTCGTGGGTGCCCCGGGAGCTGTTGCCCATGGTGTTGATGGCCCGGAAAACCGCCTCCGCCACCGAGGGCGGCTTGTGGACGGTGGTGGCCGCGTTGTCCAAATAGATCATGGTCGTATTCCCTTACATCGTACAGAGCCTCCGCAGCCCCGGAAGACTGCGGAGGTTTTTTCAGCAATATCGGTCCCGGCGGGGCTGGATCTGGCAGGGCATGGCCACGATATCGTAGTACTCCGCCCTGTTCCGCTCCATGCACTCCCGCACGGCGTCGATGTCCTCCGCTTTCACCAGCAGAGACATACCGCAGCTCAGCTTTCCCTGAATGGATCGGGGCGTGGGAGCGATCCGGGCCGGGAGCTGCTCCCGGGAGAGCAGCTCCTTCAGCGCCAGTCCGTGGGTGTAGTTTGCAAACAGGATGTAATAGTTCAGCGATTCTTCCGGCATGATCAGCCAAGCATCTCTACAAACGCCTCGATGCGGGTACGCAGCTGTTCGGCGTCAGTGTCGGTATAGTCGGTCTCGATGCCCAGAACGGGGATACCGGCGTCCTTCAGCGCCTTTTCCACGGTATAGCCCTCGGTGTCGTAGAGGCAGCAGAACTTCAGGTTCACGTCGATGACGCCGTCCACTTCATACTCCTTCGCAAGGCGCAGGATATCGTCGATGCGGCCGGTATTGGGTGTGAAGCAGGCGCAGTTGTTCTTCATGTAGCGGCGGGACAGAGCCATGTACTGGTCTTCCAGCGTGGTTTTGTCCTCCTCCACCAGGTTTTCGAAGTACCGGGTGCCGGTGCACATCTCCTCGCAGACCACGGCGGCGCCGCTGGTCTCGATGATGTGGTGAAGCTTCCAGTTGGGGATGGCCAGAGGCGTGCCGGAAAGCAGGATGCGCTTGGTCCCGGCGGGGAACACGCGGACGCCCTTGGCGTTGCGCTCGTCCAGCTCGTCCGCCAGCTTATTGCACATCTGCGCGCAGCGGGCGGGATCGTCGAAGAAGGCGATCTGGGTCATCAGCAGGCGGTCCTTTCCGCTGATGGGCAGGTTCTTGCCCTTGGTAGCGGCAAACACACGGGCCATGGCCTTCCGCTTTTCGTTGATGATGCGGATCGCGTCGTTGAGCTTCTCCACCGTGATCTTGTTGCCGGTCTGCTCCTCCACCACGGCGGCAAACGCGGCGATCTCCTGCGCCCACTTTTCGATGTCCTTTTCCCGCTTCATCTGGGGGATGTCCATGATGTACATGGGCACATCCTCGCCCAGGATCTCCCAGGCCTTTTTCTTCCCGTCGCAGGTGGTCTCTCCCACATACATATCCGCGATCCGGAAGAAGGGGCAGGTACGGTCCAGCCGGGCGCCTACGGACGCCTTGATCAGCGGACAGGTGGACTTGGGAAGCACCTTTTCGCCGCCGGGGACCCAGAACTGGGAACCGCCGCAGAGACCGGTGACGATGCCGTCGGCGGCGATCACGACCTCATCGGGAACATATACGCAGAAGGTGCCGAAGACTTTGCGGCCGTTCTTCTGAGCTTCGATCAGCTCCGAAGGCCGGATACCGTGGATCTCCGAAACGACAAAATCCCAGAAGCCCATGGCTTCCGGACGATTTTCCTGGGAAAGGTACACGTCGCCAAACGCCGTCGGAAGCACCTGACATAAAGCGTCATGGGTCTCCAGATCCATCCCCAGATCCTTCCACATCTGAACATAATCCGACATCAATACAGCCTCCTGTTGTATTTTTTTGAGTCTTGACCAAAAAAATAGTACCAACAGCAGCCGTATTTGTCTAATATGAATTATCGTGGCTTCCTATAAAAATCATCGAAATCAACGATAAAACAGCGCGATACGACGAACCCGTACCGCGCTGTTTTTAAAGCTTTTCGGTTTTCCAGATCTCCCCGGTTTCCACGTCTTTCCAGAACAGAACGGCATCGTCCCAGAGGAGATAACTGTGACGGCTCCTCTCCTTGGGGATGGAGACACTGCCGGGATTGATGCGGATGATCCCATTTCTGACGGAAAGATCCGGCACATGGGTATGGCCGTAAAAGAGGATGTCCCCGGCGCGGAGCGCAGACGCCGCTTCCTCCAGGTGATGGCCGTGGGTGAGATATACGGTCCGGCCGTCCAGAAAGAGCGCGGCGAAATCCGCCAGTACGGGAAAGTCCAGGATCATCTGGTCTACCTCCCCGTCGCAGTTGCCGCGGATACAAAGAGGCGGCGGGACGACGGCATTCAAAAGCGAGGCCGCCGCCCTGGTGTCGTACCCCCTGGGGAGATCGTTCCGGGGGCCGTGGTAGAGAAGATCCCCCAGAAGCACCAGCCGTTCGGGCTTTTCCTCCGCCATGCGGCGCAGAAGAAGATCCACATAGTATTCCGATCCATGTAGATCGGAGGCAAACATCACTCTCATGGAAAAACTCCTTTACAGCAGGCCGTCGAACAGACTGGTCTGGCGGCTCTCGGGCAGATCCCGCAAGGCGCCCAGCTTCTTCAGCTGGTCGATATGAGAACGCTGGACCTTGGGACAGGCGTCGGATATGTCGTCCACGGACACGAACTCCCGTCCGTTTTTCCGGCAATTTGCCAGATCCTCCGCCGCGGCGCCGCCCAGGCCGGAGATGGCCACGAAGGGCGGACGAAGAGCGCCGTCCTCGATCTGGAATTGATAGGCGTCGGACTTGTAGATATCGATGCTGAGGAAGCGGAAGCCCCGGAGATAGAACTCATAGACCGCTTCCAGCGTGGTGAGAAGGTCCTCCTCTTTGGCGGTGGGCGCCGGATTCTTTTCGATGGCGCGGATCTTCTCCCGGCAGACGTCGATGCCGCGGAGCATGCTCTCCGCGTCGAAGCCGTCCTTCTGGCTCCGACGGTAAAAATACGCGCTGTAATACGCCAGCGGCTCGTGGACCTTGAACCAGGCGATGCGGAAGGCCATCATCACGTAAGCCACCGCGTGGGCCTTGGGGAACAGATACTGTATCTTCCGGCAGGACTCGATCCACCATTCCGGGACGCCCAGCTGCTGCATCTCCTCCACGATCCCGTCCGGCCAGGGCTTGCCCTTGTGGATGGCGCCCTTTCGCACGGCCTCCATGAACTTGAAGGCGCGCTTGGGGTCCATGCCCACGGACATCAGATAGAGCATGATATCGTCCCGGCAGCCCACGCACTTGTCCGTGGGGGCCACGCCGTTGACGACGATATCCCGGATGTTCCCCGCCCATACGTCGGTGCCGTGGGAAAAGCCGGAAAGACGAACGAGCGTAGAGAAGGACTTCGGCTGGGTATCTACCAGCATCTGACGGGTGAAGTTGGTGCCGAATTCCGGCACGCCGATGGTCCCGGTACGGCCGATGACGGGATCGCCGTCCGACAATCCGAGCGGGGACGGTGACGTGAAGATCCGCATGGTCTCCGGATCGTCCAGCGGGATCTCCCGGGCGTTGATGCCGGTGGCGTCCTCCAGCATACGGATCATGGTGGGATCGTCGTGTCCCAGCTCGTCCAGCTTGAGGAGGTTGGCCTCCATGGAATGATACTCAAAGTGGGTGGTGATGATGCCGCCGTCGGCGTCGTCCGCCGGGTGCTGCACCGGACAAAAGTCCGTCACGTCCCTGTCCTGCGGGATGATGACCAGGCCGCCGGGATGCTGGCCGGTGGTGCGTTTTACGCCCACACAGCCCGCCGCCAGGCGGTTTTCCTCCGTTTTGGGTACGGTGATGCCCCGCTCCTCCAGATACTTCTTCACATAGCCGTAGGCGGTCTTTTCCGCCAGCGTGCCGATGGTCCCGGCGCGGAATACATGGTCCCTGCCAAAAAGCTCCTCGGTGTATTTGTGGGCGTTGGCCTGGTATTCCCCGGAGAAGTTCAGGTCGATATCCGGCACCTTGTCGCCGCCGAATCCGAGGAAGGTTTCAAAGGGGATGTCGAAGCCGTCCTTCACCATGGGCGTGCCGCAGACCGGGCAGACCCGGTCCGGCATGTCCGCGCCGCAGCCGTACTTCTCCCCCGTTTCGGAAATATTGTTTTCAAAGTCGGAATGCCGGCAGCGGGGACAGCGGTAATGAGGCGGAAGAGAGTTGACCTCCGTGATGCCGGACATGTACGCCACGATGGAAGAACCCACGCTGCCCCGGCTGCCCACCAGATAGCCGTGCTCCAGAGAGTTCTGCACCAGCTTCTGGGCGCTCATGTAAATGACTTCATAGTGACGCCCCAGAATGGCGTCCAGCTCCGTCTGCACCCGGTCCCTGACCAGTGCGGGAGGCTCGTCGCCGTAGAGGGCATGGGTCTTGTCCCAGACCATTTTTTCCAGGTCCTCCGCGGCGTGGGGAATGGAAGGCGGAAACAGGTCCTTGGGGAGAAGCTCAAACTCTTCCACCTGGTCGGCGATCCGGTTTGGCCAAGTGATCACCACGTCCCGGCAGTCCGGCTCTCCCAGGTAGGAAAACTCCCGGAGCATCTCATCCGTGGTCTTGAAGTAGACGGGCAGCTCCTTGTCCGCATCGGGGAACTTCTGCCCTGCCAGAAGGATGTGCCGGTAGATCTCATCCTGCGGATCCAGAAAATGGACGTCGCCCGTGGCGCACACCGGCTTTCCCAGCCGTTTGCCCAGAGCAAGGACGCGCCGGTTGAACTCACGCAGCTGATCCTCGTCCTTTGCCCTACCGTCGTCGATGAGAAACCGATTGTTGCACAGGGGCTGGATCTCCAGATAATCGTAATAGGAAGCGATCCGCTCCAGCTCGGCGGCGCTGCGGTGACGCACGATGGCGTCGAACAGCTCACCCGCCTCGCAGGCAGAGCCGACAATGATCCCCTCCCGATACTCGTTCAGCAGGCTCTTGGGGATGATGGGCTTTTTCCGGAAATGCTCCAGATGGGACTTGGAAATCAGTTCATACAGGTTTTTCAGGCCTTTTTTGTTCCGGACAAGCAGGATGATGTGCCTGGGACGGCGGTTTTCCGTGCTTCGCAGCGCCATGGTCACCGGGCCTATGTCCGCCAGCTTTCTCGCGCCGGCCTCCTTCAGCCGGGGGCGCAGCGCCAGAAAGATCCGCGCACAAACGGCCGCATCGTCGCTGGCGCGGTGGTGGTTGAACTCCGGCAGGCCCAGCGCGCGGGCCACGATATCCAGCTTGAAGCGCTTGAGCTCCTTCATCAGACTCTGACTGACCGCCAGAGTATCGACGAACACTGGATGGAAATCCAGACCATTCCTGGCCGCGCCGGAGGCGAGAAAACCCACGTCGAAAGCGGCGTTGTGGGCGACCAGAGGAAGATCTCCCGCAAATTTCAGAAACGCCGAGAGCGCTTCTCCCTCGGACGGCGCCCCGGCCACGTCGCTGTCGCTGATGCCGGTGAGCTGAACGATCTCGGGCGGGATGGGCTTTCCCGGATCGACAAAGGTCTGAAAACTCTCCGTGACGGTGCCGTTCACCACGCGGACCGCGCCGATCTCCGTGATCCGCTCCGTCTCCCCGTCCAGGCCGGTGGTCTCGATATCAAATCCCACGAAATCGCAGTCCAGAGGCAGATCCGTCTCGCCGTGGACGGCCAGAAGATCGTCCATATCGTTGACGAAATAACCCTCTACGCCGTAGATCACTTTGATGCCGTTTTTCTTTCCCGCATGCCATACGTCCGGGAACGCCTGGGCCACGCCGTGGTCGGTGACCGCGATCGCCCGATGTCCCCAGCGGGCGGCTGTTTTCACAGCGGCGGCGGGATCGGTGAGCGCGTCGAGAGCGGAAAACCGGGTGTGGAGATGCAGCTCCACCCGCTTTTCCCCCGCCGCCGTGTCCTGACGCATCGGCTCCTTTTCCAGAACGATCGCCGTGGGCTCCAGCGCCATGTCGTTCTCATACCGATTGTAGACAATGCTGCCGCGGACGGTCAGCCAGTCTCCCTTGTGGACCTGGTCCAGAACGGACTGGTCATCCTTTGCGCGTATGTATTTGGACACATGGATGCTGCCCGTATAATCCGTCATGGAAAAGCTGAGGACCGCCGCGTTGGTCTTCTGGATCGTGCGGCTGTCCACCTCAAAGATCTTGCCGGTGACGGACACCGTACCGGATTCCAGCGTCAGATCGCCGATTCGGGTACGCTCCTCCTTCGGCGCTGTCTTTCCGTAGATCAGATCACCGGGGGCGGCCTTCTCCGGGACAGGCTTTTCCGAGGCGCTTTTTCCGGTCTTTTTCTTGTCCGGCTGGACAGTCTTTGGATAATCAGCCAGGATCCGAACGGAGCGAAGGCCGTAGTCCGCGGCGATCCTGCCCTCCGCCAGGACCAGATCTCCCGTCTGGGGAGCGGTGGCGAAGAACGCTTCGATCTCCATGGTTTTCTCCTCCCGGGAGATCACCACGCCGCGGACCACGGCCTTCTCGAGGCCGCCGCACAGATATTTTACATCTTCACAGCAGCCGAACAGCTGCAAAAACGGGGCTTCCTCGATCATGAATCGTTCTCGCTTTCGATCAGTTCTACCAGCGCGTCGGCCAGTTTTTCAGAGGGGACACGATACAGGGGCTGCCCGTGCCGGAACAAAAGGCCCTCGCTCTTTCCCCCCGCGATGCCGTAATCGGCGTGAGAGGCCTCGCCGGGACCGTTGACCACACAGCCCATCACCGCCACGGTGATGTCCCAGGGTCTGTCCCGCAGACGGGATTCCACCTCTTTTGCCGTGCCGATGAGATCGTATTCTGTCCGGCCGCAGGTGGGACAGGAAATGAACTGCACGCCCCGACGCAGCCCCAGCGCACGAAGAAGATCGATCCCAGCCCGAACCTCCTCCTCCGGCGCGTCGGTAAGGGAAACGCGAATGGTGTCGCCGATGCCGTCCAGAAGAAGCGAGCCGATCCCGGCGGCGGATTTCAGGATGCCCAGTTCCTTGGTGCCCGCCTCCGTGACGCCCAGATGCAGGGGGTAATCGCACAGGGAGGAAAGCAGCCGGTTGGTCTCCACCGTCATGGCCGGATCCGAAGCCTTTACGGAAATGCAGATGTCCTCAAAGCCGCAGTCCTCCAGCAGCTTCACATGGCCGAGGGCGCTCTCGCAAAGGGCCTGCGGCGTGCGGCCGTATTTTTCCAGCAGGTCTTTCTCAACGGAACCGGAATTGACGCCGATCCGGATGGGCACGCCCCGGTCCCGACAGGCATCCGCCACCAGGCGGACGCGCTCGGGAGATCCGATGTTGCCGGGGTTGATGCGGATCTTGTCGAAGCCCGCCTCCAGCGCCGCCAGCGCCAGGGTATAGTCAAAGTGGATGTCCGCCACCAGAGGCAGATCCGTGCCCCGGCGGATCTCCGGAAGAGCCCGGGCGGCCAACTGGTTGGGTACAGCCAGCCGGATGATCTGACAGCCTGCCGAACCGAGCCGGCGGATCTGCTCCAGGGTCGCGGAGACGTCCTCCGTACGGGTGTTTGTCATGGACTGGACCGGGATGGGGTTCCCGCCGCCCACGGCCACGCCCCGCACATGGATTGTCCTTGTGATCTTTCGTTTCATCGTTTCACGATCCTCGCAACGTCAAAATACAGCACCACGGCCATCAGAAGCAGAAGCAAAATCAGCCCCACGTAATGGATATACCCCTCGATCATCGGGTTCGGTTTTTTCCCGGTGATCTTCTCAATGGCAAAGCAGATCAGCAGTGTGAGCACATGCCCGCCGTCCAGCGCGGGGATGGGCAGCATATTCATCACGGCGAGGTTCACGGCGATGAACGCCATCAGGAACACGACGTTCTCCACCCCCTGAGACACGGTGGGAGCGCTTTGGCCGGTCTCATTGATGATATCCACGATCCCGACCACGCCGGTTAGGTCAGACATGGCCGCCTGCCCGGTGAACAGCTGCACCAGCCCCTGCCAGACCATGCGGACGAAGTCCAGACAGGTGTACAGGGAATACTTCAGCGTGGTGAATACGTTGGCCTCTTCGATCCCGAAATACAGGCCGTATTTCAGAGTCACGGTACCGTCGTCTTCGGTATACTCCACCGGTACCATATGATAGGCGTCGAGACGGATGTTCTTTCCGTCCCGCCGGATCACCAGATCCAGATCTCCGTCGGCGTCCGCGCCGGCATATTCGCTGAAATTGTTCGTAAAATAGATCCTGTGCCCGTTCACGGAACGGATCTCGTCCCCCTCCTGCAGGGTCCCCTGGTAGGGGCATTCGGGAAAGAAACCCACGATCACCGGGCTGTGGAAGCCGCCGGAAGGCGCGTACACGATGCAGACAAGCAGGATCCCCAGGAGAAAGTTCATGGCAGAGCCCGCCACCAGGATCAGCAGCCTGTGAAGGACGCTGTGGTTGGAAAAGGCCCGCGGGTCGTCCGATGGGCCGTCCTCACCCTCCATGGCGCAGAAGCCGCCGATGGGCAGTGCACGCAGGGAATACACGGTCTCCCCCTCCTGCTTGTGGAGGAGGCGGGGGCCCATGCCCATGGAAAACTCCGTGACCTTGACGCCGCAAGCCTTGGCTGCCAGAAAGTGACCCAGCTCATGAACGAAGATCAGAACTCCGAATGCAATTATTGCCAGAACGATATACATTACGCGATCGAATCCTTCACATATTCCCTGGCACGGGCGTCTGCCGCCAGGATCTCCTCCAGCGTGGGACAAGGGATATATTCTCCTGCCTCCACAGCGCCTGCCACCAGTCGGTAGATGTCATGGTAGCCGATCCGGTGCCCCAAAAACGCCCCCACCGCCGCCTCGTTGGCGGCGGACAGGATGCAGGGTGACGTGCCGCCCTGTCGAGCACAGTCCATGGCAAGACGGAGACAGGGTACTTTCTCCAGATCGGGATCTTCAAAATGCATGGAGCCCAGAGCGGCAAAGTCCAGCGAGGGCGTCACAGACGGCATCCTCTCCGGCCAAGTCAGCGCATACTGGATGGGCAGCCCCATGTCGGGCACGCCAAGCTGCGCGATCACAGTGCCGTCCACCAGCTCCACCATGGAGTGGACGGCGCTCTCCGGGTGGATTACTACCCGGATCTGATCCGGTGAGACGGAAAAGAGATGCATGGCCTCGATGAACTCCAGGCCCTTGTTCATCATGGTGGCGCTGTCCACGCTGATTTTGGCGCCCATGCTCCAATTGGGATGGCGTACCGCCTGCTCCGGCGTCACATCCCGCGTCTGCTCCGCCGTCCAGCCCCGGAAGGGACCGCCGGAACCGGTGAGAAGGATCTGCCGCAGCTCCCTCCGATCCCGCCCCGCCAGACACTGGAAAATGGCGGAATGCTCCGAATCCACGGGAAGGATCTCTGCGCCGCAGCGCGCCGCCTCCGACATCACGATCGTTCCGGCGCACACCAGCGTCTCCTTGTTGGCAAGGGCGATGCGCCGTCCGGCGCGGATGGCGGCCAGTGTGGGGCGCAGGCCGATGCTGCCGGATACCCCGGTGACCACGCAGTCCGCCCCGTCCACACAGGCGGCGGCAACGAGGGATCCCTCCCCCTCCTCCACCGTGATATCCGTATCGGAAAGTCTCTCACGGAGCTGATTGGCCGCCGACGGATCAAAGACGCCCACGTACCGGGGATGAAGCTCACGAGCCTGTTTTTCCAGGAGCTCCACGTCGCGGCGCGCCGCGATGGCAAGCACGGGAATGCCAAGACGGCCGGCCGCTTCCGCGGTCTGCCGTCCGATGGAACCCGTGGAGCCGAGAATGGAAATACCTTTTACCATACGCACCTCATCGCCAGATGACAGGAAGCCAGAACATCCACAGCTCCGCCAGCGGCGCCAGATAATACATACTGTCAAACCGGTCCAGCACGCCGCCGTGACCGGGAAGGAGATTGCTGTAATCCTTGATCCCGTACTGCCGCTTGAAGGCGGAGAACGTCAGATCCCCCAATTGGGAAACCAGGCTGCCGAAAAGTCCGAACCCTGCCAGGGTGAGCAGATTGACGCCGTAGCCGCGGGCCATGAGGATCAGGCCGTAAACGGCGGAAAGGGCCGTACTGCTGACGATCCCGCCCAAGGATCCCTCCAGCGTTTTATGCGGCGATATCTCCGGAGCCAGCTTCCGCCGTCCCCACTTCATGCCGACAAAATAGGCGCCCGCGTCGCTGCTGAAGGCGACGATCAGAGGAACAAGTACCCGGACCCGTCCGGCATCCTCCACCCGGGCGATGCGGATCAGGGTGGAGAGCATCAGCGGAAGCACGGCCCCCGCCAGCATGGACACCGCAACCATCTCCAGGGTGATGCGGCGTTTCCCGTTGAAGGAGATCATCAGTTCCAGAGAGAGGACAAAAAAAAGAAACAGCAGGGCCCCCACCCCGGCGGTCATCTGCAGACCGAAGGAGAACATCATGGGCAGGCAGAAAGCGCAGAGGATGGCGGAGACATAGATCCGCTTGGGCGTTTCCCCCAGAGAACAGCGCATCAGCTCCCAGGCCGCGACGGCGCACAGCGCTCCGATGGCGATCCCCATGCCCCACAGAGGCGCAAAGAGGATCAGCGCCAGGAGCACGGGAACGCCGACCGCCGCCGTAATGATCCGAACCTTCAAACCTTGACCCCTCCGTAACGCCGATCCCGGTGCCGGAAGGCATCGATGGCGTCGTCGATATCTTTTTCACTGAAATCCGGCCACAGTACATCCGTGAACAGAAGCTCCGCGTAGGCGCACTGCCAAAGCAGAAAATTCGATATACGATATTCCCCGCCCGTGCGGATTATGAGGTCCGGATCCGGGATGTCCGCCGTATCCAGACAGGAGGCGATCCCCTCCTCTGTGATCGGTTCGCCCGGATGCTCCCGGCGAAACCGCTCCGCGGCCCGGACGATCTCGTCCCGGCCGCCGTAGTTGAGGCACACGTTTGCCTGGAAGCAGCCGGGCAGACGTTCCGCGATGATCTCCGTTTTGCGGATCAGCTCCTGCAGCTCCGGCGAGAGAGCGCTGGTATCCCCCAGGATCTTCAGCCGGATCCGGTCCCGCTCCATTTTTTCGATGGATTCCAGCAGATACTTCTTCAAAAGACCCATGATGGCGCCGACCTCATCCCGGGAACGTTTCCAGTTCTCGGTGGAGAAGGCGTACACCGTGAGGTGGTCCATGCCCAGATCCTTGCAGTAGGTGGCGATGCGGCGGAACGTCTCCGCCCCCACGGCGTGTCCGGCGGTCCGGGGCATCCCCTTCTGCTGGGCCCAGCGGCCGTTACCGTCCATAATGATCGCGATGTGCCGGGGGATCGGCTGGGATCCCCCGGCGGCGCGGTCGATCGTATCTGTCGCCATCAGATCTCGAAAAGTTCCTTTTCCTTGGCGGCGATCAGCTTGTCCACTTCCTTGATGTAATCGTCGGTAAGCTTCTGCAGATCCTTTTCCAGATCCTTCAGATCATCCTCGGTGATCTCGCCCTTCTTCTGCTCCTTTTTGAACTTGTCCATGGCGTCGCGGCGGATGTTCCGCACGGCGACCTTGGCGTCCTCCCCGTACCGGCGGACCTGTTTGGCCAGCTCCTTGCGGCGCTCCTCCGTGAGCTGGGGGAACACCAGCCGGATGGTGCGTCCGTCGTTCTGGGGATTGATGCCCAGATCGGAGATGAGAATGGCTTTCTCAATGAGCTTCAGCGTACTGGCGTCCCAGGGCTGGATGAGCAGCGTCCGG
Source organism: Oscillospiraceae bacterium (assembly GCA_017411265.1). Taxonomy (GTDB): domain Bacteria; phylum Bacillota; class Clostridia; order Oscillospirales; family Oscillospiraceae; genus Apopatocola. The sequence continues at coordinate 1,322 of JAFRDL010000147.1, read as the reverse complement.
GGATCCGGCGTAGAGATGGACGCGATCTGCCGGATGGGTGTGGGAGAGCCGTAATAATCCACCTCGATCTGGTCCAGCACAGCGGCATTGGCGCGTCCGGCACGGACAGCGGCAAACTGCGTGGAAAGGACCTCCGTGGTCTTGATCATACGGGTCTTGAATTCGGAAATCTCAGGCATTGTCTTTTCCTCCCCTTCTATCGGATGATTATTTTACAAGCGTGCCCACGGTCTCGCCCCGGAGCGCCCGGAGGATGTTCTCCGGATCCTTCAGCGCAAAGACCATCACGGGGATCTGATTCTCCATGGCGATGCAGGTGGCGGCGGTATCCATCACGGCCAGCCGCTTTTCCAGGACCTCCTCATAGGAAATGGAGTCATACTTCACCGCGGCGGGATCTTTCCTGGGGTCGGCGCTGTATACGCCGTCTATATTCTTGGCGAGAAGGATGGCTTCTGCATGGATCAGCGCCGCCCGAAGCACCGCCCCCGTGTCGGTGGTGAAATAAGGGCTTCCCACACCGCCGCCGAGGACGACGACGGAGCCGTTTTTCAGGTAGCCCTCCGCCCGGTCGATGGAGAAAGGCTCCCCGATGTGCTGGATCTCCATGGCGGTGAGTACTCTGGCGTCCACCCCCTGCTGCAGCAGCACGTCCTGGATCGCCAGGCAGTTCATGATGGTGGCCAGCATGCCCATGTAGTCAGCCCGCGCCCGGTCCATCCGGCCCTCGCCGTTTTTGACGCCGCGCCAGAAGTTGCCGCCGCCCACGACGATACCGATCTCCACGCCCATGCGGACGGCCTCAGCCACCACGCCGCAGACCTTCTCCATGACCTTGAAATCCAGGCCGGTGCCCGCATCCCCGGACAGCGCCTCGCCGCTGAGCTTCAGCAGTACCCGCTTATATACGGGCTTTTTTTCCTCCATAAGAACATCCTCCTGTGTATGCAAAAGATTCTTATTGATACTTTTTCTGAAGCGCTTCCAGATCCCGGATAAATTGCTTGAGCGTCTTGTTGGGACGCTCCCTGGAGGATCGGATCAGGGTGAGGAGCGCTTCGCCGTCGTCCAGGAGCTGGTTGTACAGCGCGCTGCCCCGTTCGCCGCCGGTGGTTTCCTTCTTCACGAGGACCGGCGCCGGGCAGGCCAGGAACCGGCCCGAGATAAGATCAAATTCCGTGCCGCTGTAAGGGGCAAACGCCTTGAAGCCAAAATTCTCTTCCAGATAGGCGGCAAAGGAGTCAGTGACTTCGTTCTCCCCGTGGTTGACGAACACCAGCTTCGGTTTCTCCCCAAAGCCCGAGATCCAGTCGGTCAGCCCG
>JAFRDL010000146.1 GCA_017411265.1 Oscillospiraceae bacterium | reverse complement strand
TCGATATTTTTTTATTGACCTCCGGCCTTCTCTGTGGTATCTTTCCCTCCGAGGTGATGGATATGACTCCCAACGAGACGGCAAACGGCGTGGCGCGCGTCACCAAGGGACTGCTGGACGTTATGTTCTGCGGCGGCATCCTGGCCACGCTCTCTCTTCCTTTTACCTTCCGGTGGATGGCTTCGTTCTATCCCAATCTGGAAAGGCATTACTGGCTGAACACCGCTTTGTTCATGCTCTCCGGCGCGGGGGCGGTGCTGATCATTTACGAGCTGCGGCGGATGTTCCGCACGGTGCTCGGGAACGACTGCTTCGTTTGGCAGAATGTGATCAGCCTCCGGCGGATGGGCATCCTGGGCATCGCCATCGCGGGGATCACCGCGGTGCGGCTCCTCGTGATCTTCACCCCGGCCACCGTGGTGATCATCATCGTCTTCTTCATTGCGGCGCTGTTCTCCTTCGTGCTGTCCCACGTTTTTGCCCAGGCGGTGCGGTACAAGGAAGAAAACGACCTGACCATCTGATGAGGTGAGAACATGATCGTTGTAAATCTGGACGTGGTCATGGCCATGCGGAAGATCGGCGTGGGCGAGCTGGCGGAAAAGGTGGACATCACCATGGCCAATCTGTCCATTCTGAAAAACAACCGGGCCAAAGCGGTGCGCTTCTCCACCCTGGACGCCCTGTGCCGGGAGCTCCACTGCCAGCCGGGGGATATCCTGGCCTGGGAACCGGATGAGGAAACAAACGATGAATGAGACGTTTGACCGGTATCCGTCCGATCCCGTCCTCTCCGGACCGGATGCGGCGGAGCCGTTCGTATCCCGCCCTGCCCCGGAGGGAGAACGCCATCGGCGGCTGCGGGCCGACTGCCCGTATTATCTGATCCTGGCCGCGGCAGTGGGGGCGGCGTGCGCCCTGTGCTTCGTCCGGACCGGCGGTCTGGGACTCAACGCTGTGCTGTACGCCGCCGTCTGGTCGGTATGCGCCCATCTGGCGCTGCGGCGGCTGGGGCTGGCCCGGCTGCGGCGGGACGGCGTATGGTACGCCGGGATCCTGCTGCTGGCTCTCACCGTCTTCTGGACCGCCGATCCGATGATCCAGTCCGTCAGCATTCTGGGCTGTTTCCTGCTGCAGTGCTTCTGGAGCCTGAACGCCTTTGCCGCTCTCCGGGACTGGCATTTCGGGAAGGCCGCTGCGGCGGTGCTCCGGCTGGTCTTCCGGACGGTGGGACGATGCTTCGAGCCCTTCTCCCATCTGGCCGCCCGGCGGAAAACCGGAGAGGGGCGCGGCCGCGGGAGATATGTCGTGCTGGGGCTCCTGATCGCCCTGCCGCTGGCCGCGGCGGTGACCGCCCTGCTGGCCTCCGCGGACGCGGTGTTCCGCGCCCTGTTCGACCGCCTCTTCACGGGCTGGAACGGCCGGGAGCTGTCCACGGCTCTCCAGTTTCTGGTTCTCTTCCTCCTGGCGGGGCTGGCGTTTTACGGCGTACTCTGCGCCCAGACGGACCGGCCGGAGCCGGAGGCGCAGCGTCCGCCCCGGCGGACCGACGCTCTGGTGGCTGTCACCTTCACCGCCGTTTTGGCCGTGATCTATCTGGTGTTCTGCGCCATCCAGATCGCCGTGCTGTTCCGGGGCCGCGCCGCCGTCCTCCCGGAGGGCACCACCTACGCCCAGTACGCCCGGGAAGGGTTTTTCCAGCTGCTGCTGGTCAGCGGCATCAACGTGGCGCTGGTGATCGTGTCCCAGCGACGGTTCACCGGCAGCGCCGCGCTGCGCGCGCTGCTGTGCGTGATCTCCGGCTGCACCTGCGTCATGGAGCTCTCCAGCGCCTGGCGGATGATCCTGTACGTCCAGGTCTACGGGCTCACCTTCCTGCGGCTGCTGGTGCTGTGGTTCCTGCTGGTGCTGGCGGTGATCCTGGCCGGGGCGGTGATCGCGGTGTTCCGGCCCTTCTTCCGGCTGTTCCGGTTTTCCCTGGCGGTGTGTCTCGCGGCCTGGCTGGTCTTCGCCTTCGCCCGGCCGGACGCCCTGGCCGCCCGGTACGACCTGCAGCGCTTCGGCTGCACGCACACGTCTCTTTCTCTGATCCGGTACGAGCTCTCCGCCGACGCGCTGGGCGAACTGCGGCCCTATCTGCCCGGGCAGCGGGAGGCCATCGGCGTCTATTTGGATGGATATCTGGACCAGGGCATCCCCGCACAATACAAGGGCGCCGGGCTCCGGGGCTTCAATTACTCCCTGTGGCAGGCCAACGAAACGGCAAAGGAGTACGTCCATGAAAACTAACGAGATCCTCATGCGGCCCGTGGCTCATATCCGCACGGACTTTACCACCAAGTTCGGCGTGCCCCGGCAGGCGGGGCTGGTGCCGGAGCTGCTGGCCCGGGTGGTGTTCGAGCCGGAGTTCCGCAGCGCCGACGCGGTACGCGGTCTGGAGGCGTTCAGCCACATCTGGCTTCTCTGGCAGTTTTCCGCCGCTGTCCGGGAGGGAGAGTCCTTCTCCCCCACGGTGCGCCCGCCCCGGCTGGGAGGGAACGCCCGGGTCGGGGTGTTCGCCAGCCGTTCTCCCTTCCGCCCCAACCACATCGGCATCTCCTCCCTGCCTCTGGAACGGATCGACTATGACGACCCGGAGGGGCCGGTGCTGTACGTCCGGGGCGCCGACCTCATGGACGGCACGCCCATCCTGGACGTGAAGCCCTATATCGCCTATGCCGACTCCCATCCGGAGGCCTCCGCCGGGTTTACCTCCGCCCCGCCCCGGACCGTGCGCTGCCGGTTCCCGGCGGAGCTGCTCGAGCGGATACCGGAGGAAAAGCGTGCCGCTCTCATCGGCGTCCTGGAGGGCGATCCGCGTCCCTCCTACCAGGACGACCCGGAGCGGGTCTACGGCTTCGGCTTCGCCGGGCGGGAGATCCGGTTCCGCGTCGTGGAAGGAGAGCTTACGGTCGTGGATGTTGTGTAGGGAAATGACGGTAACCATCCGCCCGTCACCGGGGTCCGATCCCCTCGGTGACGGGCGCAATTAATTATCATAATTTTATTATGGTAAACCTTTTTCCCCGTTGAAAAAACGCCGGGCTTTCGATATAATGAAGAAAATACCATGTTGTCGGAAGGATGTGCTTATGGAGAAACGTTCCGGCCGGTCCGGCGGACTGGCCAGCGGGCTGGTCATGGCCGTTGCGGCGGCGCTGCTCGTCGTGGGAGGCCTGTGGTTTTTCGCCTCCCGTCAGGCCGCGCCTCCGGCGTATGCCGGGAGCGGGGCTGCGCGGGAGCGCGCCATTTCCGTGTACACGGCGCCGGAGCCGGTGAGCGCCCCCGCTCCCGAGCCCGCGGCGGCCCCGACGCCCGCGGAGGAGGAGCCGTTCGGCTTTGAGGAGATCCTCTTTGAGGAGGAGGGGCTGCTCGTCGCCCGGGTCCAGGGCAAGCGGTACAAGGGCTTTATCGCCATCGTGGACGATCCTCTCCGGCTGCGGGTGGGGCTTTTCAGCCCCAACGCCCAGGGAGGCTCCGGCAGGCGGCTGGCACAGATGGCCGATGAATACGGCGCCGTGCTGGCAGTGAACGGCGGCGCCTTTGCCGATCCCGCGGGAGGCGGCAGCGGCAACGTGCCCCTGGGCAACGTCATCGCCGACGGGCGCGTCCTGCGGGGCGGGCTGGATTCCACCGTGGGCATGGACGCCGACGGGCGTCTGTACGCCGGCGAGTTCACCTCCGCCCGGTGTCAGGAGCTGGGGCTTGTCTGGGCGCTGAGCTACGGCCCCACCCTGATCGTGGACGGGGAGATCTGCTCCAATCTGGGCACCTATATGGAGGAGCCCCGCACCGCTGTGGGACAGCGGGACGACGGCTCTGTCGTACTGCTGAACATCCAGGGCAGACAGGCCTCCGCCCTGGGGGTCACCGAGCAGGAGCTGGCGGAGATCATGGCCGGATACGGCTGCGTCACCGCCGGGAACATGGACGGCGGTGCCTCCAGCGATATGTATTACCGGGGGGAATATATCAACATCTGCAACACCTCCGGCGGCCCCAGACCCATTCCTACCTGCATCCTGGTGATGCCTGTGGAAGGAGGGGAAGGGGAATGAAAAAAACGGTCCTTCTCTCTCTGGCGGTGTTTCTGCTCCTGGCGGGGGCTGGGATCCTGCTTCTTGTCCTTCCGGCCCGGGGCGTGCTCCGGACGGACGGCCCGGCGGAGACGGTGCAGCACTGGCTGGACGCCCGTGACGCCGTCTGGCTCCGGCAGGAATACGTCCGGCTCCACACGCCGGAGGTGACGGAGTTTGAAAACGCCGGCCAGGTGGCCGCCGCCATTTATGACGCCGCCGCCGGGGACCGGTTCTCCTTCCGGGAGCTCCCCGGTTCCGGCTCGGAGCGGGCACAGGACTACATCCTCTCCGCCGGAGACGCCGACATCCTTCTGCTGTCCGCCCGGTTCGAAAACGGCGTATGGCAGGTGGAGACCGGGCCTCTCAACGCCCTTACCGGAGAACGCCGCACCCTCTCCGTGACCGTGCCGGAGGACGCCGCTCTCACCCTCAACGGAGTGCCGGTGAGCGAGAGCTATATCGCCGAGCGCGGTCTCCCCTATCCGGATCTCACGGAGCTGGAGCAGCGCTTTGACGGCGTTCCCAGCCGGGTACGGTACGCCATCCCCGGCATGTACGGCGCCGCCGAGCTGGAGGCATGGAGGCAGGACGGACTTCTCCTTCTCCGCAGCGACGGTACAGAGTGGGAGTACACGCTGCCGGACGCCGCGGGGCACAGCTTTTCCGTCACCGCTCCCCGTGACGCCCTGGTGACCGTCTGCGGCGCCCTTCTGGACGAGGGCGACGTTACCGCCACCCGGGCCTGGCCCACAAAGCTGGACATCCCCGCCGAGCTGCAGGAGTATCTGCCGGAATCCCTGATTTACACCGCCGGCGGGCTGTACTCCGTCCCGGAGATCGACGTAAAAGCCGCCGACGGCGGCCTGCTGGAGTGCGCCGGGACCGGCACGGAGCTCGTCTTCTCCCCGGCGGGGTCCGAGGCGCTCCACGATGCCTGCCATGAGCGGGTCCGATCCTTCCTGTGGGCGCTGTGCGACTACGGCGCGGGCCACGGAGACCGGGGATATCCCTGCGTGTACACCGTCAATCCCTCCCCCCTCTCCCGGTACATCTGGAACGCCGGGGACTCCCTCACATGGACCGTGGGAGTGACGCTGAAATTCTCCGATATCCAAACCTCAGACTACATCCCGCTGGGGGACGACGCCTTCCTCTGCCGGGGGCACGTGGACGTTACCAGCATCACGCGCCACGAGACGCAGGACCTCTCCCTGGACTATGAAATGCTGTGGATCCGGAAAAACGGCTACTGGTACTGCCAGGATCTGGCTTTCGCCTGAAAGAACATAAAGAAACCGCCCCGGGAACGGTCCCGGGGCGGTTTCTTTATCGATCAGCTCCTGCTGTCGTACCGGAGGCACATCTCCTCCAGCGCGGCGTACGCCTCCTTCAGACAGGCGTCCAGATCGTCGGTAAACGACACCAGGCCCACCGAACGCAGCAGCTCGCAGTAGCCCTGGTCATAGGCGCCGCGGCTCACCAGATCGTTGTACAGCTCCATGGCCTCGTCCCGGTCCCACCGGGCCTTTGCCCAGATCTGCAGGGAGGCCAGGGCGCTGGCGGCATAGCTCACGTAGTAGAAGGGGCTTTCAAAGTTGTGGCTCACGTTCATCCACTCGTACCGGTCGGACAGGGACCAGAGCTTCCGGCCGTAGGAGCTGAGGATATCCCCGTAGACGCTGTTGAGCTCGTCCACGGTCATGTCCGGGTGAGAGTAAACGTACTGCTGAAACTCGTCGTAGATGCAGCCGGAGATGATGTTGTACATCAGCCCGTCCAGGCAGTTGATCCGGGCCTCTTCCGCTCTGTCCCCGAAGATCTCGTCGTACCAGCCGTAGGACAGCGCCTCCAGCCCGGTGGAGTGGATCTCGAAAACGTCGTAGGACCCCATGCTGATCATCTGGTTTTCAGGCTGATTGACATAGGCGTCGTAGTAGTGGCCGAACTCGTGGAAAACGCTCTGGATGTCGTAGATGTTGCCGTAAAGGCTGTTGTAGAGGAACGGGGCGCTGTACAGTTTCAGCGTGGTTGTGAAGCCCAGCTCCGCGATCCGGTCCACGCTGTCCAGCAGATAAAGCCCGTGCCGCTCCATATATTGCTGCGCCTCCGCCGCCGCGGGGGAGATCCGGGGCGCATAGTACCCCAAAAGGTCTATCAGCTGCTCCGGCGTGCGCTCCGCCGCGGAGCCCATATCCACGTAAAACGCGTCACAGTAGCAACAGTTTTTGAAGTATCGTCTGGCATAGGGCTTGATCGCCTTGCACAGCGCCGCGGCGTCGGCGGGGGTATAGTCCCGGCCGTAGTACGATTCGTAGGCATAGTCGGCGAAAGTCTCGTAGCCGTAGATCTGCGCCAGCTCGTTGCGGGCAGAAACCAGCTCCAGAAGGATCTCTCCCGCCCGGAAGGCCAGTTCCGGCTCGCTGAGATCCCTGCGGGAGAGAAGGGCGTTGTACTGAAGCTGCAGCTCGGTCTCCCGGTTTTTCAGCTCCATCTCCCGATCGGACATCTCCTCATAGTCCGAAAGAGCCTCGCTCATCTCCTCGCCCACATAGGCGGAGAATTCCCGGGAAAGGCTGCCGTTCAAGGCGTCGGAAACGGCGGCGTACAAGGTATCCCCGGCGGTCAGGAGCAGCTCGTCCGTGGCCTGGCAGGCCTCCTGGTCCGCCTCGGTGCCGTAGGCGTAAAAGTCGATCCAGGCCAGCTCGTCCAGGGTGCTGATACGGAGATACTCCGTCATCAGCCAGTCGTAGATCGCCTGGGCCTCCTCCTCGCTGTCGGTGACGGCAAGGCGGTCCGCAACGGCGGTGAAATCCGTCATGTCGTAGAGATACCACTCCATGTCCGCGAAGTCCACGTCGGCGTGGACGCCGTCGGAGCGGGTAAACGCGTCGGCGACGTATACGAAGGGGAACCGCTCGATCTCCGGCTCCTCCACGGGCTCCGGCTCCATGGACGCGGCGGGCACGCCCGTCTCCGCAGGAGCGGACGACGGAGCCGCCGTCGGGGCCGGCACCGCCGCGCCCCCCGGATCCCTGGCCCCGCAGCCCGCAAGGAGCAGCAGCGAGAGGAGCGCCGCGATCCACCGTGTGGAATGCTTCTTCATCTTCATTCATCACCCATCGGAATTCTACCCTATTTCGCGGCATCTTGTAAAGACCGGGTTTTTTCTCTTGTTTTGCCGCAACGGATGGGGTATAATCCCCCCATGAACAAGATCAGAAAGCTCATCGACAGTATACAAAAAAATACGGATTTTATCAGCCGATGGCAGCTGGCCGCCAGCGCGTCCTCCACGGCGTTCTGGTTTTTTCTGTCCCTGGTTCCCATCGTGATGCTGATCACGTCCATCCTGCCCTATACGTCCCTCACGGAGGAGCAGGTGCTCACCGCCGTGACTCCCGTGTTCCCGGCCTCCTTCAACGCGCTGATCCGGGTGATCCTCGCGGATGTGTTCGCCTCGTCCCTGGGGGTGCTGTCCGTGTCCGTCCTGGCCACCGTCTGGTCCTCCGGGCGGGGCTTCGCCTCCCTCATCCGGGGGCTGGAGCTGGTGTATGAGCAGAAGCATCGCTCCGGCTTTCTCCCCCGGCGGGCCAGAGGAGTGATCTACACGCTGTGCATGGTGCTGGCCATGGTGCTCAGCATCGTGCTGGGCGGCTTCGGCCGGCAGATCATCCGGCTGACGGAGCGGTATCTTCCGGGGATCCGTCCGGTCATCGCCTTTCTGCTCCATTTCCGCTTCGTGCTGGTGATCGCGCTGCTGACGCTGTTTTTCTGCGGCATTTACCGCTGGGCCACCAACGTACGGCCCCGGTTCCGGGAGCTCTTCCCCGGAGCTCTGCTGGCCGCCGGGGGCTGGTGCCTCTTCACCTGGCTCTTCTCCGCCCTGGTCGCCGCCACCGGCAGCTACGGCACCTACGGAAACCTTGCCAGCGTGGTGGCGGTGATGCTGTGGCTGTATTATTGCCAGTATATCCTTTTGATGGGCGCCTGCTTCAACCGTGCTCTCCCCCGGATCGCGGGGCTGATGAGCCGGAGGAGGGAGGAGCCATGATCCGGGAGGGATCCGACATGATCATCCGCAAAGCTGAAGAAAAAGACACGGACGACGTACTGCGTCTGCTGAGCCAGGTGCTGGAGCTCCACGCCGCCATCCGGCCGGACATCTTCGTTCCCGGCACCACCAAGTATTCCAGGGAGGAGTTGGCCGTCATTTTCGCGGACGAGAACCGTCCGGTATACGTGGCGGCGGACGGCGAGGACCGGGTGCTGGGCTACGCCTTCTGCGTTCTCCGGGAGCCGCCCCGTCACGTCAACATGGTCCCCTTCCGCACGCTCTACATAGACGACCTGTGCGTGGACGAGACCGCCCGGGGAAAGCACATGGGCTCCGCCCTCTTCGAGCACGTGAAAAAGGAAGCTGCGCGTCTCGGCTGCTACGAGGTGACGCTCAACGTCTGGGAGGGGAACGACTCCGCCCTGGCCTTCTACCGGAAAAAGGGCATGCGGCCGAAGGAGTACCAGATGGAGTATATTCTGGATCAAAGCGAATAAAAAAAAAAGAAGGACTGCGGTGCAGTCCTTCTTTTTTTCCGTCGATTAAACGCTGAGCTTCCGCAGGGCCTCACCGGGGCTGTC
>JAFRDL010000145.1 GCA_017411265.1 Oscillospiraceae bacterium | reverse complement strand
GGTCGGCGTCCCCGGACGCCCCGAGGCGCGCGCCCAGGCCGTGGTCGCCAAGATCAAGGCCGCGGGCGGCGAGGCCATTTACGTGGTGGCCGACACCAGCGATCTCAATTCCCCCCAGAAAATTTTTGACGCCTGCATGGAAGCCTACGGCACCGTGGATATCCTGTTCAACAACGCCGGCATGATCAGCATGCTTCCGATCACGGATTTGAGCGTCGAGGAGTTCCAGCAGGTCATGAACGTCAACGTGACCTCCGCTTTCATTCTGTCGAAGCTCTGCGCCCCGGTCATGAAGGCCAAGGGCGATGGCCATATCATCAACACCTCCTCCGTGGCCGGCTGCGCCGCCCACTGGGGCCCCATCGCTTACTGCACCAGCAAGCACGCCATGAACGGACTTACCAAGGCCATGGCTCTGGAGCTGGGGCCCGAGATCCACGTCAACGGCATTCAGCCCGGCGCCATTATGACCGCGATGTTTGATGCTGCCGGCGGGCCGGTCCTCGATTTCATGACCAGCCGTTCTCCTCTCGGCCGTGTCGGCCAGGGCCGCGAGATCGCAACCGTCGCTCTTTCCTCGCGACAAGCGACTCCTCCTTCGTCGACGGCCAGCTGCTCCGCGTGGACGGCGGCGTGGATGCCTGATTCTTTCCTGCCATAAAAAAACGACGGCGGATTCAATCCGCCGTCGTTTTTTATCTGTCGTCCCGCTCAAAAGTCCGGGTCGGTTCGTCCGCTTCTTGCTCGGGGTCTCCCGATCCCATCTCGTCGTACTCGAATTCATCCTCCCCATCCTCCTCGGGAGAACGCAGGACCCGCAGGATCAGAAATACCGCCCCGGCAATGATGATCAGGGCCAGCGCCCCCAGCAGAAGGAACAGCCCCGTGCGGTTGCCTCGAGACGCCGTTGGTGACGGGGCGGCGGTGGCGGCGGGCATGCTTCCGGCCGGGATGGGCTGCACGGTCTCGTACCCGCACACGGTGCAGACCCCCTTCTGCTGACCGTCCTCCGTGTCCGTGGGAGCCAGGATCACCGTCCACTCCCAGGTGTGCCGCTCCTCGTCGGCATGGTCGCCGCAGACGCACTGGTGCCAGTGGGAGATGTCGTTGTGCTCCCAGACGGTGCTGTATGTATGCACATGCTCCTTCTTCGCGGTGAAGGTCACCGGGACGGTGACGGAGTAGATGGGCTCGGTGGTTACGCCGCCGCCGGTGGCCGTGACGCCAACCCGGTAGTAAACGGTCCCCTCCGACCGTTCGGGTGTCCAGGTGCTCCCCGTGGCGCCGGGGATGGACCGCATGGCCGCGGCGCTGTTGGTGGGGGCGCTGTACCACTGGTAGGCAAGGACGCCGCCGTCGGCGGCGATGGCCTCCACGGACAGGACGAAGTCCGCCTCCTCATCCAGACCCAGGGTGGCCCCTTTGGGCTGGGCGGTGATGCTCACCGCGGAGCCGGCCCGCTGGACCTGGATGGTCGCCGCGCCGGAGAGAGTCTCGCCGGCGGCATTCTTGAAGAGGCAGGCCACCTTCCAGCCGTCCAGCTCATAGGGGATGTAGGAGAGGGTCAGCTGCTCCGTGTCGCCGCCGGAGATGTTCAGCCCGGGGAACATGGAGCCGACGGTGTTGTAATCATAGGCCGTGCCCCCGCCGCTGATGAACCGCCAGGTGTACGAGGACGCCCCGTCGGCGCGGGCAATGAAAATGGCATTTCCCCGCTCGTTTACCACCTCTCCATAGGGGTCCTTGGTGGTTTTGGGCGGTACGGAGGCTCCTTTGTTCACCGTGACCCGGCAGAAGGAGGTAATGGCGCCACCCGCCTCGTTGACAAACTGGCAGTAGAAGTCCGCTCCGTCGTGTTCCTCGGCGGCGGGGATGGAGAGGGTGGTTCCCGTCTGTCCGGCGATCTCCCGGAGCTCCGTGTCCCCCTTTTTATAGAACCAATGGACCGCCATGTTCTCCCCGCTGGCCGCCGCCGTAAGGGTGATGGTGTCCCCGACGTTCAGAGTGAGCGAGGTGGGACTGATGTTCCGGGTGATCACCGGCTGGGTCAAGATCTTTACGACGCAGCCGCTGCTCTCCACGGCGCCGGCGGAATTCTGGATGTAGCAGAAATACCGCCCGGCGTGGGAAAGCGCGGCGCCGGTCACCTGGAGGGTCGTCTCCGTGTGGCCCACCAGCTGGTTCCCGTCCTTATACCATTGGTACTGGAGGTTGTCGCCCGTCGCCGCCACGGCCAGGGTGAAGGATCCCCCCACCGGTATGGCCAGCGTGCCGGGTAGATCCGACGCGATCGCCGGCGGTTCGTTGGCCGGGGGTACGGTGGGCTCCGGCGTCGGGGTGGGTGTAGGTTCCGGCGTAGGCTCCGGTGTGGGTTCCGGTGTGGGTTCCGGCGCGGACGTCGGTTCCGGGGGCGCCGTGGGTTCTCCCGCCGTCTCGCCGGGCTCCCCGTCCCCTTCCCCGCTCTCGGCGGCCATGGCGCCGACGGACAGCCCCGCCAGCAGCAGCACCGCCAGCAGCAGGGCGATAACGGATCGAATGGGTTTTCGGCTCATATCCTTGTCTCCTCCCCCGGACGTGTGTCCGGAAGGTTTCACATCGTTCTATGCAATAGACGCGCAAAACGGGAAAAAAGTTTCCCGCTGGAAATAATTGCCAGCAACAATCAATCCCGAGCCGCTATTGTAGCGGCTCGGGACCGTTTTGTCAATTCCGGCTTATCCCAGCTTCCGGAGGGATTCCTCCAGGTTGGCGATGAGGGCCTCCAGCTTCTCGGCCCGCTCCCGCTCGGCGTTGACGACGTGCTCGGGAGCCCGGGAGACGAAGTTCTCGTTGGCCAGCTTCCGGCGCTGGTTTTCCAGGAAGCCCCGGTTTTTCTCCAGTTCCTTCCGGAGGCGCTCCCGCTCCTTGTCCACGTCCACCAGCTCGTTCATGGGCAGGTAGCACACGCTGTGTTCCGTCACAATACTCACCAGGCTGTCCAGATCGCCGGGCGCCTCGTCCACCAGGGTCACGTCTCCCACCATGGCCAGGCGGCGCAGATAGCCCATACCACTCTCGAAGGCCTGGGGATCCGTGGTGCTGACAAACAGATGGGGCCGCTTGGAGGGGGGCACGTTCATCTCGCTCCGGCGGGACCGGATGGCGGAGATGGCCTCCAGCACCTTCTCCAGGCGGGTGCTCTCCTCGGGGAAGGAGAGGTCTTCCCGGAAGGTGGGATAAGTCTGGATCATCAGGGCGTCTCCCTCATGGGGCAGGGCCTGGAAGATCTCCTCCGTGATGAAGGGCATGAAGGGGTGCAGCAGCTTCAGCGTCTCGGTGAGGACGTAGAGCAGCACCTTCTGGGCCTGGATCCGGGCCGCCTCGTCCTCGCCGGTGAGACGGGCTTTGGTGAGCTCGATATACCAGTCGCAGAAGCTGTCCCAGATGAAGTCATAGATCTTCTGGGCGGCGATGCCCAGCTCGTACTTGTCCAGGTTGTCCCCCACCTCGCCGGCCAGGTCGTTGAGCCGGGAGAGGATCCACTTGTCCTCCAGTTCCAGGGTCTCGGGCAGCTCGTTCCGGTCGATGGTGAGGTTCATCATCACGAAACGGGAGGCGTTCCAGAGCTTGTTGGAGAAGTTCCGCATGGCCTCGCACCGCTCCGGGAAATACCGCATGTCGTTGCCGGGGGAGTTGCCGGTGATGATGTTGAAGCGCAGGGCGTCCGCGCCGTAGGTGTTGATGACCTCGATGGGGTCCACGCCGTTGCCGGCGGACTTGGACATCTTCTTGCCCTGGGGATCCCGGATCAGGCCGTGGATCAGCACCGTGTGGAAGGGGAACTTCTTCATGTGCTCGCAGCCGGAGAAGATCATCCGGGCCACCCAGAAGAAGATGATGTCATAGCCGGTGACCAGCACGTCCGTGGGATAGAAGTATTTGAGATCCTCCGTCTCCTCCGGCCAGCCAAGGGTGGAGAAGGGCCACAGAGCGCTGGAAAACCAAGTGTCCAGCACGTCGGGGTCCCGGCGGATCCGTTTGGAATGGCAGTGGGCGCACTCGCAGGGATCCTGGCGGGAGACGGTCATCTCTCCGCAGTCGTCGCAGTACCACACGGGGATCTGGTGACCCCACCACAGCTGCCGGGAGATGCACCAGTCGCGCACGCCGTTCATCCAGTTCAGGTAGATCTTGGAGAAGCGGTCCGGCACGAAGCGGACCTCCCCGTCCTCCACCACCCGGATGGCCTCCTTGGCCAGGGGCGCCATCTTCACGAACCACTGGTCGCTGGCCAGGGGCTCCACGTCGTTGTGGCAGCGGTAGCAGGTGCCCACGTTGTGGGTGCAGGGCTCGATGGACACCAGATACCCCTGGTCCTCCAGCTCCTGCACGATGGCCTTGCGGGCCTCGTAGCGGTCCATGCCGTCCCACTTGTAGCCGCCGGTGATCCGGCCCTCGCCGTCCAGCATGAGGTACTGGGGCAGGTCGTGGCGCAGGCCCACCTCGAAGTCGTTGGGGTCGTGGCAGGGGGTGATCTTCACACAGCCGGTGCCGAATTCCATGTCGGCGTGCTCGTCGGCCACGATGGGGATCTCCCTCCCCACCAGGGGCAGGGTGACGGTCTTGCCGATCATGTGCTTATACCGCTCGTCCTCCGGGTTCACCGCCACGGCGGCGTCGCCCAGCATGGTCTCGGGTCGCGTGGTGGCCACCTCCACGCTGCCGCTGCCGTCGGTGAGCGGATAGCGGATATGCCAGAAGAAGCCCTGCTTCTCCACATACTCCACCTCGGCGTCGGACAGGGCCGTGGTGCAGTGGGGGCACCAGTTGATGATCCGCTTGCCCTTGTAAATGAGCCCCTTTTCGTACAGGCTGCAGAACGCCTCCCGCACGGCCTTGGCGCACACATCGTCCATGGTGAAGCGCTGCCGGTCCCAGTCGCACGAGGAGCCCAGGGTCTTGAGCTGCTCCACGATCCGGTTGCCGTACTGGTTTTTCCAGTCCCACACCTGCTCCAGGAACTTGTCCCGGCCCAGGTCGAAGCGGGTGAGGCCCTCCTTGCGCAGCACCTCCTCCACCTTGATCTGGGTAGCGATGCCCGCGTGGTCCACGCCGGGGAGCCAAAGCGTGCAGTAGCCGCTCATCCGCTTCCAGCGGGTGAGCACGTCCTGAATGGTCTCGTCAAAGGCGTGGCCCAGATGGAGCTGGCCGGTGACGTTGGGTGGGGGGATCACGATGGTAAAGGGTTTTTTCTCCGGGTCCCGGACCGCGTGGAACCAGCCGCCGTCCATCCAGTACTGGTAGATGCGGCCCTCCACCTGTTTGGGATCGTAGATCTTGGGCAGTTCTTTCATGTCTCATCCTCCGTCAAAGAAAAGCGCCCCGGGAACGTCCCGGGGCGCAATAATTACGCGGTACCACCCGAGTTCCGCGCGCCAGGCGCGGCACTCTCGCTCTGTAACGGGAGCACCCGTCCGCCCCTACTGTCTTCAGGGCGGCCGCTCCGGGGCGACCTTCGGCACGACGCTCCAAGGGCTTGCACCAACCGCCCTCTCTCTGGGGATGCGCCGGGAGCCTACTCCTCCCCTTCTTCGCTGATTTGCCAAATCAATATATATGTTTTTGTGCGGTTTGTCAAGGCCCGTCGGCGTTTTCCCGGCCCGGCGGTGCGTGCCTCACTCCATCCGGCTGGGGGTTCGGATCACGCCCCGGCGGTAGGCGGCCAGAAGCTGCTGGAGATCCTCGATCCGGCTCTCCACTTCCTTGCCGCCGTCGGTATCCCGGACACTCAGCCGTTCGGGGTATTGCTCGATCATGATGGTCCGGGAGATCATGTCCACGTTGTTCTCCCGGGCGGCGGTATCCGGGTCGAAGGGCTGGTGCTCCGCCAGATACAGCTCGTGGGAGGTAAAGACCAGGGTGTAGCCGCAGATGCCCGTTACCGGCTGGTAGGCCTTGGCAAGGCCGCCGTCGATGTTGATGAACTTGCCTCCCGCCTTCACCGGCTCCTCGCCCTTGGACTTCTTCACGGGGACGTGACCGTTGATGATATGGCCGGTTTTGGCGTCTACGCCGAATTCCTCCAGAATGATCCGGGCCGTCTCCTGGCTGTGCCAGAGATCATAATAGGGGTTCTTGGTCTCCTTCCCCGCCTTGGGATCCTTGATAAAGGTCCGCTCAAAGGTGGCGATCTTGTCTTTGCCGTTGAGCGGGGAGCCGGGGCCGCACCAGAGATACCAGAGGAAATCGGTGTTCTCCTCTTTCCGGTCGTACATGGCGGTGCGCACCATCCGGTCGCAGGCGTCCATCAGATCCCGGCCGGAATAGGGGGCGCAGTTGACCATGACCTCCCGGAAGCTGCCGTCCCGCTCCATGGGCACACAGCCGTGGTACAGAAGGTTGCCGTTGCAGATCCGGTACATGGCCCCCTTTTCCATCAGGACCCGGATGTGCCGCTGGAGCTTCGTGCTCCGGCGGAAGGAGAGGACCAGCTGGCTCACCACCTGCTCCTCCCCGGGAGACAGACGATAGGGGTCCTGGGGATCCAGGGTGGGGAAATGCAGGTCCCGCATGGGGTACTTCCTGTTTTTCACCTCCACGGTCCCCTGTTCAAAATCCACCTTGTGAAGCAGCATCCGGTCGTTCATGCTGTACTCCGGATGGCGGCGGATCAGCTGGCCCTCCAGCTTGAACTGGATCACCGTGATGGCCTTGAGCGTCCGGGCGGTGATGTCGCTGTCCTCCATGACGCAGTCGGTCACCTGGGTGGGCTGGAACGCCTCGCAGGGGTCGTCCGCGTACTGCTCCATGGCAAACAGGGCCAGGGGCCGGACGTTGATGCCGTAGCCGTCCTCCAGCGTGTCAAAATTGCCGTATTTCAGGGAGTTCCGGAGCGTGTTGGCGATACAGGCGGGGTTGCCCATGGCGGCGCCCATCCACAGCACGTCGTGGTTGCCCCAGACGAAGTCCACGCCGTGACGCTGGATCAGTTCTTCGATCACCAGATGGGCCGCCGGACCGCGGTCGAAGATATCGCCCACGATGTGGAGCCGGTCCACCGTGAGCCGGGAGATCAGATTGGCCAGGGCGATGATGAACTGGTCCGCGACCCCCGTGGCGATGACGTTGTTGATGATGCTCTCGAAATACCGGCGCTTGTTGACGTCGTGCTCGTTGGAGTTGATGAGTTCCTCGATGACGTAGGCAAACTCCTGGGGCAGCCGGCCCCGGACCTTGGACTGGGTATACTTGTCCGTGGCCTGGCGGCAGACGGAGATCAGCCGGTGGATGGTCACCCGGTACCAGGAGTCCGTGTGATCGGTGTTGGCCAGCTCCCGCTCCGGGTAATAGATCAGCAGGGCCAGGGCGTTTTTCTCCTCCTCCCCCAGCAGATCCCCGAAGCTGTCGTCGATCTTGGCGTGGATGGCGCCGGAGGCGTTTTTCAGGATATGGGTAAAATAGGTGTATTCCCCGTGGATGTCGCTCATGAAATGCTCGGTGGTCTTGGGCAGCTCCAGAACCGCCTGCAGCCGGACGATCTCCGCCGCGGTGGCCGGAACATTGGGAAAGTTTTTCGACAAAAGCTCCAGATACTTGATCTCCCGTGTATTCATGGATGCTCACTCCTTGAACCAGAGAATTCGTTCACGCTTTCTTTTCTTCCAGATACCGGGCGGCGCTGACGGCGGCCACGTTGCCGTCCCCCACCGCCTTGGCCACCTGGTAGGGCCTGCCCACGCAGTCCCCCGCGGCAAAGGTCCCGGGGACGGAGGCGGCCATGTCCCGGTCCACGGCGATATGGACCCCGTCCATGGCAAGGCCGCTGAGGAGGGAATCCGGCGCCGCCGCGCTGCGAAGGATGAACACGCCCTCGCAGGGATAGAGGACGCCGTCCACGCGAAGGCCGGTGACCTTATCGGTGCCCTCCAGAACGTAGTCGGCCTTTTTTTCGGTGAAAAGCTGCACCTGGCAGCCCATGGAACGGAGCAGCTCGGCCTCCGCCTCCGCGTCGGAGGTGAAGCCCACCACGCAGGCCCGCTTCCCCCGGTAGAGCATGCCATCGCAGGTGACGCAGTAGCTCACGCCCCGGCCCAGCAGTTCCTTTTCCCCGGGGAAGGTCTTTCCGGTATTGACTCCGGTGCAGAAGATCACCGTCCGTCCCTCGCAGAAATCAGAACCCACTGCCACGCCGAAGGTGCCCCCCAGGGACATCACCGCCGTGGCGCGGCCGCGCAGGAGTTCCGCGCCGGCGGCCAGGGCCTGGGTCTCCATGGTTTCCAGCAGTTCCCGGCCGGATACCTCCGGCAGGCCGGGATAGTTGGCGATCTTGTGGGAACGGCTGAGGGGGATGTCTGCGATCTCCCCGGTGACGATGCACACGGTCTTGTTCCGGGCGCGCAGCGTCAGCGCCGCGGAGGCCGCCGCCGGACCGCCGCCGATGATCACAGTGTCAAAGGTCATTGGATCCACTCCTTTATAAAAATTATTATACTAATAAAACGATTGCGATTTCAAGCGTCATCGTGTATAATCAAGGGCGATTTTGAAAACAATGGAGAAAAGGAACTATCGCTATGGAAGAGATTCGCGGTTCCAGCAACTTTATCCATGATTTCGTCACCGAGGACATCGGTCCCGGGGGACAGTTCGAGGGCATGACGGTCCACACCCGTTTCCCGCCGGAGCCCAACGGCTATCTGCACATCGGCCACTGCAAGGCGCTGTGCATCGACTTTGGCACCGCGGAGCGGTTCGGGGGCCTGTGCAACCTCCGGATGGACGACACCAACCCCGCCAAGGAGGACACCGAATTCGTGGAGGCCATCCAGGAAGATATCCACTGGCTGGGCTTCGACTGGGGCGACCGGTTCTACTATGGGTCCGACTACTTTGAGAAGACCTACGAGCTGGCGGTGGGCCTCATCAAAAAGGGCCTGGCCTATGTGTGCGAGCTGACGCCCGAGCAGTTCTCCCAGTACCGGGGAGACACTTCCCATCCCGCCGTGAGCCCCTGGCGGGATCGGCCCGTGGAGGAGTCCCTGGACCTCTTTGCCCGGATGCGCGCCGGGGAGTTCCCCGAGGGCAAATACACCCTGCGGGCCAAAATCGATCTGGCCTCCGGCAACTTCAACATGCGGGACCCGGTGCTTTACCGCATCCGCTACATCGAGCATCACCGCCAGGGCACCAAGTGGTGCATCTTCCCCATGTACGATCTGGCCCACCCCATCCAGGACGCTTTGGAGGGGATCACCCACTCCCTGTGCTCTCTGGAGTACGAGGACCATCGGCCGCTGTACAACTGGGTCATTGAGAACTGCGACGTGCCCAGCCGGCCCCGGCAGATCGAGTTTGCCCGGCTGGGGATCAACTATACCGTCATGAGCAAGCGGAAGCTCCGCCGCCTGGTGGAGGAGGGCCGGGTCTCCGGCTGGGACGATCCCCGGATGCCCACGCTCTGCGGCCTGCGCCGCCGGGGCTATACCCCCCGCTCCATCCGGGACTTCACCGACCGGATCGGCGTTTCCAAGGTGACCTCCACGGTGGACTATTCCCTGCTGGAGTCCTGCCTCCGGGACGATCTCAACGCCACTGCCCGCCGGGTGATGGCCGTGATCCGCCCCGTGAAGCTCACCGTTACCAATTACCCCGTGGGACAGAGCGAGACCTTTGAGGTGGAAAACAATCCGGTGGACGAGAACGCCGGCACCCGGAGCGTCCGCTTCTCCCGGGAGCTGTGGATCGAGCGGGAGGACTTCATGGAGGAGCCGGTGAAGAAGTACAACCGCCTCTACCCCGGCAACGAGGTCCGGCTCAAGGGCGCCTATATCGTCAAGTGCACCGGCTGTGTCAAGGACGCAGACGGGAACGTCACCGAGGTGCTGTGCGAGTATGACCCGGAGACCCGGGGCGGCAACACCCCCGATGGCCGGAAGGTCCGGGGCACCATCCACTGGGTGGACGCCGGCGACTGCTGCGACGCCGAGGTGCGGCTTTACGACATGCTGTTTGCCGATCCGGAGCCCGACGCCCCCGGAAAGGATTTCATGGACTGCCTGAATCCCGCCTCCCTGGAGGTCCTCACCGGCTGCAAGGTGGAAAAGAGCCTGGAGAGCTGCGCGATCACCGACCGGTTCCAGTTCCTGCGTCTGGGATACTTCGCCCCGGACAACAAGGACTGCGCCCCCGGGCACCTGGTGTTCAACCGGGCCGTGGCGCTGAAGGATTCTTTTAAAAAGTGACGTTTTTTACAAAATCGGAGGGAGAATTTTTCTCCCTCCGAGCTCTATATTTTGTGCTTTTCACCGTTGACAATCCCCAGATAGCGTGGTAGTATACGCACCAGAAAAGACCTCTTTAAGTCGGTACAGAGCTGCCGGCAAGGCGTCGATATCCGTGCACCCGCTATCGGTGCGCCCATGCCTTGTCCCGCGGCGGACAGGGTTTTTTTGTTGCCGTCAGCAGGCAGTCAACGCGCATCGGAAGGAGGTCCGGCATGGTTTTCAAGGCCCGGATCATGGACGAGGCCGGGATCGAGCGGACGCTGATCCGCATCGCCCATCAGATCGTCGAGAAAAACCACGGCACGGACGGACTCTGCCTGGTGGGCATCAAGACCCGGGGCGTTCCTCTGGCGGAACGGCTGGCCGGAAATATTGAGCAGATCGAAGGCGTCCGGCCGCCGGTGGGAAAGCTGGACATCACCCTGTACCGGGACGACCTGTCGGCCATCTCCGACGCGCCGGTGGTCTCCGACACCCACATCCCCTTTGCCGTCAACGGAAAGACCGTCGTGCTCATCGACGACGTGATCTTCACCACCCGTACCGCCCGGGCCGCCATGGACGCTCTGATCGCCCTTGGCCGCCCCGCCCGGATCCAGCTGTTCGCCCTCATCGACCGGGGCCACGCGGAATTCCCCATCCGGCCCAATTATGTGGGAAAAAACATCCCCACCTCCCTTCGGGAAGTCGTGGTCGTCCGGCTGAGGGAGACGGACGGTGAAGAAAGCGTGTCCATCTACGAAAAGGAAGAGAGTAAAAATTGAGATAAAAAGGAGAGAAAACCATGTCCAAGAAAGAAATGGGCAACGAGGCCATCTACGACGCCCGCAGTCTGGGTACTCCCCGCATGCTGGTCCTGGGTTTCCAGCACCTGTTCGCCATGTTCGGCGCCACCGTGCTGGTCCCCATCATCACCGGTCTGAGCGTCGCCACCACCCTCCTCTTTGCCGGCATCGCGACACTGTTCATGCACTTCGTCACAGGCCGTAAGGTCCCCGTGTTCCTGGGCTCCTCCTTCGCGTTTCTGGGCGGGTACGCCGCCGTCAAGGAAGCCGCCGCTGCCGCCGGGTACACCCCGGAGCAGGGTCTGGTCTATGCCTGTGTGGGCGTGGCCTGCGCCGGTCTGCTGTACCTAGTCCTCTCCTTTGTGTGCAAGGCCTACGGCAGCAAGAAGGTCATGAAGTTCTTCCCCCCCATCGTCACCGGTCCCATCATCATGTGCGTGGGCCTGCACCTGGCCCCCTCCGCCATCGACAACTGCAACGCCAACTGGGGCATCGCCCTGGTGGCCATCGCGGTGGTCATCATCTGCAACATCTGGGGCAAGGGCATGGTGAAGATCATCCCCATCCTGCTGGGCGTCCTTGCGTCCTATCTCGTCGCGGCCATCACCGGCAACGTGGACTTCAGCGGCGTGGCCGCCGCTCCCTGGTTCGGCTTCCCCGTGGTGGGTGAGCGCACCGTGTTCTCCCTGTTCGGCGGCGGCGCCGACGGCGGTCTGGTCCTCACCGCCATCATCTCCATCCTGCCTATCGCCCTGAGCACCATGATGGAGCACATCGGCGATATCAACGCCATCGGCGGCACCATTGGCAAGGATCTGGTGGAGGATCCCGGCCTGCACCGGACCCTGATCGGCGACGGCGTGGGCACCACCATCGCGGCGCTGTTCGGCGCTCCGGCCAACACCACCTACGGCGAGAACACCGGCGTGCTGGCCCTCACCAAGGTCTACGATCCCCTGGTCATCGAGATCGCCGCCGGCATCTCCATTCTTCTCAGCCTGTGCCCCAAGTTCGCCGCTGTCATCACCTCCATGCCCGCGGCTACCATCGGCGGCGTGTCCATCATCCTCTACGGCATGATCGCCGCCATCGGCGTGCGGAACATGGTGGAAAACCATGTAGACTTCCAGGCCACCCGGAACGTGATCATCGCGGCCCTGATCCTCTGCCTGACCATCGGCATCGAGTACTCCGCCGCCGGCGCCATCAGCTTCTCCGTCGGCTCTCTGCACATCAGCCTGTCCGGCCTGGCCATCGCCTCCATCGTGGGCATCGTGCTCAACGCCATCCTGCCCGGCAAGGACCTGAGCTTCGCCGACAAGCCCAAGGACGCCGCCACGCTGGGCCGGTACTGATCCCGGGCTTTCTGTCTGACACATCTCGCCTCCCTTTTCCATACCCAGAGGAACCTGCCGCCCCAAGGGACGGCAGGTTTGTTTTTGGCAACAGCGCAACAAGAGGCCCGGCTGCCGGAAGCAGCCGGGCCTTTCCCTCTTTTGAACTGGCTCTTGGATCGTTTTGTGAAGGGATTCCATATGGGGTCGGAAAGAAAGGAGGTGAAAAAGATGAAAAAGAACTCGCTCGCCGCCAGCCGGAAAGAGGGCCCGCATTGCTGATTTCGGGCGCTGTGGGAATCTGTCAGACGCCCAAGGCCTCCGCCGGGTCGGTAAACGGGATATCCAGCGCCTCGGCCACGGCGGCGAAGGTAAGCTTTCCGTCGTAGGTATTGATGCCCGACCGCAGGCAGTAGTCATCCCTGCAGGCTTCCTTCAGCCCCAGCTTGGCCAGACGCAGACCGTAGGGCATGGTGGCGTTGACCAGCGCCTCCGTGGCGGTGCGGGGCACCGCGCCGGGAATGTTGGCCACGCAGTAATGGAGCACGCCGTCCACCTCATAGACGGGATCGTCGTGGGTGGTGGGCCGGCTGGTCTCAAAGCAGCCGCCCTGGTCGATAACGATGTCCACCAGTACGGCGCCCTTCTTCATCAGCTTCAGATCGTCCCGGCGCACCAGCTTCTGGCATTCCCGGCCGGGGGCGAGCATGACGCAGCCGATCACCAGATCCGCCTTTTTCAGGCAGGCGAGAAGATTGGCGCGGCTGGAGTAGAGCGTGGTGATCCGGGAACCGAACACCTCGTCCAGGTAGGCCAGGCGCTGGTGGTTGATGTCCAGCACCGTGACCCGGGCCCCCATGCCGGCGGCGATCCGGCAGGCGTTGATCCCGGCGGTGCCGGCGCCGATGACCACCACTTCCGCCTTCTCACAGCCGGGCACCGCGCCCAGCATCACGCCGCGGCCGCCGTAGGTCTTCTCCAGATACTTGGCGCCCTCCAGCACCGCGGTGCGGCCGGCGATCTCGCTCATGCAGTAGAGGCAGGGCAGGCCCTTGCCGCCGGGCCCCAGAATGGTCTCGTAGGCCATGGCCGTGGCCTTGCTCTTCAGAAGAGCCTCGGTGAGCTCCCGATCCGCCGCCAGGTGGAAATAGGTGAAGATCAAAAGCCCTTCCCGGAAGTATTTGTACTCACTCTCCAGGGGCTCCTTGACCTTGACGATCATCTCGGCCTTGGCCCAGACCTCCTCCGGCGTGTCCAGCAGGATCGCGCCGTTTTCCACGTACTCATGATCCTCAAAGCCCGCGCCGAGCCCGGCGCCCTTTTCCACGTACACCGTGTTTCCGGCGTTTACGTACTCGCCCACGGCGCCGGGGGTGAGGCCCACGCGAAACTCATTGTTCTTGATCTCTCTCGGCAGTCCGATGACCATAATAAACCATCTCCCGTAATTGAAATAATAGAATTTGATCGCAGATCAGAAGGAATTCAGTCCGTATACTTGGGCATCATCTTGTCCGCCTTGCCGATGGCGGCGTCGAACACATCCAGGCCCTCTTCCAGCGCCTCCACCGGGATGGTCAGAGGGGCCATGCACCGCAGGCTGGCGCCGTGGTTGTTGGGGGCGGAGAACAGCAGGCCCATCTCCATGCTGCGCAGCAGCACTTCCCGGGTGAACTCCGGCTGCGGCTCCTTTTTGGCGTTGGCGAAGTGGATGCTCCAGCCCATGCCGATGCCGCCCACATAGGCCACCCGGTCGGGATACTTGGCCTTGATCTCGTGGAGCCGCTTGTCGATGATCTTGCCCTTCTCCGCGGCGACCTCCCACATTCGGTTGTCCCGGAGGAACCGGATGTTGGCCGCAGACGCGGCGCAGCACACGGGAGAGCCGGAGTGGGTGGAGGTCAGGCCCTGGGCCTCGAACACGTCCAGGAGCGCCCGGCGTCCGAACAGGCAGGACTGGGGCAGAGAGCTGCTGGAGCCTTTGGCGGAGGTGAACAGGTCGGGGATGATGTCGTTGTTCATGAAGCACCAGAACTTGCCGCTCCGACAGCCGCCGATCTGGATCTCGTCCATGCCCAGGATGATGTCGTGCTCGTCGCAGAACTTCCGGAGCCGCTTGGCGTAGGACGTGGGCAGCGGGTAGCACAGAGGCGCGTGGTAGGATTCGATGAACACGCCGCAGATGTCGTCGTAATCGA
Source organism: Oscillospiraceae bacterium (assembly GCA_017411265.1). Lineage (GTDB taxonomy): Bacteria > Bacillota > Clostridia > Oscillospirales > Oscillospiraceae > Apopatocola. The sequence continues at coordinate 33,449 of JAFRDL010000145.1, read as the reverse complement.
TGCCCGCCGCATCGATGGTGTCGGTGAAGCTCTTGAACATCCCGTCCTCGGTGAAGTTGGGGTTCTCGGGGTCGGCCCAGTCATGCTCGAAGGACGTGGGATAGGGAGCGTGGATGATATCCGGGTCCATGGAGGTGATCCAGGCGGAGAGAGCGGCGCTGCCGCCCAGCTGCTGGGAGCCCAGCGTCCGGCCATGGAAGGAGTCCTTCATGGTGACGATGACTTTTTTCTTCGGGTTTTTCATGACGCCGTTGACGCGCATGACCTTCAGCGCCATCTCGCAGGCCTCGGTGCCGGCGGAGAGCATGTAGACCTTGGCGTCGGGGATGGGGCAGACGCTGATGTACTCCCGGGCGGCCTCCACGCGCTCCTCGGTGGCGAACAGGAAGGAGGCCAGCATGGGCTTCTGGGCCGTCTTTACGATGGCGTCCACGATGTCCGGGTTGCCGTGACCGGCGTTGGTGATAAAGATGGCGGAGGAGAAGTCGATCCACTTGTTCCCGTAGGGATCGCAGATCTTATAGCCGTCCTCCGTGTGATGCCAGACCACGGGCGGCTGGCCCATGTTGGCGTGGATCTCGTACTTTTCCATCTCCTGGAAGAGCGGGAACGACTCTGGTACGGGGATCGGCGTTTTGATGCACCGATGGGCCGTTTCCACATACTCGGTTTCCCTTGCGATGAAATCAAAATCGGGCTTCACAGGCAACCTCTCCTTTTATTTTAAATACCGGGGCGTTGTTTTCGTCGTAAGGCGGGGAAAGCGCTCCCCTTCAGGCTTTTCTGTTCGCCCGGCAAGCCCCCTCGGGGACTTGCCGGGCCGTTTCGGGTCTTATTCAGGAACGATCAGTACGGAGGCATCTCCTTGTCGGTGACCGCCAGGGCCTCCGCGAACACGTCCAGGCCCTCATTGAGAGCGTCGATGGGGATGTTCAGCGGCGGGACGAAGCGGAAGTTGGAATAGTGGTTGTTGGGCGTGGAGAACAGCAGACCGCGATCCAGGCAGTTGTTCAGCAGCTTGAAGGAGAACTCCGGCTGGGCGGTGTGGGTCGCCTTGTTGGCGAACAGGATGCTCAGACCCAGGCCGATGCCGCCGGCATAGCCGATCCGGTGAGGATACTGCTTCTTCCACTCGGCAAAGCGGGCTTCCACGATCTTGCCTCTCTCGGCCGCGGCTTCCCACATCTTGTTGTCCCGCAGGTAGCGGATGTTGGCGGCAGCGGCGGCGGCGACCACGGGGGCGCCGGAATGGGTGGTGGCATGACCGCCCGGGCCGAACACGTCCATCAGCTCCCGGCGGCCGTACAGGGCGGAGATGGGCAGAGAGCCGCTGGCGCCCTTGGCGCAGGCGAACAGATCCGGAACGATGCCGTAGTTCTCGAAGCACCAGAATTTGCCGCTCCGGCAGGCGCCGATCTGGATCTCGTCCATGCCCAGGAGGATGTCGTGCTCGTCGCAGAACTTCCGCAGCTTCTGGGCGTAGGACGCGGGCATCTTGTGGCACAGGGGAGCGAAGAAGGACTCGATGAACACGCCGCAGATCTCATCGGGGTTGATCTTGTTCTTCTCGATGGTCTCGAGGAAGGTGTTGAACATCTTTTCCTCGTCGTACTCGGGGCTCTCCGGATCCGCCCAGGCGAAATCGAAGCTCTCCGGCCAGGGAGCCTGATAGATATCCGGATCGGGGGCGGTGATCCAGTCCTTGAACTCCGGCGTGCCGCCCAGCATGGTGGAGGCCAGAGTCCGGCCGTGGAACGCGTTCTGATAGGTGATGATCACCTTTTTCCTGGGATTCTTTTTCACGCCGGCGATGCGCATGATGCGGAACGCCACCTCCACCGCCTCGGAACCGGAGTTGAGAAAGAAGACCTTGGCGTCGGGGATGGGGCAGACGCTCATGAACTCCCGGGCCGCCTCTACACGCTCCTCCGTGGGGAAGTTGAAGGCGTCCAGCATGGGCTTGTCCACCACCTTGCGGATGGCGTCGCAGATCACCGGGTTGCCGTGGCCGGCGTTGGAGATGAGGATGGAGGAGGAGAAGTCGATCCACTTGTTGCCATAGGGGTCGCAGATCTTGTAGCCGTCCTCGCTGTGGTGCCAGATGATGGGCGGCTGGAACAGCTGCAGATCCGGTTCCAGGGCTGCCATCTCCCGGAGCAGCGGGAAGGATTCCGGCACGGGGATCTGGGTCTTTATGCAGCGATTCGAGGTCTCAACGGGTTTGGTCTCTCTCGGAACAAGCTCAAAAAGAGCAGCCATTGTTATTTCCTCCTTTTATTGAACGCAGAAATGTCTGAGAAGTACCGTTACATCTTGCCGAACATCAGGTTGGGCAGGAAGGTGGCGAAGGGCTCCCAGAACGCGGTCAGCAGCACGATGGCGATCTCTACCGCGATAAAGACCAGCATCCATGGTATGATCTTGGTGACTCGCTCCTTTACCACCGAGCCGGAAATGAACAGATAGCAGCCAACCGGAGGCGTCAGACCGCCCATGATGGTGCAGAGGCAGAACATGACGCCGAACTGGTTCATGTTGGCGCCCATGCTCTTGAGCAGAGGGTAGACGATGGGCAGGACCACGGGCATGGCCGCCAGGGTCTCCATGAAGCAGCCGATCAGGACCATCAGTCCGGCCGTCATCAGCATGATGACCAGGGTGCTGTCGGTGGTGCTGGTGAGCCAGCCCCGGAGATGCTCGCCCACGTTCTCCACGGTGAAGATGTAGCCGAAGACGGTGGAGGACGCCAGGATCATCATGACCTGGGCCGTGCTCTCCGTGGCGTTCTTGAAGACGGGGAACAGGTCCTTCCACTTGAGTTCCTTGTACACGAACTTGCCGACGATCAGGCCGTAGGCGCATGCCACGGCGCCGGCCTCGGTGGCGGTGAACGCGCCGCTGAACACGCCGCCCAGGATGATGACCGGCATCAGCAGCGCCAGGAAAGCGTCTTTGAAGGCGATCCATACGTTCTTCCCGTTGAATCGTCCGCCATAGTCGATGTTGTGCTTCCGGGCGTACAGCGAGCAGATGATCATGAAGATCACGCCCAGGGTCAGACCGGGGATGATGCCGCCGGCGAACATCCGGGCCACGGACATGCCGGTGATGGCGGCGAAAACGATCATGTCGCAGCTGGGGGGGATGATCGGGCCCAGGGACCCGGCGCCGCCGATCAGGGCGCCCACGAAGCCCTTCTTATAGCCCTTCTCCACCAGCGAAGGAGCAGTCATGCCACCGATGGCGCTGATGGCCGCGGTGCCGGAGCCGGAGATGGAGGCGAAGATCATGTTGGCCGCCACGCAGACGATGGCCAGACCGCCGCGCAGCCAGGAGAACAAAGCGGAGCAGAAGTTGATGATTCGCTTGGAGATGCCGCCGTTGGACATGATGGAGCCGGCCACGATGAACATGGGCACGGCCATCAGCGAGAAGGAGTTGATTCCGCTGACGAACCGCTGGGCCACCATGTACAGGGGGAAGCTGCCGGTCGCCCACACGGCGACCAGCCCGGAGAGCAGGATGCCGAAGGAAATGGGCACGCCGATCAGGATAAAGAAGAACAGGCAGGCGATGACAATCGGTATCATTCCGCTTCCACCTCCTCCGCTTTCTCCTCACTCTCAAGTTTCAGTTGTTCCCTCTCCTGCTGGTGGATGACCGCCTCATCATGGACTCCCCTCGCGAATTTGGGGATGCTCCATGCCCAGGCGATCAGCATGCAAACGATGCCCACGGGGAAGGCCAGGTAAACGACCCACATGGGCACCCGGGTGGAGCCGGCGATCACGATGCCCATTTTCCGCATCATCTCCAAGGAGATCGGGAACATCAGGATCATGGAGAGCGCCGCGATCAAACGGGTGACGATATAGGCGATTGTGCGGCCTTTGGGGTTTTTGATGATCATCTGCACGAAGTCGATGGAGGTATGTCCGTCGATACGTATGGTCATGGAAGAACCCACCAGGATCATCCAGATGGACAGAAACCGCGCGACTTCCTCATACCAGGTGAGGGGGTTGTTCAGCACGTAGCGCCAGATCACCCCCGCAAGGATGTCCAGCACGATGCAAGCGAACAGGATCACGCAAAAGATCGCGATGGCCTTTTCCAGGACCATATCGCATTTCTTCAGAAAAGACATAAACTACCATCCTTCCGATTAACGATCCGGGGGGCGGAGGCGGATCCCTCCGCCCCCCGGTTGGGTGGTTGCTTTGGTTTGGGTTTCTCTGTGTTCAGGCAGATCAGGCGGCGCCGGCGGCGGCCAGCTTCTCGATGATGTCGCCCACGCCGTAGTCATCGGCATACTGCTTCCACACGGGCGCCATGGCTTCAACGAACACGTTGATCTCTTCCGGTGTCATGTGGCTGATCACCATGCCGGCAGCCTCCATATCCTTCAGAGACTGGGCCACGTTGGCCTCACGCACGTCGTACTGCATGGAAGCAGCCTCAGTGACAGCGGCCTCGAAGATGTCCTGATATTCCTTGGGCAGGGCGTTCCAGGCGTCCAGGTTGGCGCAGATGATGTTCAGGGAGCCCAGGTGGTTGGTGTCAACGAAGTACTTGGTGACCTCGCAGAGGTTGTTCTTGTAGCCGGTATCGGGGTCGATCTCCAGGCCTTCCACAACACCCTGGGACAGAGCGGTGTAGACTTCGGTCCAGGCGATGGTGGTGGGGTTGGCGCCCATGGCGGCCACGGTGTCCACGAACAGCTTGATCTCGGGCACGCGGATCTTCATGTTCTTCAGATCTTCCGGATGCTGAACGGGCTTGTCAACGGTCCACACGCCGCGCAGGCCGCCGGAGAAGGGCTCAAAGGCCTTCAGGCCGATGTTATTCTCCTCGAACAGGCGCTCGCACTCGTCCTTGACCACGGTCAGGCCAGCGCCCTTCAGGCCGGCGAAGGAAGTGTACAGGTAGGGCAGGCCGAACACGCCCAAAGCGGGATAGCCGACCACGTCGGCCCAGGCGGAGCCTTCGCCCAGGGTGCACTGGATGACGTTGTTGACGCACTGGGCCTCAATCTCGGCCTCAGAGCCGTACTGGCCGTCGGGGATGCAGGTCATAGTGAACTTGCCGCCGGTCTCCTCGGAGATCTTGTTGGCGATCCACACCAGGTATTCCTGTTCGTCACTGGTGTTGGGATAGCCGTGGGCGCAGATCCACTTGACTTCGGGATTGCTGTCCGCAGCGGGGGCGGCAGCGGCGGGGGCTTCCGTTTTGGCGCCGCAGGCGACCAGGGCGAACACCATCACCAGAGCCATCAGCAGGGCAATGAGTTTTTTCATGATAATCCTCCTTTTTTTTCAACTCTCTCGAGTTGTGTTTTCCTTTTTTCTTTCTTTTCCGGTACGCGTTTTTTCATTTGCTTTCGGCTGCTGTTTCCATCAGCCCATGGGCATCCCCCCCGATCGCAGATTCGAACTTGCTTTCCTTTAGTGCTTCTTGTTGAATTCCATCTATTCTCTCCAGTCGAATTGTACGACCGGGAAAGAACGTTCCGTAAGCAGCCGGCGGTAGACCGCCTCTGCGTCCTCCGGGGGATGGACCTCCTGGACGAAGTTCTCCAGATCGATCCGCCCCGCGGCGTCCAGCCGGAGGATCGCCGTGATGTCGTCGTGGTGCGTCCAGAGCCCCGGCGAGGACTCGTACACCGGGCGGGCCTTGGTATGGGCGCCGATCAGGGAGATCCCCGGACCGTGGACCTTATGATAATAGTCCACGGTGAAATCGGAATCCCGGGTGCAGCCCAGCAGGGCCACCCGGCCCATTTTCGCCATGCCGTCCAGGACATTGTTCAGCGCCGAACCCGCGCCGGTGACCTCCAGGGCCACATTGGCGCCGCCGTGGGTGGCCTCCTTCACCCGCGCGGCAAAATCCTCCGCGGTGGGGTCCAGAGCCAGATCCGCACCCAGCGTCAGAGCCCTCTCCCGCTTGCCCGGAGAAGGCGCCGCCGCGATCACCGGGCAGGCGCCGGCGGCCCGGAGGAGCTGGACTCCCAGCTGGCCCAGGACGCCCAGGCCCATGACCAGGGCGGATTCCCCGATCTCCAGCCGGCATTTGCGGATGGCCGCCAGGGGGAAGCTGGCGATGAACGCCAGGGCCGCGGCAGAAAAGGAGACGCTGTCGTCCTCGATCCGGTGGACGTTGATCTGGTCCACACATACGAACCGGGCGTGCTTGCCCCAGTTCACCGCCACCCGGTCCCCCGGCGCCAGGCCGGTGACCCTCTCCCCTACGCTCTCCACCACGCCGGAAAGGCTGTATCCCGGATACCGGGGAAAGATCGCCTCCGGGGTGATGCGGGTGGGGCTGACGTTGGGATCGCCGGAGAGATTGGCCCGCTCCGTGCCGCTGCTGACGGTGGATACCGCCGTGCGGACCACCACCTGTCCCTCCCCGGGGACCGGCATGGGCACCTCCAGCAATTCCGCCGCGTTGGGCGCGGTAAAAACGATCTGCCGATTGTTCACTCTGTTATCCTCCACAGATCCGCCGAAGCCGTACGGGGCGATCAGTAGCAGGTCATGCCGCCGTCCACCGTGAGCGCCAGACCGTTGACGAAAGAGGCCTCGTCGCTGGCCAGGTACAGCACCGCGTTGGCCACGTCGTCCACCGTGCCGAAGCGGCCCAGCGGCACCTCGTCCAGACGCTGCTTGCGCTTCACCGGATCGGACATCACCGCCGTCACAAAGGGCGTGTCGATGGTGCTGGGGTGGACCGAGTTGGCCCGGATCCCCTCATGGCCGTACCGGGAGGCGATGGCCTTGGTAAGCAGCGTCACCGCACCCTTGGAAGCAGTATATGCCTCGGTGGTGTACAGATGGCCGATCAGGCCGCAGATGGAGGAGATGTTGATAAAGAGCCCGCCGCCCTGGGCGCGCATCACGGGGATGGCGTACTTGGCGCTGAGGAACACGCTGCCCGTGTTGATCTCCATCATTTTGACCCATTCCTCGATGGTCATGGTCTCCACGCTGTGGCGGATGTTGATGGCGGCCAGGTTGACCACCACGTCCAGGCGGCCGCTTTCCGCCACGATGGTCTTCACCACCCGGTCCCAGTCCTCTTCCTTGCTCACATCCATGCCCAGGCCGAAGACCTTCATGCCTTTGGCGGTAAACTCCGCCGCCTTTTCCTTCGCGGCGTCCTCCCGCATGTCCAGGATCCAGACCACCGCGCCGTTTTCCGCCAGCTTTTCCACCATGGCGGAGCCCAGCCCGCCGGCGCCGCCGGTGACGGCCACGACCTTATCCTTCACGTTCATGAAAAAGCCCCCTTATCAACAGCTTGTATCCGTTTGAAGCGCCAGAAGGAGTTCCTCTGCCACCGACTCCCACGGAGCAACGATCGCCACGTCGGAATAGTCGAAGATCGGCGCGTCTTTGTCTGTGTTCACGGCGATGATGGTGCCGGAGTTCCGCATGCCCACCAGGTGCTGCACCGCCCCGGAGATGCCGAAGGCGATATACAGCGGCGGGCGGACGAACTCTCCAGTCAGGCCGACCTGGCACTCGTAGGGAGCCAGATTGGCGGAGACCGCCCCGCGGGATGCGCCCACCACCGCGCCGGGGATTCGTTCGGCCAGCTTCCGGAGCTTCTCGAAGCCCTCCCGGCTCCCCACGCCCTTTCCGCCGGAGAGGATCACTTTCGCCTCCCGGAGGGACAGTCCCCGGTTTTCCCGGGGCAGGGCGGACAGGAGCCTGATCGCCGGCGCGGCCGGGCAGGTCTCCCGGCTCACCGTCCCGTCCCGGACCGGACGGGGGACCGCCGGGGGCAGGGCGTTTTCCTGTACCGTGGCCATCTGGGGCCGCGCCGCGGCGCAGAGGATGTCCGCGCTCACGCTTCCGCCCAGAGCGGGCCTGGTCTGGCGGAGGAGTCCGTCGTCCGTCAGCGAGAGGCCGGTGCAGTCGGCGGTGAGTCCGGTCTCCAGCATGGCCGCCGCCATCGGCGCCGCCGTCCGGAATTCCAGAGTGGAAGGCAGGAGCACGATCTCCGGCTTTTCCCGGAGCACCAGCGCGCGGAGCGAAAGCGCCTTTGCCATCTCGTCCTCCGCCCCGGCGACCAGGTACACATGCCGGGCGCCGGCGGCGAAGCAGCGGGCGGGGTCTCTCTCCCCGAAGACCACGGCCTCCGCCGCAGCGCCCAGACTCTCCGCCAGAGCGCCGGCGGCGGCCAGAAGCCGCTCCCCGGTCTCCCCTTCCAAAACCACAAAAATCTTTTTCATGGGGCCGCCAGCCTTTCCAGGATGGCGCGGGCCCCTTCCACCGCCGAAAACAGTCTCCGGGGCGTCCGCAGACCGCTTTCCGCGGTGTAGCACCGGATCACTCTGGTGGGAGAGCCCTCCTGTCCGCAGACCTCCCGGTCCAAGCCCAGGGTCTCCCGGTCCCAGCGGAGGATCTCAGTCCTGGCCGCCCGGCGCAGGCCGGCGATGGACGGCAGGGCCGTCACATCCAGGGTCTCCATCACCGTGACCACGGCGGGCAGGGGCGCCTCCACCTGCTCGACGCAGTCCGTGGACAGGCGGCGGGCTTCCACGGCGCCGCCCCGGAGGCGGAGCTCCGTGGCGTTGGTCACGCAGCTCATCCCCAGCCGGACCGCCAGCTGCGGTCCTACCTGTCCAGTCTCCCCGTCCACGGTGCGCCGGCCGCACAGCACCAGGTCCGGTCCGATCCGCCGCAGGGCGGCCGCCAGGATCCGGGATGTGGCCAGGGTATCGGAGCCGGCAAAGGCGGCGTCCTGGAGAAGGATCCCCTCTCCGGCGCCCAGCGCCACCGCCTCCCGCAGGGTGTCCTCCGCGGAGGCGGGCCCCATGGACACCGCCGTGACGGAGTCCCCGTCCCCCGCCAGGGCGACGGCGTGGAGGAGCGCGCACCGGTCGGCCGGATTCATGCCCTTCACGCTGGCCGCCCGGTCAATGGAATTGTCCGCTTTGAATACCGCCTGGGCGTTCAGGGGGATCTGCTTGATCAGTACCGCGATCTTCACAGGCTCTTCCCCCCTCCCTTTTCCGGTCTGCTTACTCCGACATGGAGTGGAAGACCGGCTCCAGGGCGTCGTGGATCTGTTTGTAGATCCCAAAGCCCCTGTCGTACACGTCTTTCGTTTTCGGGTCGGGCAGCACCGGCTCCCCGACGGTCTTCACGCAGTTCTTTACGCTGTCCTCTAAGGAAGAGAACATGCCGCAGGCCACCCCGGCCAGCATGGCTGTGCCCAGGGAGGAGTCCGAATTCCTGGTGCGCACCAGCCGGAGCCCCAGCACGTCGGCCACGATCTGCCGCCACAGCGGCGACTTGGCGCCGCCGCCGATGATCACCGCTTCGGTGGGGTCCGTATACAGCCGCATCACGTCCAGGCTGTCCCGGAGGGAGTAGGCCACGCCCTCCAGCAGCGCCCGGGTAAAGTGCTCCTTCCGGTGGAAGGAGGTGAGCCCCACAAAGCTGCCCCGCAGCCGCTCGTCGAAATACGGGGTCCCCTCTCCCTGCAGATAGGGGTGGAAGAAAAGGTCGCTGCTCCCCGGCTCCACCGTGGCCGCCATATTGTCCATCAGGATATAAGCGTCCGTGTTTTCCGCCTCGCCCCGGGCGCGTTCCTCCGCGCACAGCACGTCCCGGTACCACCGGTAGGAGGAGGCGCAGCTCTTGGTGCCGGTGCCGGGATACCAGAGGCCGGGCACCACATGCTGGTAGTTGAAGATCCGACGGTCGTTGATGGGTCCGTCCGAGATCACGCAGATCCGGCCGGCGGTGGCCAGCTTCAGCGTCATCTGGCCGGGGCGGATGGCCCCGTTGGCGTAGACCTCCATCACCGTGTCGGTGGTGCCGCAGACCACCTTCGTCGTCTCCGGGAGGCCCGTCATCCGGGCTCCCTCCGGCGAGAGGGTCCCCACGACGTCCGTGGGCCGTACGATCTCCGGCAGCACGCCGATGGGAAGGGAAACCAGTCCCGTCAGCTCCTCCGACCATCTCCCCTTGGGAACGTCGATGAGCTGGGATCCCATGGCGTCGATATAGTCCGTGACGAACGTACCGGTCAGCCGGTAGCGTACGTAATCCTTCATGAACATCAGCCGGCGGATCCGGGAATAATTCTCCGGCTCGTTCTCCTTCATCCACAGCAAGTGGGTGATGGTGCGGGAGTTGGAAACGCTGGTAAAGGTCTTGGCAAAGAGCTCGTCGCCGTGCTCGGCCCGGAGCCGATCCGACTGGAGCGTGCCCCGGCCGTCGCTCCAGAAAATGGCGCGGCGGACAGGCTGATCGTTCTCATCCAGGCAGGCCGCCGTCATGGAGGCGGAGGAGATGGCCAGAGCCTCCACGTCCCCCGGGGCGATCTGGGTCTTTGCCAGGATCTCCCGGATGATCTCACAGGCAGCGTTGAGATAGTCGTCCGGCTCAATCTCCGCCCAGCCGTTGTTGGGGTGATAGGTCTGGTATTCCCGGGATGCGGTGGCCGTCACTTCCCCCTTTTCGTTGAGAAGCGTTCCCTTGCCGGCGCCCCCGCCGAAATCGACCCCCAGCGTGTACCTCATGGCGCTCATCCTCCCGCCGCGATCAGCAGCACTCGTCCAGCAGCTCCAGAATGTTCTTTACGAAGTCCCCGCCATGGGTCCCCAGGACCTGGCTGCAGCCCGGGCAGGCCGTGATGCACAGCTCCGCGCCGGTCCGCTTCGCGTCGTCCAGCCGGGGGTTGGCAATGAGCGCCGTCACCTTCGGGGACTGGGAGGACATGACCTCGCCGCCGCAGCAGCGGGTGCTGTCCCGGTTGAGGAACATCTCTTTGAGCTCCGCGCCGCAGGCCTTCAGCAGGTCACGCGCGGGCTCCGTCTCCTCCAGATCCCGGGCCAGACGGCAGGGATCGTGGAAGGTCGCCGTGCCCTTCCAGGGCTTTTTCACCTTCAGCGCGCCGCTCTCCACCAGGCCGGCCAGATAGGCCGTGGCGGTGTATACCTCGCCGCCGGGATTCAGGCCCCAGCGGGGGCAGTCCTGCTTCAGGAAGCGGGCGTCGGTGGGATCCAGGCACACGATGGTGCCGGCCCCCGCCGCCGCGGCGGCCTTCACGAATTTCGCCGCCACGTCCCGGGTCTCCTGCAGCTCGCCCACCAGGTCGTACATCATGGCGCCCACGGGCGGCTCCTCTTTCAAAACCGTGAAGTCCACTCCCGCCTTCGTCAGCAGGCTGACGGCCGCCGCCGCGATCCCCGGCTGCTTCACGCGGACGGTCTCGCCCAGGACCAGGAGCACCTTCGCCTTCTCCGGCAGCGCCGGCAGCGCCGGCCGTCCCTCGTCCTCGTAGATCGTGCCCTTCTCCAGCACCCGATCCACCACCGGCTTCACCGCCGGGGGCACCGTGTCCGTGACCAGGGCCTGGGTGCGGGCCTCCCGGATGAAGACCTCCGGGCGGTAACCGGTCTCGCACCAGCTGGCGCAGTTGTTGCACAGGCAGCAGGCGAACATGTCGCCGGTGATCTCCTTCTGGATATCCATGCCGGTGAGCACATATTTGCACAGCACCGCGCGGCCGCGGGGCGTGTCCGCCTCCTTGCCGGTGGCCAGGCCTACCGGGCACACGTGGCGGCACATCCAGCAAAACCGGCAGGCGTCGATCTGCTTCTTCGCATTATCCGAAAACATATCCATTATCCTCCGTCCGTTATTGTCCGCCGCCGTCAAAGGCCGAGCTTGTAGGGATTCATGATGCCGTTGGGATCCAGGGTCTTCTTCAGGCCCTCAAACACCTTCATGCTGGGGCCGTACTGTTCCTTCATCAGCTTGCCCAGCTTCAGCCCTACGCCGTGGTGGTCGTTGACCACGCCGCCGTTTTTCAGAGCCGTGCGCACGCCGGTGTTCCAGATGGCGTTGTGCAGCTTCAGCGTCTCGATGGGGTCCTCCGGCGGCCGGTCCATGATGAACCGGTCGTAGATCATGCAGCCCCACTCATACCAGTGGGAGAAATGGGCGATGAACCGGACGTCCTTATACGTGGATTCGATGGCGTGCTTCATCTCCCAGTAGATGTTCTCGATCTTGGAATACACGGCCACGGAGTCCATGGTGCCGTACATCTGGGGATAGGAGAAGAACTTGCCGGGATAGAAGAAGGTCAGGCGGCTGTCCCACCACTTCTTGCCGTACTCGGCGCCCAGGTCCTCCGCTCCGTGCTCGGCGGCGATCTCACAGGCTCGCTCCATCTCCATCTCCGCCATCTTCTGCTTTCCGTCCACCGCGATGTTCATGAACACGCCCGGCTTGGCAACGCCCAGGATGTTCTTGATGATGGACACCGTCTCCGCCTCGTCATAGAGCCGGATGATGGAGGGCTTGAACTCCTGCAGCATGTCCCGCCCGGCGGCGATGCCCTCGGTCAGGTTCTTGAAAAGGAAGCCCCGGAACAGCCGGACCTCCGGGATCCGGAAGAGCTGGAAGGTTGCCTTGGTCATGACGCCCAGGGTCCCCTCGGAGCCGATGAACATGCCCTTCAGATCCGGGCCGGAGGAGTGCTTGGGCACCGGCGCCGTCTGGAGCACCTCGCCGCTGGGGATGACGATCTCCAGCGCCAGGCACTGGTCGATGATCTTGCCGTATTTCGTAGATACCACGCCGATGCCGTTGTGGGCCAGGAAGCCGCCCACCGTGGCCGTGGTGATGGCGCTGGGATAGTGATTCAGCGTGTAGCCCCGTTCGTTGGCGTACCACTCCAGCTGCTGGAAGATCATGCCGGTCTCCACCGTCACGGTCATGGACATCTCGTCGAACTCCACGATGTGGTTCATCCGCTTCGTGTTCAGAGAGATGCCTCCCGCCACGGGAAGCGCGCCGCCCTGGGTGCCGCTGGTGCCGCCCACCGTGGTCACGGGGATGCGGTAATAGTTGGCGATCTGCAGCACCTTGGAGACCTCCTCCGTGCTGCCGGGGCTCACGACGAAGTCCGCCATGGGCGGGGTCTTGCCGTGGGCCGACCAGTGGTTGGACAGCCAGTAGCAGTCATAGCCGTAGATGAGCCGATCCGCCGTGGTGGTGCTGACGTTTTCTTTGCCGACAGCGTCCTCCAGTTCCGACTCGATCATGGCGGTAAGAAACGCCGATCTCTCCTGATCCATTTTCGTCTGCTCCTTTTATCACTAAGTGTTCTTTTTCATACACGCCCGCAGGCACGTCCGGCAACAGGGACCCATAGTCGCCTATCATCCTACTACCTGTATAATACTGCAAATAAAATTTCATTTCAATCATATTCTAAAAAACTGGAGTAAAATTTCACGTTCCTTTTTTGTGTACTATCACCATTTCACCCCGTATTTTTGCGCATTGTTTTATAAAAAGACTCCACTTTTTTGGTGATTATTCTCTCTTTTCCCGGGGACGAATTCGTATTACACTTGTCTTGTATGCGGAAGTTGCTTTGCGGTGTCGGGAGGTGGACTATGACGATAGAAAAGAAAGTACCCTCTCTGCTTTTGCAGATCCGGTCCAAACGCGATACGCTCACCGCCGCTGAGCTTCGCGTTGCCGACTACATCCTGGAGCACCCGGAATCCGTGCTTGATTATTCGGTCGCGCAGCTGGCGTCCCGCAGCGGCACCAGCGACGCTACGGTGATCCGTTCCATCCGCAAGCTGGGCATGACCAGCTACAACGATATGAAGGTCCTGCTGGCCCGGTCCATCGTCGCCCCCGTCAAGCTCCTCAACGCAGAGATCGACGAGGGGGATTCCGTCGACGACGTGGTCAAGAAGGTGTTCGGCGGCATCGTGAACGCCATCACTCTCACCCGGGATACCGTGTCCTCCGCCCAGCTGGAGGAGGCCGCGGATCTTCTCTTCAACGCCAGACAGATCTATCTGGTGGGGTTCGGCAATTCCGCGTCCTCCGTGGCCGATTTCCACCAGAAGCTGCTCCGTCTCGGCCGCCGTGTCGCCGTCCAGTTCGATCCCCATCTCCTGCTGATCGATATCGTCAACGACGCGGGCCCGAAGGACGTTTGCTTTGCCATCAGCCATTCCGGTCACTCCAAGCTGGTGGTGGACGCGGTCTCCCTCTGCCGGGAACGGGGCTGCAAGGTCATCTCGCTCACGGACAATTCCCCCTCCCCCGTCCGGGATCTGGCAGACATCTCCCTGTGCACCATGTCCGGCGAAACCCGGTTTTTCCAGTACGCCTCCGCCTCCAAGATCGCCCAGTACGCGGTCTGCAACGTCCTCTACACCATCATGTCCTATAAGCACGAGGCCATGGCGGTGAAAAACTTCACGGACGTGGAGAACAACATGCAGCTCTACAAGTGCTGAACACACAACGGTATTCACCGGAAAGAGGAGGCCGTCCCGGACGGCCTCCTCTTTCTCTCCTCGTTCCCCGCGGTTGATTTCCTCCTGCCGGCATGGTAGAATAAGCAGGGAGTTGATGGAAATGGATCGGCTGGAACTGCTTCGTCAGGATTGTCTCGCCTGCCGGGAATGCCCGCTGTGCCGGACGCGGCACAACGTGGTCTTCGGCGTGGGCGACCCGAACAGTGAGCTGATGTTTATCGGCGAGGGTCCCGGAGAGAACGAGGACCTGCAGGGCGAGCCCTTTGTGGGCGCCGCCGGGCGTCTGCTGGACGACATGCTGGAGATGATCGATCTCCGGCGTTCCCAGGTGTACATCGCCAACGTAGTGAAATGCCGGCCGCCCCAGAACCGGGATCCTCTGGGCGAGGAGCAGGCCGCCTGCCGTCACTGGCTGGACGCCCAGCGGGAGATCATCCGGCCCAAGCTCATCGTATGTCTGGGCCGCATCGCCGCCATGGCCGTGATCCGGCCGGATTTCCGCATCACCCGGGACCACGGCCAGTGGGAGGACATCGACGGCGCCCGGGCCATGGCCATGTATCATCCCGCCGCGCTGCTCCGGGACCCCTCCAAGCGGCCGGAGACCTTTGTAGATCTCCGCACGCTCCGGGCCGAGGCCAGGCGTGTGTGCGAGCATCTGTATCAAAAGAAAGAAACCGAGGTCATCGTATGAGTCAGTTCCAGCCCATCGGGCTGAATCACAAGCCCCTGTTCGACGAGGTGCGGCGCAGCGAGCGCTCCGAAAGCTCCTCGGACAGCTTCGGCAACGTGTTCCTGTGGGATATCCTCTGCCGCCGCAACGCGGCCCGGCTGGGGGACCGGCTGGGGGTGGAGTACCTCTGTCCCCGGGGCACCTTCTATGCCTACCCTCTGGGAAAGGGGGATCTGGCGGAGGCCATCCGCGCGCTGGACGAGCGGGCCGCGGAGCAGGGCGTGCCCCTCACCCTCCACGGCGTTACCGCGGAGCAGCGCCGGATGCTGGAGGAGGCGGTCCCCGGCGGCTTCGCATTCGAGGAGGACCGGGACAATTTCGATTACATCTATTCCATGGACGCCATGACCACGCTGGCCGGAAAGAAGCTCCACGGCAAGCGGAACTTCTGCAACCGCTTCGAGGCGGCCCACGACTGGCGCTTCGTCCCCCTGGCTCCGGAGAACTTCGACGACTGCCGCGCCCTGCTGCGGGAGTGGTCCGCGGAAAAGGGCGAGACCAACGAGGAGGAGCTGGAAGCCATCGAGCGGGTGTTCCGGTGCTGGGACGCTCTGGGGTTTTCCGGCGGCGTACTGTATGCCGACGACAGGCCCGTGGCCTTTACCATCGGAGAACGGCTCACCGACGACTCCATGGACGTACATTTTGAAAAGGCCCGGGACGACGTTCCGGGCGCCTATCCCATGGTAGCCCGGGAATACGCCCGTCATCTCCGGGAGGTTATGCCTGAGATCCGCTGGCTCAACCGGGAGGAGGACATGGGGATCCCCAACCTGCGGAAGGCCAAGGAGGAGTGGTACCCGGACCACATGCTGGTAAAATACACCGCCGTCCGGCGGGAGACGCCATGACCGGTCCCCGGTTTTCCCGCCCGGGAGACGAGGGCGGTCTCCGGGCGCTGTGGAAGCGCGTCTTTGCCGACAGCGATCTCTTTCTGGATACGTTTTTCCGGGAGATCTACGTCCCCGGCATGGCCGCCGTGATGGAGGACGGCGGGACCATCGTCTCCGCCGCCTACTGCATCCCCTTCGGGATGGCCCGGTACATCTACGCGGTGGCCACCGCCCCGGAGCACCGGGGACGGGGCTGCGGCAAAGCCGTGACGCTCTTTGCCGCCGACGGGAAAGACGCATACCTCTGCCCCGCCTCCAAGGAGCTCCGGCGGTGGTATATGGACGCCATGGGCGCTCTCCCTGCCTCCATCCGCCCCGCTTTCACCCCCACGGGAGCGCTGAAACCCATCCCGGCGGAGGAATACGTCCGGCGGCGGGAAGCCCTGCTGGAGCGCGTGCCCCACGCGGAATACTCCCCCGGGATCCTGGCTCTCTTTGCCCTGGACGGGGGCTTCTTCGAGGATGAGGCCGGGCACATCTGCGCCGTGGACCGGGAAGGCTCCGTCCGCGAGCTGCTCCCCTGCCCCCCCGGCGGCCAGATCTTTCTTCTGGCCCTCAACGGCGCGCCGCCTATCTATTGGGGACTCACGCTGGATTGATATCGGAAAACGAAAAAAGGACACGCGGCTTTTTGCCGCGTGTCCTTTTTCGTGTGATCGGTATCAGCCCATGTACGCGCCGCCGTTGACAGCCACGCACTCGCCGGTGATCCAGCCGCTCTCGTCGCTGGCCAGGAACAGGAACAAGTTGGCGACGTCCATGGTGGTCCCCATCCGGCTGAAGGGGATGGTGTCCATGAGGACCTTGATCTGGTCCGGGGTATAGTTCTTCTCGAAGATGGGCGTGACGATGGGGCCGGGGGCGATGGCGTTGACGTTCACGCCGTATTTCGCCACCTGCATGGCCAGGGCCCGGGTCAGTCCGATCACGCCGGCCTTGGAGGCCGCGTAGTCCACCGCCACCTTCCGCCCGCACTGCCCGCAGATGGAAGCGATGCTGACGATCTTGCCGTACTTTCTCTCCTCCATATGGGGGATGACCTCCCGGCTGCAGAGGAAGACGCCCTTCAGGTTCACGTCGATCAGTCTCTCCCACTGCTCCACGGAGAGATCCTCGATGTTCCAGCCGCCCCGGCCGAAGCCGGCGATGTTGATCAGGATGTCGATGACGCCCATCGAAGCAAAGATCCCGGCAAAGGCTTTTTTGACGCTGGCCTCATCGCTCACGTCCGCCTGGAACGCCCAGGCCTTGCCGCCGGCCTTCCGGATCTCTTCCGCCACTTCCTCCGCGCCGGGCAGATTTAGGTCGATCAGAGCGACCTCCGCTCCCTCTCTTGCAAAGAGAAGGGCCGTCTCTTTGCCGAAACCGCTGGCGCCGCCGGTAACGACCGCTTTTTTCCCTTCCAGACGCATGGTATCGTCCTCCTTATCCAGTTTTTTGTATGGTCGGTTCGTGCAATCCAATGCATTTATTATAGGCGAGTACGACGCAGATTGCAAGATATCCCCTTCGTATCCCGCGGGGATCCGGGGCAGGCTCAACGCAGGGTCAGAACACTTCTTCCTTTTCGTAGCTCTTCCGGATGACGGAGACCACGCTGCTGGAGTCGTCCGCTCCGTGACCCTTGGCCTGGGCCAGGCGGTAGAACTGAACGGCGTTGTTCAGGGAGAAGTTGGGCACCTGGTAGTCCTGGCACAGCTGCCGGGCCAGCTCCAGATCCTTGACCACCAGGTCGGTAGTGAAATCGGGCCGGTAGACGCCGCTCTTGATCTTGTCCATTTTGGTGGACAGCAGGTGGTTGTTGCCGGTGGAGCGGGTGGTGACCTGGAAGAAGTCGTCCAGGGAGATGCCCAGAGCGTCCGCCATGGCGATGGCCTCGGCGTTGATGACCTGGGTGGTGAAGGCCATGAAGTTGTTGATGAGCTTGATGGCGCTGCCGCCGCCCCGCTGCTTCATAAAGAAATACTTGTCCCCGATCCGGTCGGTGTACTCCCGGAGCCCCAGCCGGTCGAACTCCTCCTCCGTGGCGCCGATGAGCAGGGAGAGCGTCCCCTGAATGGCGCCGGCGATGCCGCCGGAGATGGGCATGTCGATGTAGGTCATGCCTTTCTGCTCAAAGGCCGCCGCCAGATCCTTGTTCTGCTTGGGAGACACGGTGCTGGTGTCCAGGATCACCAGCCCCGGGTTGCCGTATTCCATGAGGATCGCCGCCGTCTTCTGCACCTGCTCGGGGCCGGGCAGAGACAGGAACAGCACGTCCACCATGCCCGCCATTTCCGGGATCGTCCGGGTCATGGAGGCGCCTCCGGCCACGAAGCGCTCGCATTTCTGGGGCGTCCGGTTGTACACCACCAGACGCTCCGGCTTATTCATCAGATGCTCGGCCATATGGCTGCCGATGTTTCCGAGACCGATAAAACCAACCGTTTTTTCCATGGAAGATCCTCCTTTTCCGTTTCCGTAAAGCCGGCATACGCCGTTTCGCTTTCCTGTTTCAAATCCGGGCGCCGCCGGAAAAAAGAGCCGCGTTCACAGCCCCACGACTTCTCCGTAGATCCGCACCGCGTTCCGTACGCAGTCCTCGCAGGAGCACAGCGGTTTCCCGTCTACCCGGCTTTTCAGATCCCGGCAGGTCACCGCGCCGCAGGCGGCACGGAACGCCTCGATCATCCGGCGGGTGCATTTCAAAGTGCCTTTTCCTCCCGTTTTCAGTCCGGCGGCGATCCCCGCCCCGATCAGCGCGCCGCAGGTGGCCTCCATGTTCCCCATGCCGGCGCAGAACCCGGCGGTGAGGGCCCGGAGCTGCTCCTCCGAGAGATCCGTCTGATCCGCCAGCACGGCGGTCACCGCCTGGGAACAGTTGCAGCCGCCCCGGGTCTTCAGCTCCACCGCTTTTTCCGCTCTCTCCTGTATCGTCATGTTTTTCTCCCGTCTTAAGTTTACATAATTCTAATGGCTTCCGCGTTCTCACAGGCGCCGGTCTCGGTGTCGACGGTGAAGACGGCGCCCTCCAGCTTGCCGGGGCCCTTGGCCTGCTCGTACCGCCGGGGCGGGTCCCCCAGGAATTTCCGGATGGACTGCTCCGGAGCAATGCCCAGTACGGACTCCGCCGGGCCGGTCATGCCCAGGTCCGTGATGTACCCGGTGCCCCGGGGAAGGATGCGTATGTCGGAGGTCTGGACGTGGGTATGCGTCCCCCACACCGCGCTCACCCGTCCGTCCAGGAACCGGCCCATGGCCAGCTTCTCGCTGGTGGCCTCGGCGTGCATGTCCACCAGCACCATGCGGGTCTGATTGTCCGCCAGCAGGTTGTCCGCCAGCGGGAAGGGATTGTCGGTGTTGAAATCCAGAGTGAACCGCCCCATCAGATTGATGACCCGGATGGGACCGAAGGGGGTGGTAAAGGTGGCGTCCCCCCGGCCAGGACACTGGGGCGCGTAGTTGGCGGGGCGGAGGATCCGCGCCTTGTCGTTCAGATAGGGCTGCAGTTCCCACCGGGTCCAGGTGTGGTTGCCCAGCGTGATCACGTCCGCGCCGGCGTTGAGGATGGCGTCCGCCTGGGCGGGGGTGATGCCCACCACGTTGGCGTTCTCTCCGTTCACCACCGTGAAGGAGACGCCGTACTGCTTTTGCAGGTTCTTCAGATGGTCCTTCAGAAAGGCGAGGCCGGTCTGCCCCACCACGTCGCCCACGGCGAGAATGTTGATCGTCACGCGTCGACCCCCTCCGTGCGTATTTTTTCTTCCTCGGCTTCCGGCTCGTCTACCCGCCGGAACAGATGGATGATCCCGGTGCTGTTCAGATCCGCCACGATGGCCGCCATGATAGGCACGGCAAACAGGCCCACGCCGCCGAAGAGACGGGTGCCCACGTACATACAGGTGAGGGTGACGATGGGACGGAGCCCCACCCGCTGGCCCACGATCCTGGGCTCGATGATCTGCCGGACCACGGTGATGATCAGATACAGCGCCAGAAGCGCGATGCCCCTGGCCACATTGCCGGTGATGAGGGTGATGACCGCCCACGGGATCAGGATGGTACCGCTCCCCACGATCGGGAAGGCGTCGAAGATGCCGACGAGGATGCCGATGAACAGCGGGTGCTTCACGCCGATGATCCACAGTCCGACGGTGTTCTCCGCCGAGGTGATCAGGAAAATAAGAAAATAGGAGCGAATGAAGCGCCAGATCATATCCAGGAAGGAGTTCTTCACGTTCACCACCATGCGAAGGGTCTTCTCCTTCAGATTGCGGCGGATGAACAGCTTCATCCTGTCAAAGTCCACGGCAAAGAACACCGTGGCGATCATGGTGATCAGCGTATTGAGAAGGATGGTGGGGAGCCGGGTGGCGAAGGAAGTCAGCCAGCTCACCAGTCGGGCGGAAAACGTCGTGACGGCGCTGCCGATGGAGCTGATGAGATTGGGGATCGACGCCTGCACGGCGGCCACCACGGAGTCGTCCACCC
Organism: Oscillospiraceae bacterium; assembly: GCA_017411265.1. Lineage (GTDB taxonomy): Bacteria > Bacillota > Clostridia > Oscillospirales > Oscillospiraceae > Apopatocola. The sequence continues at coordinate 13,039 of JAFRDL010000145.1, read as the reverse complement.
GGGCGGAAAGGGCCAGGATCCGCTCATACAGCCGGGTGATGCCCGGCACCACGCTGTTTTCGTAAAAATCCGGGGCGCCCGCGGCCAGATGCACGGCGGAGTCAGCCACCCGGGCGATCAACAGCGTGATCAGGCCTGCCAGGATCAGATACAACAGCAGCACGCTGAGGATCCCCGCCAGCGTGGCGTTCATGCGGAACTTCCGCCGGACCAGCACACGCTCCCCCGCCTCGTTCTTCACGTACCGGGTCTCCCGGCTGAGCCATCGGGCCAGGGGACGCACCACGGCGGCCAGCACCAGGGCGATGGCGATGGGCGTCAGGATCCGCAGGAAATACCGGAATATGAAATATATGATCGCCAAAATGGCCGCCCAGTAGGCCAGATTGATGAGAAATGTCACCTTGGGATCGGTTTCCCTCTTTGTCTCCACGCCATCACTTCCTTCCGGAAAAAAGTATAGCACACTTTGCGGATTTGTAAAAGAAAAACATCCCCGCCTCCCGGCGGGGATAAGACTTTATTTTTTGTCCGGCAGACGCTCGTCCCCCAGGAAGAACACCGCCACGGTGCCCGGACCGCAGTGGGAGGCGATGATGGTGCCGATGTCGCAGATGCGGACCTCCTTCAGCTTCGGGAAGTTGGCCAGGACCGCCCGGCGGGTGATCTCCGCGTCCTCCAGACAGTTGGCGTGGCAGAGGAAGCACTTGCCGTCATAGTCCTTGCCGTTCTCGGCGTGCTGCTCCATGGTGCGCACCGTCTCGGCCACGGCGGCCTTCTTGCCCCGGACCTTGCTGTAGGCGATGATGGCGCCCCTGTCGTCCAGGCGCATGATGGGACAGATGTTCAGCACCGTGGCGATCATGGCCGCCGCGCCGCTCATCCGCCCGCTCCGGCGGTAGAAATCCAGCCGGGTGGAGTAGAACTGGTGGTGCACCCGCTTGGCATGGGCCGTCACCCACTCCGTCACCTCCTCCATGGACTTTCCCTGGTCCCGGAGGTCGGCGGCATAGTCTACCAGCAGGCCGTAGCCGGAGGAGCTGCAATAGGAGTCGATCACCGTCAGCTTCCGGTCCGGATACTTCTCCCGCAGCAGCTCCGCCGCCTCAAAGGCGTTGTTCACCGAGGCGGTCATCCCCGAGCCGAAGGCAATGTGGAGTACGTCCCCTTTTTGAAGCAGTCCTTCAAAATACTCCATGTACTGATACAGGTTGATCTGAGAGGTGGTGGGGAGCTTGTCCTCCAGGATCCGGTAGAAGTTGGGCAGCGCCTCCGGGTCGCGGAGCATATCGTCCGGGTGCTCCACGCCGTCCACCGTGTACGTATAGAACAGCACCGAGATCCCCCGCCCGTCCACATAGGAAAAGGGCAGATCCACCGTGGATTCACAGGAAAGCTGATACCCGCACACTTCTGTATACCTCCAATATCGGAGGGACGGAGCAGCTCCGTCCCTCACGCTTTTCTGATGAAATTATAGCCCTTTTTCCCGGAAAATCAACGCTTTTTTCCCAGTTTTGCCGTGAGGGAACACTTTTCGCCCCGTACAGAATACGAGATCTGTATCTCTTCGTCCGCGCTCACCCGGATATCGTCCGCCTCCCGGAGCTCCCGGAGTTCCCGGTATCGGGCGCGCTGTCTGTCGCCGTACTCGCCCATGTCGTCGGAGGTCAGCCACACGTTCCCCAGCAGGGCGTTGATCTCGGACAGGATGCGCTTTTCCTCCGGTTTCAGCTTCATGTTGCTGGTCCGCAGGAAAAAGACGTCGGGGTCGTTGCCGAAGGCCCGGCCGTTGAGCTGCCGGCGGAAGACGGTGTTCTGCAGGGACTGCCGGGTGGACACCCGCTCCCGGTGGGTCTGCTGCATGAGCCAGCTGCCGTCCCAGTCCAGCCCCACGTCGCAGCCGATGCGGCAGTAGTCCACCCGGCCGAAGGCGGGCATCATGGGCACGCCGCAGCCCAGGATCAGCTTGTCGCCGCACAGCTCCCGGAGAAAGTCCATGGCCCGGATCATCCGGCCTGCCCGGGATTCCGTCTCCGAACCGAAGGGGGCCGCCCCGTAGAGAAAATCCAGCTTTACCAGATCGAAGCCCCACTCCTCCAGCACCCGGCGGAATACGCTGCGGAGATACTCCCGGACCTCCGGAAAATCGATGTCCAGGGAATAGAACCCGCCCCAGTTGATGCCGCAGTACCAGGGCTTTCCGTCCGGTCCCTTCACCAGCCAATCCGGGTGGGCCCGGCAGATTTCCGAGTCCTTCTGGCAGCCGAAGGGCGCCAGCCACAGCCCCGCCCGGAGGCCCCGGCCGTGGATCTCGTCCGCGATGGGCTTGAGCCCGTTGGGGAACTTCCCCGCGTCCGGCACCAGCCAGTCTCCCACCTTCGTCTCCCAGCCGTCGTCGATCTGGAAGAGATCTCCGGGCCGGAGCATCCCGGCGCAGGCCTTCAGATCCGAGCGGATGCACGCCTCGTCGATGTGCTGGTACCGGTTGTACCAGCTGGAGTACCCGGCGATCTTGTCCTGCGTCCGGGCCTTCACCCCCATGGCGGCGAACCAGGCGTCAAACACCTCGTCCTCCCCGCCCCGGGCGAAAAAAAGATCGAAGGCGTGGAAGGGCCCGCCGCAGCGCAGGCCGACGCAGTCCCGCTCCAGGCGCAGCCGTCCCCCGGAGAAATCGTAGCGGATCAGGGTGTAGCCCGGAGTCTCATCCAGAGAGGCCGCCAGCCGGAATTCCCCGCCCCGGCGGGCGTAGGCCCAGGATTCCCCGTGGAGCACGCCCTTTTTCCCGGGATAGTCCACGAAATAGTTGTCCCCGTACCGGTCCAGGCCGAAATACTTCACCCCCGCCTTCGGCAGATGGGACAGGCCCCGGATGGAGTCGGCCGACGTATACTCCGGACAGTTGGTCCAGCTCTGGAAGCCGTTGATGAATACCCGGTCCTCCTCCGTAAGCGGCAGGAGCATTTCCGCCGTCACCGAGCGGATCCGGCCCTCCGGCAGCCGGGGCGTCACGTGCAGCGCTCCGCCGGACACCTCCTCCCGGCCGGTGAACACCGTCCCGTCGGTCAGTTCCACGCGCCAGTTGAGTTCTCTCATGGTCCGTCCTCCTTATATCCCGATGGTGAATTCCACTTCCGCGCTCTCCACGCCCGGTCCCTGGATCCGGAGCCGGGCCGAGCCGGGCCGGCCCACGGTGCGGACGTACGTGCCGCACATGCCGCCCTCGGCGGTGACCGCGGCCGGCCCGACCAGGGCCGCGTCCCCCTCCAGCGTCAGGGTCAGCGGGAGCTGGGCGTACGCCGCCGGGGTGCCGTTTTCATCCAGCACCCGGATCCGCACCGCCGCCATGTCGTAGGTATCCCTCTCCCGGAGGATCGTGCGGCTGGTCCGCACCTCCAGATGAAGACGGCTGCCCATGCTGCGCTGCACGCTGGCCACGGTTTTTCCGTCCTTCACCGCGTCGAAGCGCCAGAGCGTGGCCTTGCCGCCCCAGTTGCCCAGATACTTGCCGTAGAGGGCGTAGGCGTCCTGGTAGGACATGCCCCAGCGCAGCATGCACTCTCCCGCCCGGAGCAGCGCCGCCGGGGGCATATGGTCCGGGCCGTATTTCCCCGCAGCCAGCAGCACGCTCCGCACGGCCTCCGCCTTGGCGCGGGGGAAGCCCTCCTTTTTCTCCAGCAGTCCGCCCACCACGTCGTCGATCCGGATGGGGCCGTGCTTCAGCCCCCGGTATTCCTTCGGCCGGAAGGAGGTGACGTATTCGTCGTTTTTATAGAGAGCCACCTCGTCCGCGTTGGTGAAGGCCCACACCTCCCCCAGCCGGCTGGCGGGATAGTCCCCGATCTCCATGAGGGAGCCAATCTCCAGCACCGGGGTCCTCTCCCCCTGGCTGGCGTATACCGCCGCGGCCAGTTTGGGGTTGCGGAAGGAGTCCATCACTCCGTGGTAGCAGATCCGGTCCCCGGAGCCGAAATCCTTGTGGGTGGCGTAGTCGAACATACACCAGGCGAAGCACCCGGCGTGCTCCCCGTCGGCGGCGGCGTCGCTCTGGACCCTGGCGTGGCGCAGGGCGTGCTGCTGCCGCTTCTCCCAGGTGTCGAAGCTCTTGGTGGGGAACATGTGGCCGTTGCACTCGGAGATCAGCAGGGGCTTGTCCGTGTCCGGGGTCACTTTTTTCCTGGGCACCACCCCGGGGTTGTCCCCGGTGTGGGAGAAGTCGTTGTAGGCGTATACGTCCTCCAGCAGATGGCTCGTATGGATGAACCGCTCGCCGGAGGTGGCGCGGCAGGGGTCCAGCTCATGGGCCACGGCGTTGGTCCGGCGGTAAAGCTCGTCGTGGTCCCGGCTCTCGTTGATCCGTACGCCCCACAGCACCACGCTGGGGTGGTTCCGGTACTGGAGCACCATCTCCCGGGTGTTTTCCACCGCCTGTTCCCGCCAGGCCGCGTCCCCGATGTGTTGCCAGCCGGGGATCTCCGTGAACACCAGCAGGCCCAGCCGGTCGCACTCATCCACGAAATACCGGCTCTGGGGATAGTGGGAGGTGCGCACCGCATTGCAGCACAGCTCCTCCTTCAGGATCCGGGCATCCTCCCGCTGGAGGGACTCCGGGGCGGCATAGCCTATATAAGGATAGCTCTGGTGCCGGTTCAGTCCCCGAAGGAATACCTTCTTCCCGTTGAGGAAAAAGCCCTCCTTTCGCCATTCGGTGGTACGGAAGCCGAAGGTCGTCTCCAGCTCATCCACCACCTTCCCCTCCGGGGAGAGCAGCTCCGCCCGGCAGACATAGAGCGCCGGGTCGTCCAGATCCCAGGGGCGGGCGTGTGTGTAGTTTACATAAATAATATTATCGTTATGTGTTTCCGAGGCGCAGACGCGACCCTCCCGGTCCAGGACGGAGACGCGGACGGGGCCGCCCTCCCCGGAGACGGAGAGCTCCACCCGGGCCTGGGTCAGCAGCGGCGTGGTCACGTACAGATCGTCGATGCAGCTCCGGCCCCGGACGTCCAGCCAGACCTCCCGGTACAGGCCGCCGTAGGTGAGGTAGTCGACGACGTGGCCGAAGGGCGGGACGGCGGGGTTTTCCGTGGCGTCCAGCCGGACCGTGAGCAGGTCCTCCCCGCCGGGATGGGCCTTGCCGGTGATCTCCGTGCGAAAGGCGGTGTAGCCGCAGCGGTGGGTGGTCAGTTCCTCCCCGTTCAGGTATACCGTGGCGATATGCCCCGCGCCGTCGAACTGGAGAAAGAGACGTCTGTCCGCGTATTCCGCCGGGATACGCAGTCTCCGGCGGTAGCCGCAGACCCGCTCGTAATGCTCCGGCAGGGCGTAGTGCAGCGGCACCTCCCCGCTGGTGTGGGGCAGGCGCACCGCCTCCGCCTCTCCCCCGCCGGCGGCAAACGCCTCGCTCCACGCCGGGCTGTATTCCCATTCGTTGCAGAGACTGATCTTCACAGGACCGACCCCCTTCTTCTGTCCATAGGATACACAAAAAAACCGGTTTTGGCAATACGAAAGCCCGCCGGAAACGGTAACCGTTCCCGGCGGACCTGTGCGTTCCGAAGAGTTTTTACTTGTCTCCCACCGTGGCCCGGAGCATCACGTCGTGATAGCCGCCCTCCACGATGCTGGTGGAGGACACCACGGTGAGCCGGGCGTTCTTCTGCAGATCGGGGATGTTGGTGACGCCGCAGTTGCACATGGTGGATTTCACCTTGTGCAGGCTCTTGGCCACGTTGTCCTGGAGAGAGCCGGCGTAGGCCACGTAGGAGTCCACGCCCTCCTCAAAGGCCAGAGTGTTCTTGCTGCCGCCCAGGTCGTAGCGCTGCCAGTTGCGGGCCCGGTTGGAACCCTCGCCCCAGTATTCCTTCACGTACTGGCCGTTGATCATCAGCTTGGGCGTGGGGGATTCGTCGAACCGGGCGAAGTACCGGCCCAGCATCACGAAGTCCGCGCCCATGGCCAGGGCCAGGGTGATGTGGTAATCGTGGACGATGCCGCCGTCGGAGCAGACGGGAACGTAGATCCCGGTCTCCCGGAAATACTCGTCCCGGGCCGCCGCCACCTCGATGAGGGCGGTGGCCTGGCCGCGGCCGATGCCCTTGGTCTCCCGGGTGATGCAGATGGAGCCGCCGCCGATGCCCACCTTGACGAAGTCCGCGCCGGCCTTGGCCAGGAACAGGAAGCCGTCCCGGTCCACCACGTTGCCGGCGCCCACCTTCACGCGGTCGCCGTACTTCTCCCGGATGAAGTCGATGGTCTTCTTCTGCCAGCAGGAGTAGCCCTCGGAGGAGTCGATGCACAGCACGTCCGCCCCGGCCTCCACCAGCGCCGGGACCCGCTGGGCGTAGTCCCGGGAGTTGATGCCCGCGCCCACCATGTAGCGCTTGGCCTCATCCTGGAGACTCAGGGGATGCTCCTTGTGCTCGGCGTAGTCCTTGCGGAAGACGAAATACATCAGATGGTCGTCGGCGTCCACCACGGGCAGGGCGTTGAGCTTGTGGTCCCAGATGATGTCGTTGGCCTCCTTCAGCGTGGTTTCCGCCGGGGCGGTGACCAGCTTGTCCCGGGGGGTCATGAACTCCCGGATGGGGGTGTCCTCGCTCATATGGGAGACCCGGTAATCCCGGCTGGTGACCAGACCCAGGAGCTTGCCGTTGGGGCCGGCGTCCTCGGTGATGGCCACGGTGGAAAAGCCGTTCTTTTCCTTCAGGGCCAGAACGTCCCGGAGGGTATTGTCCGGGGTCAGGTTGGAGGCGCTCACCACGAAGCCCGCCTTGTGGCTTTTCACCTTGCGGACCATGGCGGCCTCGTCCTCGATGGTCTGGGAGCCGTAGATGAAGGACATGCCGCCCTCCTTGGCCAGGGCCACGGCCATGGTGTCGTTGGAAACGGACTGCATGATGGCGGAGACCATGGGGATGTTCAGACAGATGGGGCACTCCTCCTCCCCCCGGCGGTACTTTACCAGAGGGGTGCGCAGGCAGACCTTGTCCGGCACGCACTCCTCCGAGGTATAACCCGGGATGAGAAGGTATTCATTGAAGGTTCGGGATGGTTCGGAGTAATAAAAAGCCATGGCACACCTCTCTGTATATTCGTAGTTTAGTCCTTGAAGTACTTTACCGCGGAGCGGAAGAGACCCATCTCATACTGTCCGGGTACGTTCCGATAGAGCTCCGCGCCCACGCGCTCGCTGTGGCCCATCTTGCCCAGCACCCGGCCGTCCGGAGAGGTGATCCCCTCCACGGCCCAGACGGAGCCGTTGGGGTTGAAGGCCGTGTCCATGGAGGGGATCCCCTCCATGTCCGTGTACTGGGTGGCGATCTGGCCGTTCTCCGCCAGGGTCTTCAGCAGGGTCCCGGAGGCGTAGAACCGGCCCTCCCCGTGGGAGATGGGGACGGTGTAGACCTCCCCCACTCTCGTCTCCCGCAGCCACGGCGACAGATCCGAGCACACCCGGGTCCGCACCATTTTGGACTGGTGACGGCCGATGGTGTTGTAGGTCAGGGTGGGGAAATCCGCGTCCGTGTCCAGGATCTTCCCATAGGGGACCAGCCCCAGCTTGATGAGGGCCTGGAAGCCGTTGCAGATGCCCAGCATCAGCCCGCCGCGCCGGTCCAGCAGATCCTCCACCTGTTCCTTCACCGCGGCGTTGCGGAAAAAGGCGGTGATGAATTTGGCGGAGCCGTCCGGCTCGTCGCCGCCGGAGAAGCCGCCGGGGATCAGCACCAGCTGGGCGTCCCGAAGAGCCGCGGCGAAACGCTCCACGCTCCGGGCCACATCGTCGGCGGTAAGGTTGCGCACCACCAGGATCTCCGCGTCGCCTCCGGCATCCAGCATGGCCCGGGCGGTGTCGTACTCACAGTTGGTGCCCGGGAACACGGGGATCAGCGCCCTGGGCCGGGCCGGGCGCACCACCGGGGCGGCGCTGCCCTTCCCGGTGTGGGAGACGGGAGAGGGAGTCCCCTCCTCGCCGGTGCGGGTGGGATAGACCTTTTCCAGGACCGCCTCGTTGAGGGCGAGGAGCTCATCCACGCCGGCGGCGTCATCTTTCAGTTTAATCGAAGGCTCGGCGGTTGTAAAGCCCAACCGGACGGCGTTTTCCGTTTTTTCCGTCAGCTCCGCCACCACGGCGCCGGGCATGGGCGCGAACCAGGCCAGCGCGTCGTTTTCGGCGGCAAAGCCCACGCGGTTGCCGAAGGACATATTCATCACGGCCTCCGCCAGACCGTGCTGCACCGCCCAGGCCGCCTTTACCTTCCCCGCCCGGTGAAGAGCGCGGAGCTCCTTCCAGGCACGGATCTGCGCCTCGGGCGTCTCGCCCCGGAAGAGATATACCGGATGACCGGCCTCCTTGAATTCCGGAGAGAGGACCTCCGCCGCAGGGATGGGGGCGATGGCAAAGGAGATCAGCGTGGGAGGCACGTCCCTGTCCAGGAAGCTGCCGGACATGGAATCCTTGCCGCCGATGGCGGCGGCGCCCAGCTCCAGCTGGGCGTCCAGCGCGCCAAGCAGGGCGGCGAAGGGCTTGCCCCACCGCTCCGGCGCGGCGCCCAGGCGCTCAAAGAACTCCTGGAAGGTAAGATAGGCTTTGGAGAGGTCCGCCCCCGCCGCGGCCAGGGACGCCATGGACAGATACACGCTGTCGTGAGCGCCCCGGTAGCAGTCCGCCTCCATCAGTGCCGGGTCGAAGCCCCAGGACATGACGCTGCCGTCGGGAGTGTGCTGTCCCGGCAGCACCGGGAACAGGGCCGCCATGGCCTGGGCGGGCGTACGCTGCCGCGCCCCGCCGTAGGGCACCAGGATGCTGCCCGCGCCGACGGTGCTGTCAAACCGCTCCACCAGGCCCCGGCGGCTGGCGCATTCCAGACTGGAGGCCATGCTCCGGAGGTCGGAATAGCCTCCCCGGGGACGGGACTGCCCACTCCTGTCGGGGACGCGCACGGCGCTGTGCTTCACCGCGCCGTTGGTGTTGAGGAATTCCCGGGACATGTCCGCGATGGTCTTGCCCCGCCAGGTGAACACCATCCGGGGCTCGGCGGTGACCACGGCCACGGGATAGGCCTCCAGGTTCTCTCTCTCCGCCGCGGCGATGAAGGCCGGGGCGTTCTCCGGGGCGACCACCACCGCCATCCGCTCCTGGGATTCGCTGATGGCCAGCTCCGTGCCGTCCAGGCCGTTGTATTTTTTCCGCACCGCGTCCAGATCGATCCGCAGGCCGTCCGCCAGCTCGCCGATGGCCACGCTGACGCCGCCGGCACCGAAGTCGTTGCAGCGCTTGATGAGCTTCGTCACGTTCCCGTCCCGGAACAGGCGCTGGAGCTTGCGCTCCTCGGGGGCGTTGCCCTTCTGCACCTCGCTGGCCATGGTGGTGAGAGACTGGAGGTTGTGGCTCTTGGAGGAGCCGGTAGCTCCGCCGATGCCGTCCCGGCCGGTGCGTCCGCCCAGGAGGATGATCACATCCCCGGGGGCGGGGCGCTCCCGGACCACGTTCTCCGCCGGGGCCGCCGCCACCACCGCGCCGCATTCCAGGCGCTTGGCCACATAGCCCTCGTGATAGACCTCCGCCACATGGCCGGTGGCCAGGCCGATCTGGTTGCCGTAGGAGCTGTAGCCCGCCGCCGCCGTCTGACACAGCTTCCGCTGAGGCAGCTTGCCGGGAAGGGTCTCCTCCATGGACTTCCGGGGATCCGCCGCGCCGGTGAGGCGCATGGCCTGGTGGACGAACGCCCGCCCGGACAGGGGATCCCGGATGCACCCGCCGATGCAGGTGGCCGCACCGCCGAAGGGCTCGATCTCCGTGGGGTGGTTATGGGTCTCGTTTTTGAACATCAAGAGCCAGTCCTGCTCCCGCCCGTCTACCCGGACGGGCACGTGGATGGAGCAGGCGTTGATCTCCTCGGACTCGTCCAGTTCCGGGAGCAGGCCCCGCTTTTTCAGCGTTTTGGCGCCGATGGTGGCGATGTCCATCAGCGTCTGAGGCCGGGCTGCCGCTTTTTCCTCCCCGTACACCTCCACCCGGGCGGCCAGATACCGCTCATAGGCGGCCCACACGTCCGGGTCCTCGATGGACACGGAGTCGATGTGGGTGGAGAAGGTGGTGTGGCGGCAGTGGTCGGACCAGTAGGTGTCCACCACCCGGATCTCCGTGATGGTGGGGTCCCGGCGCTCGGTGTCCCGGAAGTACGCCTGGAGGAACCGGAGATCGTCCAGGTCCATGGCCAGGCCCATTTTCTCCCGCAGGGCGGAGAGGGCGTCCTCCCCCATGGCGATAAAGCCCGTCACCGTCTCGATGTCCGCGGGGACGGGATGATCGATGCGCAAGGTCTCCGGCTTTTCCAGAGAGGCCTCCCGGCACTCCACCGGGTTGATGACGTAGCGCTTGATGGCGTCCACGTCCGCCGGCGTGACGGCGCCGTAGAGCGCATACACCCTGGCGGAGCGGACCGTCGGCCGATCGCCGGGGCAGAGCATCTGGATGCACTGGGCGGCGGAGTCCGCCCGCTGGTCGAACTGGCCGGGCAGGGCCTCCACGGCAAACACCGCGTCCGCGCCGGAGAGGTCCGGCTCGTCGCAGATGTCGTCCACGGGAGGTTCGGAAAAGACGGTGGTCCGGGCCCGGGCAAAGAGCTCGGCGGTGATGTTCTCCACGTCGTAGCGGCAGAGGAGCCGCACCTTTTCCAGCGCCCGGATCCCCAGGAACTCCCGGCAGTCGGACAAAAACGCCGCGCTCTCCGGGGAGAGGCCGGGCTTTTTCTCCACAAATACTCGGTAGACCATCTTATCCCTCCAACACGGCCAGCGCCCGCCGACCGATATCACGGCGCATGAAGGCTCCGTCAAAATGGATCCGCTCCGCCGCGGCGTAGGCGTCCGCCAGGGCCGCGGGGAGATCCGCCGCCGCGGCGGTGACCCCCAGGACCCGGCCGCCGGAGGTGAGGAGCTTTCCGTCGGAAAGCTTGTCCCCGGCATGGTAGACCGTGACGTTTTCCGGCAGATCCCCGGGAATGGAGATCTCCTTCCCCTTCTCATAGGCCACCGGGTAGCCTCCGGAGGCCAGGATCACACAGGCGGCGGCGCCGTCGTGCCATTCCACCGGCAGGCTGCGGAGGGTCCCCTCCTCGCAGGCGCGCATCACGGTGAGGAGATCCGTCTTCAGCAGAGGCAGCACCACCTGGGTCTCCGGGTCGCCGAAGCGGCAGTTGTACTCGATGACCTTGGGCCCGTCGGGGGTGAGCATCAGGCCGAAATAGAGACAGCCCTTGAAGGGACAACCCTCGATGGCCATGGCCCGCACCGTGGGCAGGAAGATCTTTTTCATGCAGACCTTCGCGATCTCCGGGGTGTAAAAGGGGTTGGGGGCCACGGTGCCCATACCGCCGGTGTTCAGCCCGGTGTCCCCGTCTCCGGAGCGCTTGTGGTCCATGGAGGACACCATGGGCACGATGTAGCTCCCGTCGGTGAAGGAAAGGACGGAGACCTCCGGACCGGTGAGGAACTCCTCCACCACGATCCGGCTGCCGGAGGCGCCGAAGACCCGGTCCTCCATGATGTCCCGCACCGCCTTTTCCGCCGCCTCCCGGGTCTCGCAGATCAGCACGCCCTTTCCCAGGGCCAGGCCGTCCGCCTTCACCACCAGCGGCAGGGGCGCCGTGCCCACGTAGTCCAGCGCCGCGGCGGGGTCGTCAAAGGTCTCATAGGCCGCGGTGGGGATGCCGTATTTCTTCATGAGGTTTTTGGCGAACACCTTGCTGCTCTCGATCCGGGCCGCCTTGGCGTCCGGCCCGAAGCAGGGGATGCCCAGCGCGTGGAGCCGGTCCACGCAGCCCAGCGCCAGGGGATCGTCCTGGGCCACCACGGCAAAATCCACCCGGTGGCTCTCCGCAAAGGCCGCGATGCCGTCGATGTCTCTGGCGGCGATGCTCACGCACTCCGCATCCGCGGCGATGCCCCCGTTGCCGGGCAGGCACCAGATGGTCTCCACCGCGGGGTTTTCCCGCAGCTTGCGGATGATGGCGTGCTCCCGCCCGCCGCCGCCGATGACCATAAGATCCATGTCTTTTTCCTCCGTCAGTGGTGGAACAGGCGCATGCCCGTGAAGGCCATGACCATTCCGTATTTGTCGGCTGTCTCGATCACGTTGTCGTCCCGAATGGATCCGCCGGGCTCGGCGATGTACTTCACGCCGGATTTCCGGGCCCGCTCCACGTTGTCCCCGAAGGGGAAGAACGCGTCGCTGCCGCAGGTCACGCCGCTCTGGGTGGCGATCCAGGCCTTCTTTTCCTCCGCCGTGAGGGGCTCGGGCCGCTCCCGGAACACCCGCTGCCATGCTCCCTCCGCCAGTACGTCCTCGTACTCGTCGGAGGTGTACACGTCGATGGCGTTGTCCCGGTCCGGGCGGCGGATGTCCTCCCGGAAGGGCAGGGCGAGCACCTTGGGATGCTGCCGGAGATACCAGTTGTCCGCCTTGCTTCCGGCGAGGCGGGTGCAGTGGATGCGGCTCTGCTGTCCGGCGCCCACGCCGATGGCCTGGCCGTCTTTCACGTAGCAGACGGAGTTGGACTGGGTGTATTTGAGGGTGATGAGGGCGACGATCATATCGATCTTCGCGCTCTCGGGCAGGTCTTTGTTGGCCGTGACGATGTTCTGCAGCAGGCTCTCGTCGATGCGGAAGGTATTGTGTCCCTGCTCGAAGGTGACGCCGAACACGTCCTTCTGCTCCTGGGGCGCGGGGGCGTAATCCGGGTCGATCTCCACGATGTTGTAGTTGCCCTTTTTCTTGGTTTTCAGGATCTCCAGCGCCTCGTCGGTGTAGCCGGGGGCGATGATCCCGTCGGAGACCTCCTCCTTGAGATAGAGAGCGGCGGCGGCGTCGCACACGTCGCTGAGGGCCGCCCAGTCCCCGTAGGAGCACAGCCGGTCCGCCCCCCGGGCCCGGATGTAGGCACAGGCGATGGGCGAGAGCTCCGCCTCCTCCGCCACGAAATAGATCTTCCGGTCCGTCTCGCTGAGGGGGTGCCCCACCGCCGCCCCGGCGGGG
>JAFRDL010000144.1 GCA_017411265.1 Oscillospiraceae bacterium | reverse complement strand
GAGAAGCTCTTCCGTGAGCTGGCCCCCAAGTACGACGGCCGCATCCAGGAAGGCAAGAAGGGTGGCTACACCCGCATGTACAAGCTGGGCGTCCGCCGCGGCGACGCCGCCCCCATGGTGGTGCTGGAGCTGGTCTAAAAGGACCCGCAACGCAACAAATAAAGGAACTGTCCAAAAGGCAGGTCCTTTTTCGTACACGCCCGCCGTTGATCGGCGGGGGAGGGGGGATTTTGTTGACACAGGAGAACCGGCGACCTATAATGAATCGAAGTGCAATTTCAGCCGAACAGGAGAGATGACCATGGAAGTTGAAGCTTTCGTCAAATTCAAAAACGATATCGTGAAAAACTGCAGCCGCATCATCGTCGGCAAGGATGAGGTGATCGAGCAGCTGGCTGTTTGCCTCGTCGCCTCCGGCCATGTGCTGCTGGAGGACGTGCCCGGCACCGGCAAGACCATGCTGCTCAGGGCGTTCTCCCGCAGCATCGGCGGCAAGTTCAGCCGCATCCAGTTCACGCCGGACCTGCTGCCCTCCGATCTCACGGGCATCAACTTCTTCAATCAGAAGACCGGCGAGTTTGAATTCCGTCCCGGTCCCCTCTTTGCTCAGATCATCCTGGCGGACGAGATCAACCGGGCCACGCCCCGGAGCCAGTCCGCCCTGCTGGAGGTCATGGAGGAGAAGCAGATCTCCGTGGACGGCACCAGCTACCCCATGCAGGAGCCCTACATGGTCATGGCCACCCAGAACCCCATCGAATCCTATGGCACATTCCCCCTGCCGGAGGCCCAGATGGACCGATTCTTCATGCGGCTTCGGCTGGGCTACATGACCCGGGAGCAGGAGCTGTCCGTCCTGCGCCGCCCCGACGCCAGGGAGCTGCTGGAGGAGCTTTCTCCCGTGGTCACCGGCGAGCAGATCGAGAGCTTGCGGGCAAGCTTTCGTGAGATCCGCGTCAGCGACGACGTGGCTGCCTACATCCTGGACATCATCGACCGAACCCGCTCCAGCGAAATGATCGCCAACGGCGTTTCCACCCGTGGCGCCCTGGCCCTTTATCGGGCGAGCCAGATCTACGCCGCCATGCAGGGCCGGAATTACGTCATTCCCGAGGATGTGAAGCGGGAGGCGCTCTTTGTCCTGCCTCACCGCATCCTTCTCATCAGCAGCAGCCACATCGACGATGAACGCTTCGTGGCCGGCCTGATCGAGGAGATCCGGGTCCCTCTGGAAAAACAATGATCGCCCTGATCCTGTTTCTGATCGTCGGGATCATCCTGGCCATAGAGGCGTTCAGCCTTTGGGGGAACACCCGCCGTCTTGAGACCGAATTCAAATTGGACACCTCCCTGGTGGAGCCGGGGGAGGTGGCCACGCTGCAGTATTCCCTCAGCAACCCCCACCGGCTGCCGCTGCTGTTCGTGGGCTTCACCCTGTTTTTCGAGCCCGCGGTGACGGTGCGGGAGGACGGGGAATTTCGCCGGCTGCATGTGAACACCGGCGACACGGGCGAGAGCGTAGTCCATCACTTTTATCTTCCGGCCCATAGTCGGTTCACCGGGAAAGTGCGCCTGTCCCTGGATCGGCGCGGACGGCATGCGCTGGGCCGCTATTTCATCGAAACAGGGGATTTTCTGGGCCTGTATCCCATTATCCGCACCGATGCGATCGCCGCGAGGATCATCTGCACCTGCGAGAAATGCGGCAAAGAGGAGCTGGAGCTTCCCGGCGGCGAGATCGGCGACATATCCGTACGCCGGTTCATCCTGGACGATCCCACCATGCTGCTGGGCTATCGGGAGTACACCGGTCGTGAACCCATGAAGCAGATATCCTGGCCCCAGACCGCCAAGGTCGGCAAGCTGATGGTGCGCCAAAACGACTATACCACCAACCAGGTCGCCGCGGTCCTGGTGAATGTGGACGGCGCCCGGCGAGCGCGAATGGAAATGTGTCTTAAGATGGTGCGCACCGTCTGCGAGCAGCTGGAGGAAGCGAAGATACCCTATGAACTGATGTCCAACGGCGATCTCATGTCCGTGCCCCAGGGCGTGGGCAGGGAGCACCTGTTTTTCATCCTGCGTCGGCTGGGGCTGTCCCGGCTGATCGACTTCACGTCGTTTGGCAGCCTGGTGGAGCGCTGCGTGCGCCAACGGCGGACCAACTGCAGCTATATCGTCATCACGCCCGATCTGGGACCGAAGGGAAAGGCTCTGATGGATTACCTCGGCAGCCACGCGGACTGCCGGCCCATCGTGCTCATCCCCGGCGAGACGGTCTGATCCGGAAAGGAGAGAAAGGAGGTGATCAGCTTGAAAAGAATAAGCACATCCGAACAGTATGCCCCGCTGCGGATCTGCGCGGATATCTGCTTCTATTTCTATGTCGTGGCGCTCTTTTCCTTCTCCGCACCGTACATCGTTTCCGGCGATGGGGGAGCAGAGTATATGGTGACCAACCTGATCACTCCCTGGTCCCTCCAGCTGGCGATCCTGGTCGCCTCGTGCTTCGCTCTGGGGTTCCTCATCGTTCGCCTGGACAGCATGGCGCTGCGCTGCCTGCTGTCGCTGCTGCCGGGGCTCACCTTTCTCATGAGCCCATTCCAGCCGATCCTGCTGATCCACGCCGCCGCCTGGGTCTGCTATGTGATCTACATGACCGTGGGGAGCTTTGATGCATATCTGGACGTATACCGGCGCCGGGCCCGGGTGATGCTCCTGGCCGCCATGCTGCTCACGTTCTGCCTGATCATCTTCCACTTCGGCACGGACAGCATGGCCAGCCGTCGGCTCTACGGCGGAGAGATCTACGGCCTGCTCTATTATTTTCTCACGGTGCTGGCCCTTCGCGGGATGCGCACCAGCATGGGCGCCTCAAAGACATTGAGGCTCCTGGACGGCGCGTATGTGATCGTTTTGCCGGCGGTGCTGGTGGCCGCCGTGTTCCTGCTCAGGAGCTTGGTACCGGCGATCACCTTCCTCATCTCCGTGGGGGCACGCTTTCTGCTCTGGCTGGGACGGCTCCTCCTCCCAAATCGGGAGGAGCCGGACATTTTCCATCCCCTGGAAGAGGAGGAGCTGAATCTGACGAAAGAGTCAGAGTCCATCTATGTGCCGGAGGCGTATAATCAAAGTCCGGATACGGGGCAGATGGAGGGAAAGGACCCGCAGCTGCATCTGTCCGAGCAGACCATGCTGTATTTGATGATCGCCGTTCTGGCTGCGGGCATCCTTTGCATCGCCATCCTGCTCATCCGTCGGAAGAGAAAGGGACGGAGCTGGTCCAAATTTGCCCATGAGCATATCGAACGGATGAAACCGGCCGCGGTGGAGCAGCCCCGCCGCAGATCCGACGAGCCGTTGCCCACCAACGTCCGACAGATCCGCAGGGTCTATCGATCCTATCTTGATCACGTTCGTTCGCTTCGCCTGAGGATTTCCCCCTCCGACACTTCGAAGGACGTGCTGGATGGCTCCTCGGCGTATCTGGACGTGCCGGAGAACGGAACGCTGCGGGAGCTGTACATCGCCGCCCGTTACGGCGACCCAAAGGCCGTGACTTCCGAGCAGGCGGCTGAG
>JAFRDL010000143.1 GCA_017411265.1 Oscillospiraceae bacterium | reverse complement strand
GCCCTCGTACTTCTTCAGCCAGTGGCTGAGATGCTCGATATCCAGAGACTCGCACTCGGCGGGGATGGCCTTCTCCACGGGGATGACGTGCATGCCGATGCCGCCGCCGCCGGGAGGCACCAGATGGGTGATGCCCGCCAGGGGCAGGTAGGTCATCCGCTCAAAGAAATCGGCTACCTGGGGGGTGACGGGGGAGATCTCCGGCCGCATGACCATGATCTCGGCGCTGCCGGGCACGAACATATCCAGCACCCAGCGCTTCTCGTGGTTGGGGTTTTTGCCGTCCAGGTTTTCGAAGTGCCACTCTACCAGGCTCACCTGGCACAGGGCCTCCAGAGTCAGCTCCAGACGGGCGTCGTCAAAGCCGGAGAGCTTTTTGAGCTGGGCGAAGGTTTTGGGCTTGCGCTTCCCCATCAGCAGCGCCACATCCAGGCAGTCGTCGGCCACGACTTTGCCGTAGCGCCGCTCGGCGTACTGGAGACCGCAGTCGATGCCCCAGTACTCGGGGGATTCAGGGGTGATCTTCTCCATGCGGAGAAGAGCTTCCTTCCGGTCGGTGATGACCAGAGCCAGCTTCGCGATCTTCTGATCGCGGGTCAGTTGGGCCATAGATCGGTTTCCTCCTTATTTCATCGGATCTTGGGTGACAGGTTCATGTTTCGTCCCCGGACTCCCCGTCCTCCTCCTCGAAGACGGGGATGATCTCCTTGAGCGTGAAATCCCGCCCTGTCCGGGGGGTGAGATTGCGGCTCAGGCACTGGGGACAGCGCAGGTCGCTGAGATCGGGGCGGAATTCGTGGCCGCAGTCGTGGCAGTAGAGGGTGCCGGGGACCGTTTCGATCTCCAGCCGGGTGTGTTCGTAGGGAGTGTCCTCGATGATGGCCTCATAGCACTCCCGGAGGAAGTGGGGCAGCACGCCGGAGAGCTCCCCCACCTCCAGGACGATGGCGTCCACCCGGCCCACGTCTTCCTCTTCACAGACGCGGGTCACCATGCGGAGCACCGCGTCCATCAGGCCCATCTCATGCATGGCTTACTTTCCGGCGACAGCCTTCCGGGCGATCTTCCCGGTCCGCTTGACCAGATGCTCGGCCACCTTGATGGGCATTTCCTCAAACCGCTCGGCGTGCCAGTCCCGGGTCTTCTCCAGATGGATGGCGTCGAACATGCACTTGGTGGTGCACTGGCCGCAGCCGATGCACAGGTACTGGTCCACCTTGGTGGCGCCGCACTTCAGGCAGCGGGCGGTCTCCTTGCGGACCTGCTCCTCGGTGAAGGTGACGCGGGTGGAGCCGAAGGTGCGCTCCTTGGCGGCGTTGTAGCCGGGGATCTGCCGCAGGCCATGGTCGTAGCTGGAGGGATCCACCATGATGTTCCCCTTGTCCAGCGCCCGGTAGTTCCGGCGATCGCGGCCGTAGACCAGGGTCTGGCCGGGATGCACGATCCGGTGCAGGGAGATGGCGGCCTCCTTGCCGGCGGCAATGGCGTCGATGATGAACTTCTGGCCGGTGACGGCGTCGCCGCCGGCAAAGATATCGGGATCGGTGGTCTGGTAAGTGAGGGGATCCACCTTCACGAAGCCGCGCTCCGAGAGCTCCACCTTGGTGCCCTCCAGCATCTTGCCCCAGTCGGTCTTCAGGCCGATGCAGTAGAGCACGGTGGTGCATTCGGCGGTCTCGGTGACGGCGTCGTCAAAGGTGGGGGCGAAGCGGTGCTCCTCGTCAAACACGCTCAGGCACTTGCGGAACCGGATGCCGGCGCACTTGCCGTCCTCCACGACGACCTCGGTCTGGCCCCAGCCGTCCCGGATGATCACGCCGTCGTGCCGGCACTCGTTCTGGTCCTCCTCGCCCATGGGCATCTCGTTCCAGGACTCCAGGCAGTAGAGGGTGACGCTCTCCGCGCCGCAGCGCACGGCGGTCCGGGCCACGTCCGCGCCGATGCTGCCGCCGCCGATGACCACGACCTTGCCGCTGAGCTTCACGTCCTCGCCGGAGTTGACCTTTTTCACAAAGTCGATGCCGGCCATGACGCCCTCGGCATCGTCGCCGGGGACACGGAGCTTGCCGCCGTTCTGCAGGCCGATGGCCAGGTAGAAGCCCTTGTAGCCCTCCTCCCGCAGCTGGGGGATGGTGACGTCCTTGCCCACCTCCACGCCGCAGCGGAACTCCACGCCCATCTCACGGAGGATATCGATCTCGGCCTCCACCACGTCCTTTTCCAGACGGAAACCGGGAAGAGCGTTCATCATCATGCCGCCGGGACGCTTGGCCTTGTCGAATACGGTGGGCGTATAGCCCTTCATGGCCAGATAGTAGGCGCAGGTCAGACCCGCCGGTCCGGCGCCGATGATGGCGATCTTCTCGGTATAGGGCTTGCCGATCTGGTTGACGAATTTGGGGATGGTGCGGGTGGCGGGGTCCAGCTCCTGCTCGGCGATGAACCGCTTGACCTCGTCGATGGAAACGGCCTCGTCCACGCTGCCCCGGGTGCACTCGGTCTCGCAGCGGTGGTTGCAGACCCGGCCGCAGACGGCGGGGAAGGGGTTCTCCTTGCGGATGAGCTCCAGGGCTTCCTTGTACTTGCCCAGGGCCGCCAGACGGAGATAGCCCTGCACGGCGATGTGGGCCGGGCAGGCGGTCTTGCAGGGAGCGGTGCCGGTGGGGACCACGTCCTCCCGGTTCTCCCGGTAATTCACGTTCCAGTCTTCCTTGCGCCAGATGTTGTGCTCGCTCATCTTCCGGTATTCCACGGTGGGGAGCGCTTCCTTGGTGCACAGCTTCTGGCCCAGCTTCAGGGCGTTGGCGGGGCAGTTTTCCACGCACTGGCCGCAGGCTACGCACTTCTCCTCATCGATGAAGGCGGTGAAGTTGGAGCGGATGGCGTCCCGGGCGTCGTAGAGCATGCCCACCCGGAGACCGAAGCAGGAGCAGGAGCAGCAGTTGCAGATGGCGAGGGAGCCGCCCTTGCCGTCGATGTTGGTGATATCGTGCATCAGGCCGTTTTCCTCGGCCCGGTGGATGATCTCCAGGGCCTCTTCCCGGGTGATGGCCCGGCCGCGGCCGGTGCGGATGAAGTGCTCCGCACCCTTGCCCATCTGGACGCACATGTCCTGCTCCAGATGGCCGCAGCCCTCGCCGAGGATCCGGCGGGAGGAACGGCAGGAGCAGGGGGAGACGGAGAAGGTGTCGTATTTGTCCAGATAGTAGCTGATCCTCTCCAGATCGTTGACGTTGGGGATGTCCTTGATGGCGCTCTCGATGGGCACCACGCGCATCAGGCCGTAGCCGTCGGGCAGCATGGGGGCGATGCTGGCCATACGGATCCGGGTGTACTCCTCAAAGGCGCGGGCCACCTCGGGATGGGTGTTCAGCAGTTCCTGGTTGTTCACCAGCATCTCCATGATGCCGGGGGCAAAGATCTGCATCCAGAACCGGTCCTTGCCGTCGCCCGGATCGGTGGTGATCCGGAAAACGCCGATCCACGCCAGGTGCTCGGCGATCTTCTGGACCTCGTCCACGGGCTTGCCGACCTTCTTGGCCAGATACTCCACAGTGCGCTCGTGACGCAGTCCGCAGGCGATGGCCACATCGGCCTCGTCGTCCGTGAGGATGTCGGCCAGGGAGTAGTACTCGGGGGCGTTCTCGTCGATCTTGTTCATCGTGCCGGTCAGACCGCCGATGATCTTTGCCAGTTTTACGATTTTCGGCCTCAGCTCAGCCAAGGGGGATCACTCCTTAATATGTAGATTGTTTATTTGGATTTCCAGTTTTTGACCTCGCGCCGCAGCCAGTCGTACCAGGCGTCCATCCCCTCGCCGGTCTTGGCGGAGACGGGGAAGATCTGCAGGCCGGGGTTGCGCATGTGGGCGTATTCCGTGAGCTTTTCCAGATCGAAGTCGAAATAGGGGAGCACATCGATCTTGTTCACGAGCAGGACGTTAGCCACCTCGAACATCAGCGGATACTTGAGGGGCTTGTCGTGCCCCTCCGGCACCGAGAGGATCACCGCGTTTTTCACGGCGCCGGTGTCGAATTCCGCGGGGCACACCAGATTGCCCACATTTTCCAGGATCACCAGATCCAGATCCTCGGTCCCGAACTCCCGGATGCCCTGGCGGGTCATGTCCGCGTCCAGGTGGCACATGCCGCCGGTGTGGAGCTGGATGGCCCGGGCGCCGGCCTCCGTGATGGCGGCGGCGTCCACGTCGGAATCGATGTCCGCCTCCATGACGCCCAGCCGCAGCTCGTCCTTCAGCGCGGCGATGGTGCGTTTCAGGGTGCTGGTCTTGCCGCTGCCGGGGGAGGACATGAGGTTCAGCAGGTACGTGCCCTGCCCTTTCAGCTCCTGACGGAGCCGGTCGGCGTCGGCGTTGTTGTCGGCAAAAATGCTCTCTTTGACTTCGATGACTTTAAAGGGATTCATGCTATTCCTCCTGGGCGGGGGCGCGCCCGGACGGGCGCGCCCCGGAAGCAGTTACTGAATGGGGATCTTGATCTTGCAGTCGCTGAGGGGATAGGTGGCGCAGGCGTGGTAGTAGCCGAAGTCCTTGTCGGCGGCGCGGCGCCCGTCGGAAACGGGACTGACGAACACATCGCCACTCAGGAGCTTGGTGCGGCAAAAGCCGCACTCACCGCTGCGGCAGCCGGTCTCGATGCGGATGCCCGCCCGCTCCAGGGCCACGGCCAGAGACTCGCTGGCCTTCGCCGGGATCACGTCCTCATGGATGCCCCGGACCACGGTGAGGGTATAGGTCTCGTCCTTCTTCTCCGCGGGGTAGCCCTCGTAGATGCTGATGTCCCGAACGGGCCCGAACAGCTCAAAGCGTACCCGGCGCTTGGGCAGATCCAGCTTGTCGAATTCCTTGTACAGGTGCAGATACATGGCCTGGGGCCCGCACACGAAATAGGTGGTGTCCTCGTGGGAATACTTTTTGATGAGCTCGGCGGTGATGAAGCCCCGCTCGCCCTGCCAGTCGGGATCGTCCCCGGAGATGACGTGGACGAAGCGGACGTGCTCGCCCTCCAGCTTTTTCAGCTCCTCGCCCATGGTGATGTCGTGGGAGTTCAGAGAGCCGTAGATCACCGTAAGATCCATGTCCAGCCGCCCCGCGGCGATCTCGCCGGCCATGGAGGCGAAGGGGGTGATGCCCACGCCGCCGGCCAGGGCCACCACATGGTAGGCGTCCCGGAGAGGCTCATAGAAGAATTCCCCGCAGCCGATCATGCCGGTGAGCCGGTCGCCCACCTTCAGCTCGTTGTAAACGTAGTCGCTGATGAGCAGCTTCCCGTCGCCGGAGCGGACCGTGATCTCCACATAGGAGTCGGACCCGATGGTATGCAGGGGAGCGGAGGAGATGGAGTAGGGCCGGGAGATCAGACTCCCGCCGATCTGGAAGTCCAGGACCATGAACTGGCCCGCCCGGAACAGGGGCAGACGCCGTCCGTCGGCAGCCTGGAAACGGACGGTCTTGCAGGTGCTGTTGGCGGGACGGATGTCCGTCACCACCAGCTCGATCTTGCCGGGGTGCATGGCGTAGGCCACCTCGTGGATGGGATCCACGGTCACGGGCACGGGGGAAGCGTTGGCAAAAGCCTCCAGCCGGGCCTTGGTCACGCGGGAGGCGCCTCCCACGTCCTTCAAAAAGCCTTTGACCTTCATTTCTTTGCCGCCTCCTTTGCCTTGAGATCGTCCAGAATGTTCTTGGCGGCCTTCCGTCCGTTGGTGACCTGGGGACCCATGCCGTCGCCGGAGATGCAGTGGGCGCCGGCAAATTCCAGACCCCGGATGAATTTTTCCGCCTCGGCGGTCTGCAGCCGGGCCACGATGTTGTCGCTCTGGGAGTGGCTGTAGCCGTAGATGCAGCCGTTCCAGGCGCCGGTGTACCGGTTGACGGTCATGGGCGTCTCGATGACGATCTCCAGGATGTGGTCCCGGAGGTTGGTGCCCAGGTATTTGCTCATGGTGTCGATCATCTCTCCGGCCACCCGGCGGCGGGTCTCGTCGTAGTTGTCCATGGTGACGGTCTTCCAACCGTCGGCCAGGGGCAGCACCGTGATGGAATAGACGCAGGTCCCCTCCGGGGAGCAGCCCGGATTGGCGTGGTTCAGGCAGATGCAGGTGAGATACTCGTAGGGGCCCAGGCCCTTGTAGTTCTCATAGATGTGATCGGTGTCCATGGTGGTGCCGTAGAAGACGTTGTAGTCCTTGATGCCCAGCTCCTCCGCGGTCTTGTCCAGCAGCATCGTCACGGAAAAAGCGGTGACGCTGAGCTTGCGGCCGTTGACCGCCTTGATGGCCCCGGCGGGGACCTCGCTGGCCGGCTCGATCATGGAGGTATAGACCTTGTTGGGATAGGCCGAGCAGATCACATAGTCGCTGTGGATCTCCTCGCCGTGAGCGGTGCGGACGCCGTAGGCCTTTCCGTCCTTCACCAGAATCTTTTCCACCCGCTGCCTGTACTCGATCTGAACGCCCATCTCCTCGGCCCGCTCGGCTATCTTCAGGCTCATCTCGTGGGAGAATTTCCGGGGCACATAGGAGCCGTAGCCGATGTAGTCCGCCATCAGCACCGCCCACACGGTGA
Source organism: Oscillospiraceae bacterium (assembly GCA_017411265.1). Classification (GTDB taxonomy): domain Bacteria; phylum Bacillota; class Clostridia; order Oscillospirales; family Oscillospiraceae; genus Apopatocola. Next base: position 7,180 of record JAFRDL010000143.1, on the reverse strand, counting down.
AGGGCAGATCAGACAGGCGGTTGCCCACGTAGATCCAGTAGGGAGCCAGCAGATCCACCGCTTTCTGGGGCAGATCGAAGGTGTCGATGACCTCCTGGGCGCTGTACCCGGCGGTCTTGACGAACTGCTCGTGCTTGAGGAGCATCTTGGGCTTGCTCATGGGAGTGACGGACAGGATGTTGACGCTGTTGTAGACCGTATCGCACAGCTTCAGCAGCTTGAGCACCTTCTCATAGGTGCCGGGCACCGCCGCGTCCACCTCCCGGGAGAAGCGCTCCAGACCGGGATGGAGGGTGACCTCCAGGCCGGGCAGGGAGGCGTGGTAGGCCTCCGGCACGGGGAGCCAGTCGATGTCCACGCCCATGTCGTCAAAGAACTTGCCCACCTTCAGGCGGTTGTCCCTGGCGCCGATGGACATCATCTCATGGAGGGTCGCCTCCAGCTCCACGCCCCCGCGGACGAAGCTGGTGGCCACACCGCCGGGGAGATTGTGCTGCTCCAGGACCAGCACATCCATCCCCTTGTCGGCCAGCATCAGCGCCGAGGAGAGGCCCGCCAGGGCCCCTCCCACGACGAAGACGTCGTAATGGTCTTTGTAAAACTTCATTCCTTACAAACTCCTTCTCCGGTAGCGTCTCAGAAGAAGCGCTCCACCAGTTCCCGGGAGTACTCGCAGGTCTCGTCCATGTCGCCGAAGGACATGATCTCGCCGGCGTAGAAGGTGTCGTACTTGCCCTGCATGGCCTCCACCTTATCGTACCAGCCTGCGGCGTAGTCGTCGGCAAAGACATGGGGGAAGTAGTACACGCTCCACTCGTTGACCACGTTGGAGGCGGGGTTGTGCATGGTCTTCAGATCGTCCAGCACCATCTGGCGGCACTTCTCGTAAGGCACCTCCTCGGTGTCCTTGTGCTTCCGGAGGGCGTAGGTGGTGATGACCTGGTCCTTGCTGTCCTTCCAGCGGCGATAGTACACCATCAGATGGCCCAGGCGCTCCTTGACCATGTTGTCGAACACGTAGTAGGAGATCTCCGGATGATCCTCGGGCTTGGTCTCCACGGCCAGCACGTCGTAGCGCTCGTAGTCGATCTTGGAGAACAGCTCCCGCTCATCGTCCCGGGTGTCGAAGTAGTCCACCATGCCGATCTGGCCGTCGGCGCGCTTGTTGGGGATGTACAGGGGGGCGGTGACGATGATCTTGTCGTACTCCTCCTCCGCACCGTTGACGGTGACGTACACCTTGCCGTCCCGGCGCTCCACCTTCTCAATGTGGCTGTTGAGCCGGGCGGGGTGCTTCAGATGGGCGTCCAGCTGCTCCCAGATGTACTGGGTGCCTTCCTTCCAGGTCCACAGGTTGACCTTTACAAAGTTCATGGTGGTCTGGAAGTCCAGATACTTCACCACATAGGCGGCGGGGATCTCGTCAAAGTAGCCGTAGCCGAAGGAGGTGTAGGGCCCGATCCAGATATCCTGAACCAGCTCCACGCCGTTCTTTTTGCAGAACTCATTGAAGGGCAGGCACAGATCCTTCAGGTTGGGGTTCTCCCCCTTGACAGGCTCCCGGCGGGCATTCTCCTGGGAGAAGCCGTCGTACCGGCCCTGGGCCACGCCCCGGTGTCCGTTCAGGTCATAGCCCTTGTACTTGGTCTCCAGAAGCTCGCCGAACTTCTTGACCTGCTTTTTCATCTTCAGCAGGCGGGGGATCTTCAGAATGTTTTTCTTGGGCTCGAAGGGCTCGATGACGTCGCCCCGGCTGTTCTTGTAGTTCCGGTTCAGCTTGGGGCCGTCGTGGGTGATGCCGCAGAACTTCTCCACGTCTTCGACGGCGTAGTAGGAGGGCACGCCCATGATGGCGCCCATCTCGTACCGGCGTCCGTTGTAGTGGGGAGACCAGCACTTGCCGCCCACCCGGTCGTTGCGTTCCAGGATGGTGTAGTTCTCGTAGCCCTTCTGCTCCAGGTACATTCCGGCGCTCAGACCGGCGGGGCCGCCGCCGACGATGCAGATGCGAATGTTTTTGTCCATACAAAATCCTCCTATATGTTTATTAAATTAACGACACAGTGTTCAACAACGTTATTATATCATAGTTTATCTAAATTGCACGTTTTTTTGTAAAAAAATCTTTTATATTGTGGCACATCATGGTATAGTTTTGGAAAAGGCGGTGAAAAAATGCGGTTTTCCGGATTTGAGCATTTACTGACCCACTGGGCGGAACGGACCCCCGACGCCCCGGCGATCCTCCGGGAGGGAGAGGGGAAGGCGGAACGTGTTTCCTATGGGGAGCTGGAGCGGGACGTGGCCCGCCGGGCGGAGGAACTCCGCGCCGGGGGGAAAACCTGTCTCGCCGTTTTTGCCGACGGGAGCTACGAGTGCGTGGTCACCGTTTTCGCCGCCGTCCGGGCGGGGATGCAGGTGGTGATGCTGGACGACGCTCTTCCCGACGCCGCGGCTCCCGCCCTGCTGCGCTACACGGATGCGGACGCCGTCTGGTCCGCCGACGGGGAGCGGGAGGAGGAGCTGGCACCGTATCTCACCCCGGGCGTGAGCCGGGGAGCGGGGCAGCTGCTGTTCTTCACCTCCGGCACCACCGAGCAGGCCAAGGCGGTGATCCTCACGGAGCAGAGCTTTTGCTCCAGCGCCTGGAACGGCTCTCAGATGCTGCCGCTCCAGCCGGGGGACGTACTGCTGAATCTGCTGCCCCTGGGCCACGTGTTCGGCTTCGTGTGCGGCCTGCTGTGGGCGCTTGCCTGCGGCGCGGCGGCGGCTCTGGGCCGGGGGCCCAGGCACTACGCCGACGACTGCGAATACTTCCGCCCCACCGCTCTGTCGGCGGTGCCGGCGCTGCTGGGATTCCTGCTGCAGCACGACCTCTTCAACGACGAACTGGAAGTGGTGCTCATCGGGGCGGGGAGCTGCCCCATGCCGCTGATCCAGAAGGCCAAGCTCCTGGGCGTCCACGTCTCCTTCGGCTACGGGCTCACGGAGACCAGCTCCGGCGTGGCCATCAGCACGGGGGGAGACCCCTTTGCCATGGATGTCTGTCCGGACGACATCATCACCATCGCGGAAGATGGGGAGATCCTGGTGGAGGTCCCCAGCTGCATGATGAAGGGATACTACAAGCGGGATGCCGATACCCGCGCCGTGCTCCGGGACGGGGTGCTGTACACCGGGGACCTGGGGTATTTCGACGACGAGGGACGCCTCCACATCACCGGCCGGAAGAAGGACATCCTGGTCCTCACCGACGGAACCAAGATCTTCCTGCCGGAATACGAGGGACGCCTTATGGCCGCTCTGGGCACGCCGGAGCTGGCGGTGTACCTGGAAAAGGGCGTTCCGGCCCTGCTCATCCAGGCGGAGCCCGCCAAGGAGGCGGAGCTCCGGGAAAAGCTTCGGCCCGTTATGGCGGAACTGCCCCGGGGCCAGCAGATCGGACACATTTATTTCACGGATCGGCCCATGCCGCGCACGGCCACCGGCAAGGTGAAGCGCTGGGAGATCGGCAAGGAGGAAAGAAAATGACGAGAGACGAGATCCTGGAAAAAATCAAAAAGGTGGTCTACGACTGCGTGCCGGAGCTCGCCGGCGCGGAGCTGCGGGAGGACAGCGTGATCAACACGGATATGGGTATGGACTCCATGAATTTCATTCTGGTGATCTGCAAGCTGGAGGCCCTGTTCAATGTGAAGATCCCCGAGCGGCAGTGGAACCGGCTGTCCACGCTGGGCGAAGTGGTGGACGCTTTTGAAAAGCGGATCAACAGGAAGTAACATGGACGGCGTGTTTTCCCAGGAACTGCGGCTGAAAAACCGGGACGTGGACATGTACCGGAGACTGCGGACCTCCCGCCTTTTCGAACTGCTCCAGGAGGCGGCCATCGCCCACACCGAGGCCCTGGGCATGGGCCGGGAAAAGACCCTGGACCGGGGGCTGCTGTGGGTGGTGACGCTCCAGCGGGCGGAGATCGCCCGGATGCCGGAGTACGACGAGAAGATCCGGGTGGAGGGCTGGCCGGGAGAGACCATGCACGTGCTGTTTCCCCGGTATTACCGCATCGTCGGTGAGGGAGGCGGGGAGCTCGTCCGGGCCAGCGCCCTGTGGATGCTGGTGGACGAAAAAAGCCGCCGCTTCGTCTTCCCGGAGCGGTTCGGCATCGCCATCGGCGGCGTGGAGACAGGGCGGGAGCTGCCCCTGCCCACCGCCCCCGCGGCGATGGCGACGGACGGGGAGAGAGAGTTCTCCGTCCCCTACAGCTATGTGGACCTCAACGGGCATATGAACAACACCCGCTATTTCGACCTGGCCGAGGACTGCGTCGGCGCGGCGGCAGAGGGCCGGGAGCTGCATGCGGTGGCTACGGAATACAAGGCTGAAGCCCGGCTGGGCGACCGCCTGTTCCTCCGCTGGGGGGGAGACGGGGACCGTTTTTTCCTGTCCGGCGGGGCGGAACGCCCGGTTTTTACGATTTCTCTGGAATATCGGAAAAAGATATAGTATAATAGTTGAAAGCGGCTGTTATACGGACGAAACGGTGTACGGCCGCCCCGGGTTCCGGGACGGCCGGCTTTTTCAATACGTCGGTGAAAAGGAGACGAACAGGGCAATGAAAAAGAAACTATCGCTTTTCCTGGCGCTGGTGCTGACGGTCGGTCTGTGCCTGGGCCTGGGCGTCGGCGCGGCGGCGGCGGATGTGACCACCGTCACGGCCCCCGCAGGGAGCTATGTCCGCGCCCTGGTGGATCTGCCCAGCGGGGAGACTCTCCGGGACTTTGAGGTCCTGGACGGGGAAGTTGCCCCGGGCGCCACGCTCCGGGCGGAGGGAGAAGGCCTGGCCCTGGTCGGTACGCCCGCCCAGGAGGGAACGTGGGTGGTCCATCTCTCCGTCACCACCGACTCGGGCAAGAGCGAGCTCTTCCTGGAGCAGGTGATCGTGGCGGCGGACTCCACGCCGGTCCCCACCTCCACCCCGGAGCCGGAGGTGACCGACAGCCCCGCGCCCACGGCGGAGCCTACCCCCGAGCCCACGCTGGCCCCCGCGCCCGAGGGACGGCCCACGATCACCAAGGACCCCTACGGGGAGACGCTGTCCGAGAACGGCACCGCCATCTTTGTGGCCCGGGCCGACGATGCGGACAGCATCGAGTGGTATCTGGCGGACAACGCCGGCGGAACGCCGGTGGAGATCACCCAGGCGGCCCAGGCCATCTCCGGCCTCCAGGTCTACGGCCAGGGCACCCAGACGCTGACCGTCAGCGGCATCCCCGGCTCCCTGAACGGCTGGCAGGTGGAATGCCGCTTCACCGGGAGCACCGGGGCGGTGGCCGTCACCAACCGCGCCACCATCACCATCCGCTCCGGCGCCATGCCGGCTCCGGTGATCACCCTCCAGCCGGAAGGCGGGGACGTATACGCCGGAGAGACCATCACCCTGGCGACCCGTGCCGCCATCCCGGCGGAGGGGACGCTGGAGTACCAGTGGTATTCCACGGACACCAACGACATGGCCACCGTCCGCGCCATCGACGGTGCGAAGGACTCTACATACACACCGCCTACGGAAGAGGGGACCATGTACTACTGCGTGGGCCTCCGCAACGTCCGCGGGGCGGAGGAGAGCACCACGGCATATTCCCGCCTGGTGGAGGTCAACTGCTTCTCCACTGTGAGGGAGCATTTCCATGACTTCACCGGCCCCTGGCACTGGGACGAGCTGCACCATTGGAAGGAGTGCACCTGCAGTGCGCGGCAGGAGGAGGCCATCCACGACCTCCAGTGGACCGTGACCAAAAAGGCCACCTCCAAGGCGGACGGCGAACGGGTGGGCGTCTGCTCCGTGTGCGGCTTTGAGACCACGGAGATCATCCCGGCGGGCGCGAACAGCAACTCCAACCTGATCCGGACGCTGCTGATCGTGCTGCTGGTGCTGGTGGCCGTGCTCCTGCTGGGCGGCGCCGCGTTCATGGTGATGCGCGCCCGGGGCGGGAACAGCCCCCGGCCCCCCCGGAGCGGCGGGTACAGCGGCACCTACAACGCGGCCGCGGACGAACAAAACCGAAAGAAATCCGATCCTGACCAATAATCGAAAGGAGACCGACAATGGGCCTGATCAGAGCGGCACTGGGCGCCGCGGGCGGCGTCCTGGCGGACCAGTGGAAGGAGTATTTTTACTGCGAGGCTCTTCCGGACAACATCCTGGTGATAAAGGGCCGGAAGAAGACCCGGGGGAATAACCAGGGCGGCGACAACATCATCTCCAACGGCTCCGTCATCGCCGTGGCCAACGGCCAGTGCATGATGATCGTGGAGCAGGGCAAGGTGGTGGACCTGTGCGCCGAGCCCGGAGAATACACCTACGACATCTCCACCGAGCCCTCCGTTTTTGACGGCCCGGACCTGGCGGAGAACATCCTGGAGGTGTTCCAGAACATCGGCAAGCGCTTCACCTTCGGCGGCGACGCCCCCAAGGACCAGAGAGTCTACTACTTCAACACCAAGGAGCTCATGGGCAACAAGTACGGCACCCCCGCCCCCGTGCCCTTCCGGGTAGTGGACCGGAATGTGGGTCTGGACGTGGACATCTCCATCCGCTGCTTCGGGGAGTACAGCTACCGCATCACCAACCCCATGCTGTTCTACACCAACGTGTGCGGCAACGTGTCCTCGTATTATGACCGGCGGGAGCTGGAGGGCCAGATGAAGAGCGAACTCCTGGCCGCGCTGCAGCCGGCTTTCGGCCGCCTGTCCGAGTCGGGGATCCGCTATTCCTCTCTGCCCGCCCATACCCTGGAGATCACCGAGGCCCTCAACGACGTGCTGTCCCCCAAGTGGCGGGACCTGCGGGGCATCGAGATCGTGGCCTTCGGCATGAACAGCGTGAAGGCCAGCGAGGAAGACGAGCAGATGATCAAGGAGCTGCAGAAGACGGCGGCTCTCCGGGACCCCGAGCTGCGGGACGCCTACATGGCCTCCGCCCACGCCTCTGCCATGCAGTCCGCGGCCTCCAACACCAGCACCGGCCCCGCCGTGGCCTTCATGGGCATGAATATGGCCAACGCCGCCGGGTTCGCCGCCCAGAGCGCGTATCACGCGGCCGCGCCCGCCCAGGGCTGAACCCGCAAACACGAGGAACCCGCATGAGCGTCGAGGCGCGCGCCGCAGTCCTGGCCGAGCT
>JAFRDL010000142.1 GCA_017411265.1 Oscillospiraceae bacterium | reverse complement strand
CTCTGCCGAGATCTCCCGGGGAGAGAGCTTTGTCATGTGGGGGTGCCGGTCGGAGTGATTCATCACCTCGTGGCCCGCGTCGTGCAGGGCCTTCACGCTCTCCGGATATTTGTCCACCCACTGGCCCACCACGAAAAACGTGGCTTTCACGCCGTACCTCTCCAGGATGTCGATGAGCTGCTGGGTGTCCTCGTTGCCCCAGGCGGCGTCGAAGGTCAGGCTGACATATTTCCCCTCCCGCTCCACGCTGTACACCGGCAGTTCCCGCTGGGTCGCCGCCGCGCCGACGACGCGGGGCGAATAGATAAAGCCGAAGATCAGCGCCGCCGCCAGCACCGTCCCCGCGCCGGAAAGCCATTTTCGGTTCCTGCTTACGAAATCCGCGATCTTCCCTGTGATCACCATGATCCCCCCTCGGGGCAGAGTATGCGCCCGAGGGGGGATCTATGTCCGGGTTTTTCGCCCGGATCATCCCGGAGGAGAGCGGGATCTTTTTTCTTTACAGCGTTTCGAAAACCACTTACAATGAAAAAGGGGTCTGCCGATACCCCGGAAGGAGGGTCGTTTTATGTCCCACTGTTTTGACGCGTTTCTGGACCATGTCCGGCAGGACGGGATGTTCCTGCTGGAGGCGCAGCTCCGCCGGGACGGAGAGGTGACGGATCACTGGTCCCGCTTCCCCGCCTGTCCCCGGTTCGAGACCTATTCCGTGGCCAAGACCTTCACCGCTGCCGCGGCGGGCATCGCCATGGAGGAGGGGCTGATCCGTCCGGAGGACCGGCTCCTGGACGCTTTCCGGGCGGAGGCGGTCCCGGTGTCGGGAACTCCAGCAGAGGAAGTCACGGTGCAGGATCTGCTCACCATGACCTCCGGCCTGGAAAAGACCATGTTCTGGCGGGATGGCTGGGAACGGAAGCATGTCCGTGACTGGATCCCCTGGTTTTTTGAAAACGCCCGGTTCGTCCGCCGCCCCGGCACGACCTTCCAGTACAACAACGTCAACACCTATCTGCTGGGCTGTATGATCGAACGCCGCTCCGGCCAGAATCTGCGGGAATATCTGCGCGGCCGGCTGTTCGAGCCTCTGGGGATCGGCAATCCGGAGTGGATGGACTGCCCCCGCGGCCATACGCTGGCGGCCAACGGTCTCACCCTCAACGCCGACGAGCTGGGACGCTTCGGTCAGCTGATCGCCAACGGCGGCGTGTGGGAGGGGCGGCGGCTGATTTCCGGGGAGTACCTTCGCCAAATGCTGACGCCCCATGTCGTCACCGGAGAATCTCTCCCCGGCGAGCCTCCCCGCTCCGCCGGCTACGGCTACCAGATCTGGCTGGATACGGCGCGGGACGCCGTCTTTCTCTGGGGCATTTTCGGCCAGTACTGTGTGATCCTTCCGGGAAAAAACGCCGTGATCACGGTGCTGTCCCTCCAGGGCGACGACGGCGGCTCCAACGGCGCTTACGGCGTCTCTCCCCTTCGGATCCGGATCTGGGAGGATCTGATCGAGGGGCTGTGATCCCGCCGGGGCTGCGGCAGCCGCAGGCAGGCCTTCGTCTATACAAAAAAACGCCGGGAATCCATTCGGTATTCCCGGCGTTTTTTCGCAGCGCAGACACGGGATCTCTCCGTCGGTCACGGCTCAGCTCCGGAGCCGCAGCAGGCCGGGGACGGCCCGGATCTCCACCCGGTCCAGCGCCCCGGAATCCTCCCCGTCCAGGGACCAGCGCAGCTCCGGATCGTTCTCCACCAGGAGCTCCCTTACCCGGGTCACGGTGAGGAAGGAGCCGGAAAAGTCCTTGTTCAGGATGCTGTGGACGATGATGTCCAGATCCTGCAGCGTCCGGGGGGCGCGGATCAGCGTCAGTTCCAGCAGCCCGTCGCTGAGGGAGTCCGGATCCACCGGAAGCTCGATGATGCCTCCCAGGGCGGAGGCGTTGCTCACCGCGCCGAAGACGTAGTCCCCTTCCCATTCCCTGCCGTCGGCGGTGAGCTTCATATGGATGGGCCGGATCCGGGACAGGTCCATCATCCCGTCCAGGAGATAAGCCGTGTAGCCCAGCGTGTTTTTCAGCGTCTGGTCCGTGGTGTAGGCCATCCAGGAGAAGGCGCCGAACACCGCCGAATTGACAAAGAACCGGGAGCCGAACCGGCCCAGATCGCAGGAGCTCACCTGCCCCGCCGCGATGCGTCGGGCGGCGGCGACGGCGTCCCGGGGCAGCCCCCGGGCGGCGGCGAAGTCGTTGGTGGTGCCGCAGGGGATATAGCCCACCGGCAGGGAGCTCCCGCTCCGGACCAGACCGGTCACCGTCTCGTTGAGCGTGCCGTCGCCCCCGGAGCAGACGATCAGGTCAAAGTCCCCGGCGTACCGTTCCGCCAGTTCCGTGGCCTCCCCCTTCCGGGCGGTGACCAGCGTGGTGACCATATACCCCGCGTCCATGAGGATCCGGAGCACGGAGGGAATGAAGCGCTGGATGGTCCTTCTCCCCGCGGCGGGGTTGATGATCCACAGCGCCCGGCGGGTCAGTTCCCCGCCGTTCGGCGTCGTTCCGTCCATAAGAAACACCTCACAGGCCCGCCAGACGCAGGCAGAAATAGGCGGTGGGGATGGCGAACAGCAGGCTGTCCGCCCGGTCCAGCATCCCGCCGTGGCCGGGGATCAGGTTGGAGAAGTCCTTGACGCCGATCATCCGCTTGATCAGGGACTCAGCCAGATCCCCCAGCTGGCCCATGGTGGAGGCCGCGAGGGCCGTCGCCAGACACAGCCACAGCGGCACGGCGCCGAAGCCTCCCGGCGCGCCGGGAAAGGCCCGGCCCAGCAGCCAGACCACCGCACCCATGGGCAGGGCGGATACCGCGCCCCACACGCTGCCCTCCACCGATTTGTTGGGGGAGATGTGGGGGGCGATCTTGTGCTTTCCGTATTTGCGTCCCACCAGAAAAGCGGTGTTGTCACAGTTCCAGGTGGACAGGCAGGCCAGCGCCAGCGTGGAGAGCCAGATCTCGCTCACGGAGATCACCATGATGGCCCCGAAGAGGACGCAGGGATACGCCAGCCCCGCTGCGGTGTCCAGCGCCCCGTTGCCGCTGACCCTCCGGCGCAGGATGCCGGAGATAAAGGCCAGATACACGCAGCCCACGAAGCACGCGGCGTAAGCCGCCGCGCCGGCGCGGAGCAGCGTCAGGCCGGCCTGGATCACCAGATAGGTCACCAGCACCCAAAGGCTGCACCGCACCTCCAGCTTCTCCATCTGCCGGCTGTACTCCACCGCGCACAGGATCGCCGCCGCGGCAAAAAAGAGCACCCGGGTCACCGGGGAGAGAAAGATACACAAAACGGTCAAGACGAGAAGGATCGCCCCGTAGATCACACGGTTTTTCATGGCTGCACATCCGTAACATGGGTAGTTTTCTGTGTCGGTCCCTGTATCATACACCATCTTTCCGGGAAATGGAACAGACAGCGCGAAGATTTGAAGAAAAGCGGGAAAAGAAGGCTCTGGAGGGGCGGCGTCCCCCTGCTCCTTCTCTCCATCTTGTGTCGCTGAACCTGTCTTGTCATTTTCAAAAACACGTGCTACAATGGCTCCGACCTTTGAAAGGAGGCCGTATCATGTCCGAAGCCGTCTCTCCCCTCCGTCTCCCCCGGTGGAACGAGCTGCCCGATCTGGATATTTACATGGATCAGGTGCTCTCCCTCCTGTCCCGGTATCTCCGGGACCTCCCCGGTCTGGAGGAAAAGGGCCTCACCGCCTCCATGGTGAACAACTACGTGAAGCAGGGAATCCTCCCCGCCCCGGTGGGGAAGCGGTACAACCGGACCCACCTGGCCTGTCTCCTCATCATCACCATTCTGAAATCCGTTCTGCCCATCGGCTCCATCGGGCGGATCCTCCGCCGGGAGCTGGAGAGCGGCCGCCCCTGCGACGAGCTGTACGACCGCTTCTGCGACACCTTTGAGAGCGCCGGGTTTGCCACGGCGGAAAGCGCCGGGGCGTCGGAGGATCCGGCGGAGCTCTCCCGCGCCATCTTCCGCGCGGCCCTGCGCTCCCGGGCGGAGCAGGCTCTGGCTCTTCGGATGCTGGGCAGCCTTCCCGACCCGGACCCCGCGCCGCGAAAAAGATAAAGGAGGCCCCTTCATGGTCGTTGACGTATACTCTCAGTACTTCGCCGGAGAATGCATTTTCAACGGCGTGGAGCGCCGCGGCGCTCTGGTGCGCCTCACCTCCGACTCGGAGGCCGGGAACATCCGCTACGAAGCCGGGCTGACCTTCTTCCCCCATGCCGACGAGGAGGACTTTGCCGTGAGCTGGGACGCCGCGGCGGCGAAGCCCCTCTATGAGGCCCGGGGTCGCCGGTCCAAAAAGCGGGAGGCGGCGCTGATGGAGACGCTCCGGGAGGAGATCGACTCTCTGGCCGCGTCTCTGGGCGGCCGGGTCCTGTGGGAGCGGCCCCTGCGGGAAGCCCGATACGGATAACCATGCGCAGCGCCCCTGTCGGCCGGCCGACAGGGGCGCTGTTTTTTTGTTGTGTTCGCCGGCTTCAGGACTCCTCTTCCTCCCAGATCCCGGCGTAAAGCTTGGGGTATTCCCGGCGGTCCAGGCGAATCAGACGCAGGGACAGCAGCAGGGACAGTCCCGCGGCGGTCATCACGATGGTCCAGGCTCCCCGGGATCCGGCCAGGTCGTAGACCTTCCCCACGCCCACGTCAAAGAGGGACAGCAGGACGCCCTGGGCCACGCCCAGCACGCTGGAGAGCCGTCCCCGGTGGGAGGACGGGATGCGCCGGGACTCATACGGTCCCTCCGCCAGGGTGTTGAAGATCTCGCCCCAGGTGAAGAGGACGATGGCCGCGTAGTAGACGGGGATGCGGCCCAGCAGCAGGACGAATACCAGATAGCCTCCGATCAGCAGCGCCCGGCCCACCACCATCTTGACCGTCTCCGGCAGCCGCTGGAACCAGCCGGTGAAGAGCGGGGTGAAGATCACCACGATGATGCAGTTCAGGCTGGTCACCGTGCCGAAGATCAGCGCCCCGTCGTCCCCGTGGAAGCGGCCCATCTCCAGCGGCATGAGGAAATTGAACTGGTTATAGGCGGCAAAATACAGCGCCGTGACACAGCAGAACAGCAGCACCGCCTTGTTGTCCCACAGCACCCGCCAGACGCTG
>JAFRDL010000141.1 GCA_017411265.1 Oscillospiraceae bacterium | reverse complement strand
CGGGCTGGAAGCCGGGGAGCACCCGGGAGGCGTGGAAGTCGTCAAAGAGCTTCCCGCCGAATTCCAGATACAGCTTGCCGCCGAACTCGCTGATCCTCTCCCGGATCCGCTCGGACTGGAGCCGGACGTACTTGTCGTTGTCAAAACCGATCTTCATCATTTCGCTCTCCCATCTATCGCTTTATTTTTTCTTTTTCAAACGCCCAGCGCCGCGTCTCCCTTGAGATGGGAGCAGGCGGTGAGATATTTCACCATGCACCGCACCAGCTGGCTGCGAACCAGGGAGTGGTGCTCCTCTGTGCTCACATAGAGATCCTGGGGGCCCATGAGCGCCATGCCGGCCAGCTCCGACAGGGGCACGGTGACCCCGGGCAGCTCCAGCCGGTCACGGTAGAGACGCATCTCCCCCTTGCCGATACTTTTGGTGTCCCTGGCGAACAAGACCTCGTCCGTGCGGACGCCCCCGTCGGTGAAAATGGGATCGTCCCCGGCCTCGTCGCACATACGGAGGATCTCCTCCTTCTGCCAGGCGTTCCAGTCCCGGATGTTGTCGTAAGGCAGGTCCTCTCCGGCCAGGAAGCCGGTGGGGAGGTATCGGAAGGTGAAGCCGCATTTCCAGCAGCGCACCTGGTCGTCCTTGCTCCGGAGAGCGCTGCTCCCGCACCGGGGGCAGAGGAACAGCAGCGTTTCCAGATGCTCCGCCAGCCGCCGCCCGCGGAAACGGATGGGGTTTTTCCGGGCCCGGGCGTAGGCGTCCTCATGGAGATCCCGGGTGATGGCCTCGTTGATGGCGGCGGGGGTCATGGCCTTGAGCTCCTCCGGGGAGTAGACCTTCACCACCCGGCCCTCCATCCGGCCGCGCCGGGCGGAGTCGCCGGACCACCGGGGACTGGCAAAATATCCGCCGGTGAGCCGGTAGGTCACCAGGGACGCCCCGGAGGTGCGGGCCAGCTTGCCGATGGAAGGGAGAAAATGACCGGTGACCCCGTCCCAGGTCCGGTTCCCCTCCGGGAACACCGCCACGTTGTACCCCTGGCGCAGCCGCCGCATCATGGCCAGCACCGTGCCTGCGGCGCCGCCGCTCTTCTGCCGGGGGATGGGGTCCTGGGCCCAGGCGATGAGCTTTCCCGCCGCCCCGGACCGAAGGATGTGCTCGCTGGCCACGAAGTACACCTGCTCCCGGAAGCTGGCTCCGGCCAGGATGGGGTCCCAGTTGGTGACGTGATTGCTCACCAGAAGGAAGGGGCCCTTCACATCCGACTGGACGGCGCGGTAGCCGAACCGCAGCCAGACGATGAACCGGGCCAGGGGCCGCAGCAGCCTCCACAGGAACACATGGCGTTTTCGGGGATCGGCCTGACGGGCGCGGGCTTCGGCTTGCTCTTCCATGGCGTCTCCTTTCCGGACGGGAACACATACTCCCTCACACTACCATGACAGTATACAGCAAAACCCGCCGCAGTTCAAACAGGAAATGCGTTTGTGAACATTTTTTTGCGCCGGGGATTCCCCCTTTTTTTTCCGAAGGGAGTGTGCTATAATACCTTGATATAATGCGAAATTATACACCCCCGGCGAACTTCGGCCGGGATCGGATCAGAAAGGCAGACTTGGAACATATGAGCATTCTGGAAAAACTCTTCGGCTCCCACAGCGACCGGGAGGTAAAGCGCATCCTGCCCATCGTGGACAAGGTGGAGGCGCTGAGCGACGAGTACGCCGCCCTTTCCGACGAGGCCCTCCGGGCCAAAACGGCGGAGTTCAAGGCGCGGTACGCCGGGGGCGAGGACCTGGATTCCCTGCTGCCGGAGGCCTTCGCCGCCGTGCGGGAGGCCAGCTGGCGGGTGCTGGGCATGAAGCCCTTCCGGGTGCAGGTCATCGGCGGCGTGGTGCTCCACCAGGGGCGCATCGCCGAGATGAAGACCGGCGAGGGCAAGACCCTGGTGGCCGTGCTCCCCGCCTATCTCAACGCCCTCACCGGGGAAGGCGTCCACATCGTCACCGTCAACGACTACCTGGCCCGCCGGGACAGCGAGTGGATGGGCAAGGTGCACCGGTTCATGGGCCTCTCCGTGGGCCTTATCGTCCACGGCCTGACCAACGACGAGCGCCGGGCCGCCTACGCCGCGGACATCACCTACGGCACCAACAACGAGATGGGCTTCGATTACCTCCGGGACAACATGGCCCTGTACAAGCAGGACATGGTCCAGCGGGGCCATTCCTTCGCCATCGTGGACGAGGTGGACTCCATCCTTATCGACGAGGCCCGGACCCCCCTCATCATTTCCGGGCAGGGGGACGAGTCCACCGACCTCTACCGCCGGGCGGACGATTTCGTTTCCCGGCTGAAGAAGATGGTGGTGGCCTCCGTGGACGAGAAGGAGGAGGAGGCCGAGGACATCGACGCCGATTACGTGGTGGACGAGAAGGCCCGCACCGCCACCCTCACCGCCCGGGGCGTGGCCAAGGCCGAGCAGGCCTTCGGGCTGGAGAACCTGGCGGACATGGAAAACTCCACCCTCTCTCACCACATCAACCAGGCCATCAAGGCCCACGGCGTGATGAAGCGGGACATCGACTACGTGGTGAAGGACGGAGAGATCATCATCGTGGACGAGTTCACCGGCCG
>JAFRDL010000140.1 GCA_017411265.1 Oscillospiraceae bacterium | reverse complement strand
GCATGGGGCGGTCGATAAGACGGCTGGCCAGAATCGCGTTCAGAGAAGGACGGCCTTCACGGCGGTTGAAGCTGCCGGGGATGCGGCCCACGGCGTAAAGCTTTTCGTTGAAGTCAACGGCGAGAGGGAAGTAGTCGATGCCGTCCTTGGGACGGGGGGAGGCGGTGGCGGTGACCAGCACCCGGGTGTCGCCGTAGCCCACCAGCACGGCGGCGTTGCACAGCTCGGCCATCTTGCCCACTTCCATGAAGAAGGGACGGCCGCAGTAATCCATCTCATAGCGCTTGAAGTTGGGGAATTCCTTGTGTTTGATGATCATTCTCTCTGCTCCTTTGTATCATTCATCTTTTTTGTCCGAAAAAATACGGAGGGACATATTCACTTGTCCCTCCGTAAAACCTTCATAACCCTCGGCAGCGGGAAGCGCAGATTATCTGCGGATACCCAGTTTCGCGATAATGGCGCGGTAACGCTCGATGTCCTTGCGGGACAGATACTCCAGCAGACGGCGGCGCTTGCCGACCATCTTGTACATGCCCAGACGGCTGTGGTCGTCGTTGGGATGCTGCTTGAGGTGCTCCGTCAGCTGACGGATGCGCTCGGTGAGGATGGCGACCTGGACCTCGGGGGATCCGGTGTCGTTCTCATGGGTCTTGTTGTTGTCGATGACGACGGTCTTCTGCTCTTTGGTGATCATTGTTTCGATCCTTTCTGTTTT
Source organism: Oscillospiraceae bacterium (assembly GCA_017411265.1). Taxonomy (GTDB): domain Bacteria; phylum Bacillota; class Clostridia; order Oscillospirales; family Oscillospiraceae; genus Apopatocola. The sequence continues at coordinate 5,458 of JAFRDL010000140.1, read as the reverse complement.
TTTTGCATTCCGTCCGGCCAAGTCTCGGCTGAAAGGGGGCCGGAAACTGGGCACGGCGGTCAAACGCCCGTACATAATAGCACAGCGAAACGCGCTTGTAAAGCATTATTTTCCCGAAAAAACGGTTTTTTACCCTTTGGGCAATCGGATCTCCAGAATGACGCTCCCGCCGGCGTCCCGCAGTGACATGGAGACCTCCGGGACCGCGTCCCGCAGCCGCTCCAGCTCCTGCCAGATCCGGCTCAGGGCCGTCCGGCGCTCCCGGGAGAGGGCGCTCACGGCATCCTCCGGGGAGAGGAGCCGCTCCACGTGGCTTTCCGCCTCCGCTACGCTCATTCGCCGCCGTACGAAGAGCTCAGCGGTACGGCTCCGGTCCTCCGGCCGGGGAAGGCGGAGCAGCGCCCGGGCGTGGCGCTCCGTCAGCTCGCCCCGGCGGAGCCGCTCCCCCACGTCGTACGGCAGCTTCAGCAGCCGCAGTCGGTTGGCCACCGCGGCCTGGGAACGGCCCAGCCGTCCGGCGCACGCCGCCTGGGACAGCCCTGTGAGACGGATATACCGATCCAGCGCCTGCGCATCGTCCCAAAGAGACAGTTCTTTTCGGCACAGGGCAGACTCCAGCGCTTCCTTCTCCGATTCCTCCGGCTCGGGGACGAGAGAACAGCTCCAGACCATACGGTCCGGTCCTTCATGTTGGTTTCGGGACAAGGCGCTTCCTCCCCGGCCAGGATGGGTCCAGTATAGGTCATCTCTGCCGCGCACCGGGGCGAAGCGGAGAGGGGAAAGAAAAAGTTTACATAAGATTATTTGACAGAAAACCGTGGATATGATACAGTACCAGCGCGAAAGGAGTTGCGCACATGAAAAACAAGCTCCGCTCTCTCGCCGTGCTGCTTGCGGCCCTGCTTCTTCTCTCCGGCTGCGGCAGGCTGACGGTTGAGAGCGTTATGAATGTGATAGCCCCCACGGAGACGCCCATCCCCGGCGCGGACGTTACCTTCCAGGGGGACCAGGTGGAGACGGTGGAACCTCTGCGCCTCACCTATTCCGATATGGACGGCCTGTTCAGCCCCTTCTGGGCGGAAACGGACGGGGACCGCACGGTCGCTTCCCTGACCCAGCTGTCCCTCCTGGCCGTGGAGGGCAACCCCAGCCCTTCGGAGATCCTGGTCCAGACCAACGAGGACGGAAGCTCCACGGTGACCATCCAGCTCCGGGAAGGGCTCACCTTCTCCGACGAGACGCCCATCACCGCCCGGGACCTGCTCTTTACCTATTATGTTCTGATGGACAGCGATTACGACGGCCCCTCCCAGGTGAAGACCCTGCCGGTCCGCGGTCTTTCCGATTACTGGAACGGCATGGATGTGGACATGTACTCCAAGTACATCACCATTTTTGACATGACCTACAACGGCGGCCGGTATGACAAGGACCTGCAGGAGGCCCTGGAGAACGCCCGCCGGGCTGCCAAAGAGAACGGGATCAGCGAGGAGCGTCTCGACGGCGACGCGGAGGTGAAGAAAGCCAAAGCAGCGCTGGACGCCTACGACACGGAGCGGGCGGAGGAGATCCGCTCGGCCATCGAGGAGGCCTGGCGACGGGACGCCCAGGCCCTGGTGGACTATACCATGGCCAATTACAGCGGCACCATCGCCCTTCGCACGGATTACACGAAGGAGCAGGTCATGGCAAATCCAGGCCTGCAGGTGATGTACACCATGCTGGACCGGGGCTTCGGCAGCATGAACGAGGAGGGCGGCTTCACGTCCGTCGGGGATCTCAGCTGGGATCTGGCGGAGGCCTTCCCCACGGTGGAGGATCTGTACAGCGTCATGTACGCCGCCTATAACGGGGACGCGGCCCAATACTGGAGCATCGAGGGCTATGGCCGCGGAGACATGATCGCCAATGTGGAGAACGAGCTGGTCCAGCGCTGGGCGCCGGAGGACGAGTACTGGCGGGGCTCGGTGGACAATATCGCGGGGCTGGAGCTCCTGAGCAGCCGCACGGTGAAGATCACCCTGGAGTACTGCGACGAGTCCATCCTGAAGACCCTCACCGATATCTGGATCGCGCCTCTGCATTTCTACGGCGACGCGGATCTGTTCAGCGCGGAGAACAACCGCTTCGGCTTTACCCGCGGCGATCTCAGCGCCGTGCGGGCCCATGCCGGGGAAGCGCTGGGCGGCGGCGAGTTCGTCTATCGGGAGACGGACGTGCGCACCGTGTATCTGGATCCCAACGGATTCTACTGGCTGGGACAGAACGAGGCGCCCTATGTGGTGCTGACAAAACAATAACGAACGGGAAAGCCGGGAGGATCCTCCCGGCTTTCTTCGTAAAAAAAGGCCGCGGAGAAAACTCCGCGGCAAACAGGGTCGTGGGATAAAGATATGAGCTGCTCGGGCCAGGGCCGGTGGGATTTGCCCTGGCCATTGGATTAGCTGCGAGATAAGGATAGCGTTTTTTCCCCGGCTTGTAAAGAGCGAAAAGCGGCGGTTCGGCACTACTTTTGTCGACGGAATAATAATCGGCATTTCGGACACCCTAATATCGTGCGGGTATATCCCGTAACATCGAAAAAGGAGTCTGAGAACATGATCATGGATCGGATCGCGCTGGTGCTGTCCATCATCGGCGGATTGAACTGGGGGAGCGTGGGCCTGTTCCGCTTCGACCTGGTGGCCTATCTCTTCGGCGGTCAGACCTCCACGGTGAGCCGGGTAGTATATACACTGGTGGGGCTCTCCGCCATCTGGTGTATCTCCCTGCTGTTTCGGGAGCGTGACGCCCTGGACGACGGGATCTGATACGGGAAAACCGTCCTTTCCCCGGGAGGGAAGGGGCGGTTTTTTTCATCGGACACCCGGAATATCGACAGAAAAATTGACACCGTTTCGACAACATGATATAATTTCTTGAAATTGTTTTGGGGAGTGAGGATGTGGCGGATCTGGAAAACAATGCGGGCGCTTCCCCGCAGGAGGACCTGACCATCGCTCCGGAAGAAACGGAGGACACGGTCCCCGCGCCGGCCGAGCCGACGGAAGAGTTTCCGACGCCCGAGCCGGACTCTGTCCCGGAGTCCGTCCCGGAGGATAACGCCTCGCCGGACGATGCCGGGGAGGGACCGTCCGCGGAGCCGGCGGCAGGAGAAGGACCGGCCCCCGCTGAAAAAGGGAACGACGACAAGCCGGAGGAAAAGCCCTCGGTCACCGGACTGAGCGGCATCCGTCTTGCCATGGAGCTGTGCGATCGGGTGGCGGAGAGGACCGGCCTTGCCCATTTCCACGGCGGCGTCCGCCCGGATAACATCTCCGTGCGGGACGAGCAGGTTTTCCTTGGGGGACCTTTGAATCACAATGTCGGTGAATTCACGCCCCAGGAGCTGGAATACATGGCACCCGAGCTGTTCTGGGACGGCATCCGCACCCCGACGGCGGACGTGTATTCCGTTGGCCTGGTGCTGTATTCCATCTATAACTACGGCCGTTTGCCGTTCTGGCCGTCCAGCGGGGCCATCACCCCCAACGCAAGGGCCAGCGCGCTGCAGAAGCGCATGAGCGACGAGCCCATCGTTCCCCCCGCCAACGCGGACGCGGAGCTCTCCGCGGTGATCCTCCGGGCCCTGGCCTTCCGGACCGAAGAGCGCTGGCACGATGTGCGCGAACTGCGGGAGGCCCTGGGAAGCTGCGACGAATCCAGCTCCCCGGTGGACATCTCCCTGGCCATGACGGGGCTCCTGACCCGAAACACGGAGACACCGGCTGCCGAGAGGCGTCCGGCAGCGGGAAAGAGCCGAACATACTATGACGACGGGGAGATCCCCGCCGGACGCCGGCCCCGGCGCCGGAGAAACCTCTCCTGGCTGTGGTTGCTGATCCTGGGGATCCTGATCGTGGGCGCCGTGGTCCTGCTGCTGATGAGCTTCGGTGACCGGAACAAGACCCCGGGAGAGGCGCCGGGCGACAGTGTGATCGTGGACGTCACCCCCACGCCCGAGCCGCTGATCACGCCCACGCCGGAGCCCACGCCGGAACCCACCCCCGAGCCCACGGAAAAACCCCACGGCCCCCAGTATGCGGTCTATGTGGAGAACGTGACCTGGGAGCAGGCGGTGGCACGCTGCCGGGAGCTGGGCGGCACGCTGGCGGTGCCTGCAAATCAGGAGGAGTATAACGAGCTGGTCCGGGTCTGCACCAGCGCCAGGATCAACTATGTGTGGCTGGGCGGTTCCCGCCAGGCGGACGGAAACTGGATCACCCCCGACGGGGAGCCGGTGACCTTCTTCAACTGGGCCAACGGCGAGCCCTCCTTCATCGACGGAGGAGACGGCACGGCGGAGGACTACCTGATGATGCTGAGAAACAACGAGGCCTGGCAGTACAACGACAGCCGGGAGGACCCGCTGGCGCAGTTTGCCTGGATCTACGGCGGCAGCATCGGTTTCGTCTGCAAGATGTGGTAAAGCTTTGATTGTTAAAAACCGCCTTCCCGGCATGCCGGGAAGGCGGTTTTCGTATATTTTCGTATATCGGATCAGTCGATCAGAGAGCGTTTCTGGGACACCGGGACCTTGATGTCGTAGCAGGCAAAGGCGTCGTCCACCATGGCCTTGTCGGGCTTGGGGGTGAGGGCGCTCACCAGCGGTACGATCACAAGTCCGGCCAGCATGGCGAAGGCGCCGCAGTTGATGGGAGAGCGGAGGACCGGCGGGAAGGAGCCCCGGAACAGCATGTTCAGCAGCATGAGCACCGAACCGAAAAGGAAGCTGACCCAACAGGCGGCCCGGGTGGTCTTTTTCCAGTAGAGGCCGTAGAGGAACGGGGCCAGGAACGCGCCGGCCAGCGCGCCCCAGGACACGCCCATGAGCTGGGCGATGAAGGTGGCGCTGTTGGAGCTGACGGCGCTGAGGGAGCTGCGGTACTGGAACACGGCGATGGCTGCGGATATGAGGATGAAGATCACCACGAATACCCGAATGAACAGCACCTGCTTTTTCTCGTCCATCTTTTTGACGAAATTGTCCTTGATGAAGTCGATGGTGATGGTGGAGGCGGAGGCCAGCACCAGGGAGGATAAGGTGGACATGGAGGCGGAGAGCACCAGGATGACCACCACGGCGATCATGATGTCCGGCAGGCCGGAGAGCATGGTGGGGATGATGGCGTCGTAGCCGCCCACGGGGATCCCGCTGGGGGCCAGGGCGATGACGTCGGAAAAGAGCCGGCCGAAGCCGCCCAGGAAGTAGCATCCACCGGCCACCACCAGGGCGAAGATCACGGAGATCACCATGCCGGTCTTTACCGCCTCCTCGCTCTTGATGGCGTAGAATTTCTGCACCATCTGGGGCAGGCCCCAAGTGCCCAGAGAGGTCAAAATGACTACTCCCAGCAGGTTTAGGGGATCGGGACCGAAGAAGGAATTGAACACGCCGGGCGTGGCGGAGACCGCCTCG
>JAFRDL010000139.1 GCA_017411265.1 Oscillospiraceae bacterium | reverse complement strand
CGGTCCCCGTTCAGCGTCACGCCGCCGGACAGAACGGTCCAGCCCTGAAAGGCGTTCCCCTCCTCCGGCTCCGCCGTGAGGACGATCTCCGTCCCTTCCGGTCCGGCGTCGGGCTCCGCCCAGGCCGCGCCGCTGCCCTCCACGGTCACGGCGACCGTGTAGGTCTTCTCCTCCGGCGGATCGTCCGGCGGGTCATCCGGGGGATCGTCCGGAGGGGGCGGGGGTGCTTTTTCCCGGAACTCCGCCGTGACGGTCACGTCCCCGGCGGGCATGAAAAACTTTCCGTCCGTTACCCGGACCTCCTGCCGGTCCGGGTCTCTGACCGTCAGGGACACAAGCTCGCAGCCGTCCTCCGGGATCGCCGTGAGGGTGATCTCGGCGCCCGCCGGGCCATGGTCCGGATCCGCTCGGACGGAGCCGCTCCGGATGGCCGGGTCCACGGTCACCGTGTACTCCGGCGGCGGATCGGCGCTCTCCGGCGGAGTTTCGCTCTCCTCCGCCCGGGCGGAGGCGGGCAGCAGAAGGAACGCCGCCAGCAGCGCCGCCGACAGCCATCCCGCCGCGGTCCTTCTCATGCGGCTCCCCTCCTCTCTGCGGCGTCCGCCGCCTGGAATCCCCTGCAATCAAACTGTAGCAAACAGCGGGGAAAATAGCAAGAGCCGGCGCGAAATCTCCCTTTCGCGCCGGCATTTGCACCGTTATTCCGCGACGCCAAGCGTAGCGCGGAAGACCTCCGCGCTCACGGTCCGGCCGGCGCCGTCCGCGCCGTCCTCCCGGATGATCATCCCGCCGTCCTCCTCCCAGAGGAGCCAGTTCTCCCCGGTATCCGGAAGCGTCAGGATATAGTCCGCCGCCCGGTCCGGGATCTCCGCCGGCTTGTCCGCCGCGAGCAGGGCGCGCAGGGCATCGGCGTCCGCCGTCCCCTCCGAGAGAGGCTCGCCGTTCGCACCCCGGCACAGGATATACCGGCATCCGCCCTCCGTCTTCGCGGCCGCGTTCACACTATCTGCCGTCGCGGCGGTCACCAGAGGCGTCTCCGCATCGGCCTGCGCGTCCCGGGCCTCATCCCCGTTGGCTTCGGACCCGGTATCCAACCCCGCGGCGGGCACGGCGGCGGCTTCCGCCATAAAGATCTCCGCCTCTTCGGGAGCCGCCTCCTCCGCCTCCGCGCTGTCCGCCGCGGCCATGCTCACAGCCGCCATGGGCGCCATGGGAGCGGCGGCGGTCTTGGCGGAGCCCTTCGGCCCCAGGGTCCGCCAGCCGGCCCAGATCACCAGCGCCGCGGCGGCGGCCAGAGCCGCCGGCCGCAGATACCGGCGAAGGGGGACGATCTTCTCTGTTTTCCCCGGCGCGGCTTCCCGCCGCACCGCGTCCATGATCCGCCCGGTGAGCTCTGCCGGCGGCGCGGGAAGGTCCGCCTCCGCGCCAGTCACGGCCCGGAGAGCGTCCCGGTACGCCCGGCAGTTTTCGCACTCCTCCAGATGGGCGCGAAGCGCGATCTCCTCCTGCTCCGTCAGCTCTCCGTCCAGCCGGGCGGAGATCAGCTCTTCAAAATAACGGCAGTCCTCCACGCTTCACACCCCCTTTCCTTTGTTTGACGGCGCGGGTGCGGAAAAGTTCCCGGTCTCCAGCAGCAGCCGGCACAGTTTTTTCCGCGCCCGGTTCAGCCGGGATTTCACCGTGCCCGGCTCCAGCCCCAGCTGGGCGGCCAGCTCCTCGTAGCTGAGCCCGCCGATCTCCCGGAGCGTCAGGATCTCCCGGCAGTCGGCGGGGAGGGCGGCCATGGCGGTGCGCACCGCCTCCCGGTCCGCAGCCCGCTCAGCCAGCGCCGCCGGATCCCAGCGGTCGTCCGGCAGAGGCAGCTCCGTCTCCTCCCCGTCCCCGTCCTCTGTCTGAAGGGGGACGGTCTCCTGCCGCTTCCGGCGGCGGAGCATGTCGATGCACACGTTGTTCACCAGCCGGTAGAGCCACACGGAGAACCGGCTGTCTCCCCGGAAATCTCCCAGGGAGGTATAGGCCTTCACGAAGGCGTCCTGCACCGCGTCGGCGGCGTCCGCCTCGTTTCCCAGCAGACGGCAGGCCAGATGGAACGCCTTCGTCTGGTTTTCCGTCACCAGCGGCTCGAAGGCGTCCGTGTCCCCGGAAAGGACGCGGCGGATCCGGGCTTGTTCTTCCTCTCTGGTCATGCGTTCACCTCAGATCCTTCTGGATGCCCCGGACGATGGCCTCCGCCTCCGCCAGGGTGTTCATGGCCACGATCTTCTGCTTGTAGTACCCCGCGTGGGACACGCCCCGGAGGTACCAGCACAGCTGCTTGCGCGCCTCCAGCACGGCGATCTTCTCTCCCTTGAGCGCCGCGGCGGTGCGCAGGCAGTCCAGCGCCTCCTCCATCCGCTCCCGGAGGGGCGGCGGGAGCGGGATGGGCTCTCCCCGGATCGCGGCGTTTCCCTGCTCGAAAAGCCAGGGGTTGCCGAAGGCCCCCCGGGCCACAAGGGCGGCGTCCGCCCCGGTATAGCGGAGGATCCGCGCCGCATCCTCCCCGGTCCACACGTCGCCGTTGGCGATCACGGGGATGGACACCGCGGCCTTTACCTCCCGGATCACGTCCCAGTCGGCTTTCCCCGCGTACATCTGCACCCGGGTCCGGCCGTGGACCGTCACCGCGGCGGCTCCCGCGGCCTCGCACATCCGGGCGAAGGGCACGGCGTTCACGCTCCCGCCGTCGAAGCCCTTGCGGAATTTCACGGTAACAGGCACCCCGGCGGCGGAGACCACCGCCCGGATGATCCGCCCGGCCCGCTCCGGGTCCTTCATCAGGGCGCTGCCGTCCCCGGCCTTGACCACCTTTCCCACCGGGCAGCCCATGTTGATGTCGATGAGCTCCGGGCGGCACAGCTCCCGCACTTTCTGGGCGGCCTCCGCCATGCACACCGGGTCGCTGCCGAAGATCTGCACCGCCAGGGGATCGTCCCCCTCCGGCCGCACCAGGAGGGTGCGGGTCTTGGCGTCCTGGTACATGAGCGCCTTGGAGGAGATCATCTCCGTGGTGCACAGCGCCGCGCCGTGCTTCCGGCACAGCAGGCGGAACGCGGCGTCCGTCACCCCCGCCATGGGGGCCAGGAACAGCCGTCCGTCCAGCTCCACATCTCCGATTTTTACCATAGCATGTCCAGGCCCACCGGGCAGTGGTCGCTGCCCTGAATCTCCGGGCAGATGAAGGCCCGCTGGATCTTGTCCCGGAGCCGGTCGGACACCAGGAAATAGTCGATGCGCCAGCCCACGTTCCGCTCCCGGGCGGCGGCCCGGAAGCTCCACCAGGAGTAGGCGTCCCGGGCGTCCGGGTGGAGATGGCGGAAGGTGTCGGTGAACCCGGCGGAGAGCAGCTCCGTCATCTTCGCCCGCTCCTGATCGGAGAAGCCGGCGTTGAAGTGGTTGGTGTCCGGGTTCTTCAGGTCGATCTCCTCATGGGCCACGTTCATGTCCCCGCAGACGATCACGCCCTTTTTCCTGTCCAGGGAGCGGAGATGCTCCCGGAAGGCGTCCTCCCAGGCCATCCGGTAGGGCAGGCGGCGCAGCCCGTCCTGGGAATTGGGGGTGTAGACGTTCACCAGGTAAAACTCCGGGTATTCCAGGGTGATGACCCGGCCTTCGGTATCGTGCTCGGGCAGGCCCATGCCCAGCGTCACGCCCTCCGGTTCCCGCCGGGCGAAGATCGCGGTGCCGGAATAGCCCTTTTTCTCCGCGTAATTCCAGTAGCCCGTGTAGCCGGAGAGGGGAAGGTCGATCTGCCCGGCCTGCAGCTTGGTCTCCTGCAGACAGAAAAAGTCCGCGTCCAGACCGTAAAAGCTCTCCTCAAACCCTTTTTTCACGCAAGCCCGCAGGCCGTTCACGTTCCAGGAAATAAACCGCATTTCAGTCTCCTTTTCTCTCCCGGCGAATGATGACGTCCCGGCGCTCCGTGAGGATCCGCCGGTGGGTGGCGGGCATGTTCTCCGGCAGCTCGTCCGGCTCCGTCCAGGCAAAGCCCAGGGACTCCCCGTCCGGGGCCCGGAGCGTCCCGGACCAGTCCTCCGCCCGGTAGGCGGCGGTGACGGCGTAGAACTCGTCCCCGTTTTTCACCCGGCAGAGGGTGCCCGCTCCGGACCAGACCCCCAGGAGCGTCAGCGCCCCCAGATCCAGCCCCGTCTCCTCCTTCGTCTCCCGCCGGGCGGTCTCCTCGCAGCTCTCCCCCAGCTCCATCAGCCCGCCGGGGAGGCCCCAGCGGCCGTCATCCCGGTGCTGCAGCAGCACCCGGCCTTTCTCGTCGGTCACCACGGCCACGCTGCCGTTGAGGATCACGCAGCGGTGGCCCACCAGGGCCCGCAGCTCTTCCATGTAGCCCATTATCCGCCCTCCCCTGCGGCCGCGCTTTCCTCCGCGCCCCGGGCATCGGAGAGGGAGGCGTTCCGCAGCCGGGGCACCGGCCCCGCCGCCGTGGTCTTCGTGTCCGCGGTCCGGACCGCCACCAGGCGGTTGATCTTCACGCCCTGTTCGAAGAATTTGGCCTCGTAGTCGGTCATGATCCCCACCGGGCCGTTCTCGTGGAGATCGTGGGTCACTTCCGCGAGGGCCCAGCCCTCCTCCTCGAAGCGGGCGATGCTCCAGTCGAAAAGGGGCGTGTTGTCGGTTTTGAACCAGATCTCGCCCCCCACGGGCAGGGCGTCGGCGTACAGCCGCAGGAAGCCCGGGGCGGTGAGACGCAGCTTGGCGTCCCGGCTTTTGGGCCAGGGATCGCAGAAATTGATATACAGCCGGGAAACCTCCCCGGGGGCGAACAGATCCGGCAGGCAGGCAGCGTCCCGCTCCAGGAAGCGGACGTTGGGGATCTTCTGTTCCGTGACCCGCTCCATGGCCACCACCATGGCGTCGGGGACCTTCTCCAGGGCCAGCAGCAGCGCCTCCGGCTCCCGGAGTGCCTCGCCGCAGGTAAAGCGGCCCTTGCCGCAGCCCAGCTCCAGCCGCAGGTCCTTATAGTGGGAAAACTCCTCTCCCCACCGGCCCCGCAGCGTCTCGGGCTCCCGGATCTGCACCGCGGCGCAGCGCTCCATCCGGGGGATCAGGTTGGGTTTCTTTCGCATTCTCATCGTGCTCACACTCCTGCTGTGCATCATACCATACCCCGGGGGAAACATCAATTG
>JAFRDL010000138.1 GCA_017411265.1 Oscillospiraceae bacterium | reverse complement strand
GCTATGATACAATAGCCTGTGTACTTTTTTGCGTTTCTACCCGGGAAAACCCTTGATACAAGGGCAAATCGAGACAGGTGGTTGCAAACTCGCATCTACCTGTCTCGCTTTTTTGCTTTTTCTGTTTTTTGTCTCAGGACGGGCATTTCAAATTTGAACCCACCCCCTATACTTCTTGGCGTTTCTCAAGATTCACCAAAAGGTTTCACCATACAACATGTTCCGTTGATTATAGAATTACCCGAACTACATCGGCTTTTTGTATGTCGATAAATCTTGAATGCATGGATACCATCCTCCCGTTTTCATAAAGCTCTGCCTGAAAAATTATTTGTTGTAACTATTGACATTACATCAAAGACGTGTTATATTGCGATCGTCAGATGAAACTACGGCGGTTACATCAAAGCCTGCCACGACAACAATCAAGGAGGATGCACATCATGACGAACATCGAAAAAGCCCTGACACTCATCAACACCTTTGCTTCCGGCGATACGGCGAAGGCAAAGGAACTTCTGGCGCCCGGCTACATCCAGCACAATCTTGCCTATGGCACCGGAGCTGACGCTTTCGTCGGCAGCGTTGCCTGGCTTGGCTCCGCTCCTGTGAAGACTACCGTCAACAACATCCGCGCTTTTGAGGACGGAGACAAGGTGTTCCTGCAGACTGTTTATAACTTTGCCGGTATGGGCGAACAGGTCGCCTTTGACATTTTCCGCATCGACGCAGACGGAAAGATCGCAGAACACTGGGATAACCTTGCTGCCAAGGCGGAACCGAATCCCTCCGGCCACACCCAGATCGACGGCACGATGGTGAAGAAGGCTGTCGATAGAGAAGAGACTCGCAAGGTCGTTGCCTCCTTCGTCGGTGATGTACTGCGCGGCGACAATCCTGATAAGCTCACCGCTTACTTTGACGGTGACAACTATATCCAGCATAACACGGGGATAGCCGACGGCCTTTCCGGGCTTGGCGCTGCGTTGGCCGCACTTGCCGAACAGGGCATCCAGATGATATACACAAAAACACATTATGTTCTGGCTGACGGCAACTACGGCCTGGCTGTCAGCGAGGGAACCTTCGGCGAAACTCCGACAACCTACTATGATATGTTCCGTGTCGAGGACGGCAAGATTGCAGAGCATTGGGATGTGATGGAGCCACTGGCCGCAGAGGATACGTGGCAGAACCGGAACGGGAAATTCTAATGTAACCGTTGCTTTTACAGCCTGCCAGTAGTAGAATGACGGCAGGAGGTGATAGGAAATGCAGATATCCAGCCGTTTCACCATAGCGCTGCACATCTTCACCTGTGTGGATGTTTTTAAGGATGAATACAAAGTGACCAGCGATTTTCTCGCGGGAAGCATCAACACAAATCCTGTCGTCATTCGTAAGATACTCACACAGCTCAGGAATGCCGGACTGATCACTGTCGCAAGGGGAACCGGCGGCGTGACGCCCACAAGGCCGCTTTCGGATATTACGTTTTATGACGTATACCAGGCAATCGAGCCGGTTGAAAATGGAGATCTTTTCCATTTCCATGAAGCGCCAAATCCCGAATGCCCTGTCGGGCGGAACATCCATGGATTGCTGGATGGGAAGCTCAAGGCGATTCAGGGCGCCATGGAAGATGAAATGAAAAAGTATACCATCGAAGATCTTCGTGAAGGGATACAGGAACTGTTGGAAGAAAAAGCATAAGGAATCATGGGCTTCGGTGACAGAATGTCCCGAAGCTCTTTTAAAGGAGACAGCAAATGAAATTTCAGTGGATCAACGAAGGACAGATAAAAAAAGAAGGCAATAGGATCGAAATGTGGGCTCCCGCACAGAGTGACTTTTTCTGCAACAACGACGCAATCAGTGAAGAAGGGATCACTCCGGAGACTCTTTGCAATGCCCCCTTCTATTACACGGAGATGGCTGGGGATTTTGTCATGGAGGTCAGAGTTTCCCATGACTTTGAAGACACCTATGATTCCGCGTCTGTCATGGTTATGACGGATATGAATAACTGGGCAAAATCCTGCTTTGAAAAGACAGACTTCGGTACTCATGCAGCTGTTAGTGTCGTTACAAGAAATGGGGAATCCGATGATGCCAACGGCTGCAATATAGACAGCAATTCTGTATGGCTGAAGATCTGCCGTGTGGGGAATTCCTTCTCCTTCCATTATTCAGAAGACGGAAAAACCTATTATATGACGCGTTTCTTTAATCTGCCTGCTGGGAGAATTGTCAAAGTAGGGCTTCTGGCCCAGGCCCCGGTCGGTAACGGGGGAATCCGTGTTTATGAAGATCTGAAATTGGAGAGCAGAACGGTAAAGAACATTCGTTTTGGTTTCTGATAGCTTTGGGAGAAAACACGAGGCGAGGGTGAAGCACAATGAAAGAGATGACGCAGAAGGAGCGCCTGGATTATCTGGTAGAGGAATTCAAGGCGGATTCTGTTCAGTACAGGGATCTGGAAACGCCTGCGGATGAAGAGGAGAAAAAACGCTTGCTCCGGTCTCTTATGAATATCCGCATGCCGCGTCCGCTGGAGGAGCATGTGCTGGAGATACAGGATGAATATCTTCGCGAGAGGATCCGCGAAAACGGGATCGTGACTCTTTCAGATATCCCGACTATTGCAGATCTTGGCAGCTGTCATGCCTTCGCAGACAGGCTTTCCATTTGGCAGGGAGATATTACGAGGCTGGCAGTGGATGCTATCGTGAACGCTGCCAACGCGCAGATGCTTGGCTGTTTCCAGCCCTGCCACAGCTGCATCGATAACTGCATTCACACCTTTGCAGGGGTACAGCTCCGCGCTGAGTGCGACAGGCAAATGCGGAAGCTGCGCAGATGCTATGGCAGAGACTATGAGCAGCCGACAGCAGTACCGATGCTCACGGACGGGTACAATCTCCCGGCAAGGAAGGTCGTGCACATTGTCGGACCGATCGTATATGACGGATTAACGCCGGAGCTTGAAAAAGAGCTTGCGGATTGCTACCGCAGCACACTTGATCTTTGCGCAGAAAACGGACTGCGCAGCGTGGCCTTCTGCAGCATTTCTACAGGCGTCTTCCGTTTTCCGAAAGAAAATGCCTCCAAGATTGCGATACAGACCGTGACAAACTGGCTTACCGTCCATGACGGTCAAATGGATCGCGTGATTTTCAACGTATTCAGTGATAAGGACAGGACAATCTATGAACGGTATCTTCAATAACAGAGCAAACGGCTATTCCGAATCCATCCGCAGGGGACTCTCCGCCGTGCGGAGCTTCGGCTGTTCCATGAGTTCGGGAACGGGAAGCAGAGAGGAAAACCTCTCCCGTCTGAAACAGGAGCTGGAAACGGCCGACGCCATCGTGATCGGAGCAGGCGCGGGATTGTCCTCCTCCGCCGGACTGACCTACAGCGGTGAACGATTTCGATGGTACTTTTTCGATTTCATCGAGCGCTTCGGCTTCCCGGACATGTATTCCGGCGGCTTCTGGCCTTTTCCGGACAACGAAACCCGCTGGGCCTGGTGGGCGCGGCATATCTACTTTAACCGCTATATTGATCCTCCAAAGCCGGTTTATAACGAGCTGCTGGCGTTGGTAAAGGACAAAGACTACTTTGTGATCACCACAAACGTAGATCACCAGTTCCAGCGCGCGGGCTTTGACAAATCCCGCCTGTTTTACACGCAGGGTGACTACGGTCTGTTCCAGGATGCGCAGGGGCGCGGGAGTCGAACATGGGATAACGAAGATTGGGTGATGCTCGCCATGGAGGCGCAGGGCTTCGTACGGGACGAAAACGGTGTCTTTCAGGTGCCGAAAGATCGAAGAATCTCCATGCGCCTGCCGCATGACCTGATTCCGACTGATCCGAAAACCGGTCTGGCCGTAGCGATGAACCTGCGTGCGGACGATACCTTTGTGGAAGATGCAGGATGGTATTCAGCTTCGGCAAACTACGCTGCTTTCTTAATGGCGCACGAAAGTCAGCATATCCTGTATTTGGAGCTTGGCGTTGGCAGTAACACTCCCGTCATCATCAAATATCCTTTCTGGGCAATGACAGCAGACAATTCAAAAGCTGTTTACGCTTGCCTAAACTACAGTGAGGCTGTTTGCCCGAAAGTGATTGAAGATCGCTCCATCTGCATTGGCGGTGACATTGGCGAAGTATTGAAAAGGCTTCTATAGTGTTCGGCAATAAACTAACAAGGACATCTCCCGGGCACAACGTCCAATTATACTGTTTGGCAAAAAAGATGGACGCAAGACGGTTTGCATAATTTTTGCACCCACCTTGCACCCACCCTCCTTTGGATGTGAAAAACGCCGAATTGTATGATTGCTGGTGTCCTAACGCAGAAAAGCACGGCAATTTCGACAGAATTGCCGTGCTTTTTTTGCCCGAACAGGCTTCCCCTTGAGGGGAAGCTGTCGAGCGCATGCGAGACGGATGAGGTGTCCCGCCCCCCTTTTTTTGTATGATCTTCCACCTCATCCGCCCTTCGGGCACCTTCCCCTCAAGGGGAAGGCATTGAACAGCCGCCGCGGAGTACATTCTGCGGCGGTTGTTGTTATGTAAACCTTTCCCGGATCCGCCCGGATCACCGGAAAAAACCCGTTCCGCTGGCCGGCAGATCTGGTATAATACCATCAAAAAGAGCACGGAGAGGAACGTTTATGGACAAGGACAGCCGGAAGAAAACCCCCGCTTTCATCTGGGATCTGGACGGGACGCTGCTGGATTCCTATGCGGTCATCGTGCCGAGCCTGCAGGCGGCCTGCGGTGCGTTCGGCGTCCGGGCCGAAAAAAATGATATATATTCCCAGGTCATCACGGACTCCGTCGCCGGTTTTCTCAAAAAGACGGAAGAGGCGTCCGGCGTTCCCTTCGACGCTCTGATGGAGAGATACCGGGCGATCAGCGAGGGCAGCCTTTCCGCGATCCGGCCCACTGGGAACGCCGCGGAGATACTGAGGTTTTTGCGTGATCGGGGGATACCGAGCTATGTGTTCACCCACCGGGGCTCGTCCACGGAAGCGGTGCTGAAAAACACGGGGCTGTTCGGGTTCTTTGACGAGATCGTCACCGGGACGGACGGCTTTGCCCGCAAGCCCGATCCCTCCGCCCTGCTTTACCTGATCCGGAAGCACGGCCTGGACAGGAGCCGTACGTATTACGTAGGCGACCGGGCGCTGGATATCGCGTGCGCGGACCGGGCGGGCGTTCGGAGCGTTCTGTACCTGCCGGCGGGCAGTCCGGCCAAAGCCACGGGGCGGGAGACCCACATCGTCGGGGACCTTCGGGAGATCGCGGAGCTGCTCTGAGGACGGCTCTCTCCCGGTTTCTCCTTGTAAGTTCCCCGCCGATATGGTATGAATAGAGACGGGAAAGCGGCTTTTTCACACCAATCCCGGAGGGCTTGCCATGCCATGAGATATGTGTTCCTGGCTGTTTTTATCGTCTCCGCCGCCGTCCATCTGGCCGCGTCCATCCGGAAGGATACCCGATGGAGGAACCGGTCCAAGCCCTTCCTCCTGCTGTCCCTGCTGGGGTTTTATGTTTTTGCGGCCCGGTCCGTCTCCCCGGCCATTGTTCTGGCGCTGGTCTTCAGCTGGATCGGCGACATGCTGCTGATCCCCAAGGGGATCCGGTGGTTCACCGCCGGCGGGATCTCCTTCATCGTCAGCCACGCGTTCTTTATCGCCGGGTATAGGAAAGACATCGTTTTTTCCAGGATCCCCGGTCTGCCGGCCGTTTTTCTGGCGGTGTTCTTCCTCGCGGCGGCGGTATGTATCTTTTCCCGGCTGAAGCCCCATCTGCCGAAGGCGCTGTTCGGCCCCATGTTCCTCTATCTGCTGATCAACGGAGCCATGAACTGCTTCGCCGTCTTCCGCTGCGTCAGCGTCCCCACGGCCGCCGCCGTCACCACGGCCGTCGGCGCCGCTTTGTTTTTCGTGTCCGATTCGTCCCTGTTCTTCGTTCGCTTCAACAAGCAAAGCCGTCTGAAGACGCATTTTCTCGTGATGCTCACGTATTCTTTGGGTGAACTGCTGATCGTTCTGGGACTATTGTAAAAAAGCGAAGGGAGAAAGCCTGCATTATGGAGAAAAACAGACTGGAAGCGTTCAGCGACGGGGTGCTGGCGATCATCATCACGATCATGATCCTGGAGCTGAAACAGCCCGCCGGAGACGGGCTGAAGGATTTCCTCGCCCTTGCGCCCACGCTGCTGGCCTACCTGCTCAGCTTTGTATTCATCGCGATCTACTGGATCAACCATCATCACATTTTCCACGACGCCGAGCAGATCAACGTCAAGATCCTGTGGTGCAACATCGCATGGCTTTTTTCCATGTCGTTCATCCCCTTCGCCACCGCGTGGGTCGGGACCTACCCCCATTCCCGGGTCCCTCTGTCCCTGTATTTTGCGGACATGTCTCTGGCGAGCATTCTCTTCCATCTGATGTATTATTTCATCTTCAAGGAGAGCGGATGCGGGAAATTCAGGCTGAGCGCCAGAAACATCATCAGCCTGGTCACCTATTTCGCGGCGGCGGTCTTCGGCGGGTACTGCCCCATCGCGGCGTTCATCCTCGTGGCGGTGGTCTCCCTCTGGTGGATCATCCCCGAAAAGAAAACATGCGAATGCGATATCGGAGGGATCACCGATGTATGAGCTGATCGACAGCGGCAGCACAAGGACGCCGGGAGGCTGACCGGCCTCTTTGAGAACAACAGGCTGCTCTGGCGCAGAGCATAGGAGCATTCCGCAGAACGGGAGGAAAAACAATGGCGTCATCCAAATCGTATCAGAGCTTTATCGCGGATCAGCTCTCCGCCCTGGCGGGCGTGAGCTGGCGGGCCATGATGGGGGAATACATCCTCTATCTCAACGGGAAGATCGTGGGCGGGATCTATGACGACCGGCTTCTGGTGAAGCCCACGCCGTCCACGGAAGCTATGATGCCCGCGGCCGTCCGGGAACTGCCGTACGAGGGCGCGAAGGAAATGCTGCTGGTGGACAAGGTGGAGGACCGGGTCTTTCTGGAGGCGCTGCTCACCGCCGCCGCGGAGGAGCTGCCGGAGCCAAAAAAGCGGTCCCGGTAAACAGACGAAAAAACCCGCTCTCACCGTGGGGTGAGAGCGGGTTTTTTTCGGTTCGGATCAGCTGCGGAAGCGGGCCAGAAAATCCACGGTCTCCTGCTTTTTCGGATGGCCGAAGATCTCCTCCGGGCTCCCCTGCTCGCAGATGACGCCGTCGTTCATGTACACCACCCGGCGGCTCACGTCCCGGGCGAAGGCCATCTCATGGGTCACCACCAGCATGGTCATGCCGCTCTCCGCCAGGGTCTTCATGACGCTGAGCACCTCCCCCACCATCTCGGGGTCCAGGGCGGAGGTGGGCTCGTCGAAGAGCAGGACCTCCGGGTCCATGGCCAGGGCCCGGGCGATGGCCACCCGCTGCTTCTGGCCGCCGGAGATCTGCCGGGGCCGGGCGTTCACGTAGGGAGCCATGCCCACCTTTTCCAGATACTCCATGGCGTGGGTCCGGGCTTCCTCCCGACCGCGCTTGAGCACCCGCACCTGACCGGCCACGCAGTTTTCCAGCACGGTCATGTTGTTGAACAGATTGAAGCTCTGGAACACCATGCCCACATGGGAGCGGTATTCCGCCTGATTGACGCCCCGGCTCAGGATGTTCCTGCCGTGATAAAGGATCTCCCCGGAGGTGGGCGTCTCCAGGAGGTTGATGCAGCGGAGCAGCGTGGATTTCCCGGAGCCGGAGGCGCCGATGATGCTGATCACGTCCCCGGTGTTCACGGTGAAGTCGATGTCGCGCAGCACCAGGTTGGACCCGAAGGACTTGGACAGGTGGTTGACCTGCAGGATGGGGTCGCTCATCTCACCGTTCCCCCTTTCGGTTCCCGTTCTCGGACGGGCCGGTCTCCCGGCGCCGCTCCGCCCGCTGTCCCTGGCGGACGGCCTCGTCCTGCTCCGCCTGGCGGCGCAGGCTCTCCCGCATCATGCTCTTGACAGCCTCGGGGTTGCGCTCGTCAAAGGGCGAGCCTCTGTCGGGGTAGTTGTAGGTCCCCGCCGTCATGGTGAGGGCGTCGGCCTGGACCAGTTCGTAGCTCTCATCCCCGTCCAGCTTCCGTTCCAGGGCCCGCAGCAGGAAAGAGGCGGCCAGCGTCATGCACAGATATCCGATCATCTCCACGGTGGCGGAGGGGAAGTACAGATAGGTGGCCCCCACCGCCGCCCGATGGACGGCGAAGAACTCCGTGAAGCTGATGATGAACATGACGGAGGTGTCCTTGATGTTGATGATGAAGTTGTTGCCGATCTGGGGAAGGATGTTCCGCAGGGCCTGGGGCAGGATCACGCTGGTCATGGTCTGAACGTGGGTCATGCCGATGGCCTTGGCCCCCTCGGTCTGGCCGGGGTCGATGGAAATGATGCCGCCCCGGACGGACTCGGCCATGTACGCGCCGGTGTTGATGGACACCACCAGCAGCGCCGCCGCCCAGACGCTGGTGAAGCGCAGGGCGTTGTTGGTGAAGTAGGGCAGGCCGTAGTAGATGAACACCGCCTGGAGCACCATGGGGGTGCCCCGGAAAACCTCCACATAGACCCGGATGATCACCCGGAGCAGGCCCAGCAGGATCTTCTTCACCGGATGGTCGCTTTTGGCGCAGGGGATGGTCTGCAGAATGCCGCACAGGAAACCGATCAGGCAGCCGATGAAGGTGGCCGCCAGCGCCAGGACCAGCGTGTTGCGCACGCCGGCCAGATAGGCGCCGCCGTACCGTCCCAGCAGCTTTCCGATATCGGCAAAGAGCAGCGATAATCTGTCCATGGGGTCGAATTCCTTTCCCGGATCGGCGCGGCCGCGCCGTCCTTATGAGTTCATGGGCTGAACGGCGATGGCGTCCGCCATGATGGCGTTGAAGTCGTCGGTGGTCATGGGCAGGACCACGGCGTTGATCGCCTCAAACAGCGCGGTGTTGCCCTTCATCATGGAAATGCCGATGTTCACGTCCTCGTCACTGGCCTCGAAATCATCGTCCGAGCCGCTGAAGTCCAGCAGCACCATGTCGGGGTAGGCAGCCACGGCGCCCAGCGCGGTGGGCATGTCGGTGCAGACGAAGTCCACAGTGCCGGTCTCCAAGGCCATGAGCATGGCGGGCGCGTCCGCCGCGCCGGGCCGGATGTCCGCGCCCTGGATCTGGGGCAGCATGGTGTCGTACCAGATGGTGGCCAGCTGGGAGGTGCAGCTGCCGCCGGCCAGGTCGGAGAGGCCCTTGGCGTTGGCGTAGGGGCTGTCCGCCAGCGTCAGGCAGACGATGGTGGCGTAGAGATAGGGGCCGGCGAAATCCACCACCTCGGCGCGGTCCGCGGTCATGGACTGGCCGGCGATGACCGCGTCATAGGCGCCGGTCTGGACGCCGGGGACCAGGGAGTCCCAGTCGGTCCGGATGATCTCCAGCTCCCAGCCGTTGGCCTCGCAGATCCTCTTGGCGATCATCACGTCATAGCCGTTGGCGTATTCGCCGCTGGTGCCGGAGATGGGCACGGCGCCGTTGGCGTCGTCATACTGGGTCCAGTTGTAGGGGGGATAGTCGCACTCCATGGCGATGGTGAGCACGCCGTCCTCCACGCCGCTGGGAACGGCGGGCTCGGCGGCGGCCGTGGATGCGGGAGCGGCGCTCTGGCCGCAGGCAGTCAGGGCAAACACCATGACCAGCGTCAAAACGACGGCAGCGATCCTTCTCATGTCTCTTCCTTTCTGAGCCCTTCGGCTCCCCGGCGCTTTCTCCCCGCCGGCGGGTGTAATAAAAATGAACCGCTTTGCAAGCGGTCCATGGAAAATCGGATCCGGGCTTTCGCCCAACCGGTCATCATCGATAGCGCTCCACAAAGACTTGTGACAGTCCGCCGGATCTTCTCCGGCAGCCCAGCGCCGAAAACGCAGGCACGTTTCCGACACTTCGGCGATGGTCCCTTTCCTCTCCCGCGGCTGCCCGACCTTGCGGGGGAGTACTGATGAACACCGCACCTCTATCAAAAGCGATTCAATTTGGGTGCATCTTACCATCCCGATTTATCGCTGTCAATAGCTAAAGCACGCTTTCTCTCCAATTTAGTGGGATACTGGCAAGATCTCTTTGCCTCTCCGGCGTTTTTTGCGCATTATGACGGAGGTTTTCCCGAAGGCTCGGCGGAGAAAAAGCCCCGGAGGTCTAAGCTCCGTTTAATGTGCCGGTGGTATGCTCGATGCATCCCAATGCACGAGGTGACCGAATTGAAACGCTTTTCAAAGCTTTATCCCTGGCTGTTCTCCCTGGTCCTGCTGGCTTTTTCCGCCTATGCGCTGCTGGACACCTTTGTGATCCGGCGGGTGTATACCACGGTGGAGCCGACCGCCCCGGAGGCCGCGGCGGCCCAGATTCCCGCCGTCACGGAGCAATCCCGTACCGTCTGCCTCTCCGGGAGCCGGTCCACCGAAGCCGAAACGGAATCCGGCCAGGCCGCCTCCGCCATTCGGACGGAAAACAGCTATTCCGACGGATCCGTTTCCGTCTCTCTGCAAACATACCGAGCTTACAATACCACCATCTCTGTGGCGGACGTGACCGTCGCCTCTCCGGAGGCTCTGCAGACCGCCTTTGCCTGGAACAGCTTCGGCCGGAACGTGACCGCCGCTACCTCCGCCACCGCCGGGAACACCGGAGCCGTTCTGGCCGTCAACGGGGACAACTACGGCTCCCGGGAAAAGGGCTACGTGATCCGCAACGGGGTTTTGTACCGGGATGCGGCGGCCCGGGACCAGGAGGATCTGGTGGTCTGGGCGGACGGGAGCTTCTCCATCGTCTCCGAGTCGGAGGTCACCGCCCAGGCGCTGCTGGACGCGGGAGCGCAGCAGGTGTTCTCCTTTGGCCCCGGCCTGCTGGAGAATGGGGAGATTATCGTGGGGGCCCGGGATGAGGTGGACCGGGCCATGGTCAGCAACCCCCGCACCGCCGTCGCCGTGGTGGAGCCGGGGCACTACCTGCTGGCGGTGTCCGATGGCCGCTCCGACGAGAGCGAAGGTCTCACGCTGTATGAACTGGCCGAGTTTCTCCGATCCCTGGGCGCGCAGACCGCCTACAATCTGGACGGAGGCGGCTCCTCCACCATGGTGTTCCTGGGGAACGTGGTAAACACCCCCAGCGGCCGCGGCGGAGAACGGGCTGTCACGGACATCCTCTATTTTGCCTGAAAGGAGAAGAGAATTGGACATCCGAAAAACAAGGAACCGCTTTTTTGCCGCGGCGGCGGGGACCATGATCTTCGCGGCGATCTACGAACTGTTCAGCCATCGGGTTTATTCCAACTGGATGATCTTCGCCTTTCTCATCCCCCTGCTGGGCGGAGCCGTCCCCTGGGCGCTCCTCTCCCGGGCCCCTCGGTGTTTCCGCCCCGGAGCCGTGAGCCACTGTCTTTACAGCTCCGGGCTGGCCGCCCTCACGGCGGGAAGCCTCTTCCGGGGCGTGCTGGAGATTTACGGCACCACCAGCCGTTGGAGCCCGGTCTACGGGATCGCGGGCGGCGCCCTGGCGTTGGCGGGCATCGCCGCCTGGCTCCACAGTCTGTACCGCGCGGCTTCTTCGGCAAAAGAGCCGTAAAAACGGGCCCTTCCGTCGGGAAGGGCCCGTTTTTAGGATCTCATCGGAAAAAATCCCGCACCCGGCGGTGGAAGTCCTCCGTCTCTTCGTAGACCCCGTGGCCGTATCCGGGAAACAGGCAGAGCCCGGCGTCCGGGATGGCCGCCGCCAGTTCCCGGGAGGCCTGGGGCCCGATGATCTGGTCCTCCTCCGCCCCGATCACCAGCGTGGGGCAGCGGATCTCCCCCAGTACGGCTGAGGCGTCATGGGTCCGGCAGGCCCGGGACTCCCGGATAAACCGGGTGAAATCCTTCGGCTTGCCCATCCGGGTTGCGATGGGGTACATCCGGCGCATCCTTGCCAGATACGCCGGCGTGTAGTTGGTCTCCGCAGAGTCGACGGTGAGGGCGGCGTAGTCTCCCCGCTCCGCCATGTCGATCCAGCGGTCGCAGGCGTTGATGACACTGTCGTTGGATTTGGGACAGGTGACCGCCAGGATCAGCTTCTTCACCAGCTCCGGGTGCCTCGCCGCCAGATGCTGGGCGATCATACCGCCCTGGGACACGCCCAGGACATACGCGCTCTCCAGCCCCAGGGCCTTCATGGCCTCCGCCGCCTCCTCGGCCATGTCCGCGGTGGTCTCTCCCTCCAGCACCGGCTCCGGGCGGCTGAATACGTAGACCCGGTACTCTTTGGCGTACCGCCGGTACATCCACGCGAAGGACGCCGCAAGTCCCTTTACTGTGCGCAGGCCGTCCCCCAGCCCAGGGATCATCACCAGCGGCCGGCTGCCTTTTCCAAAGGTTACATAATATAATATTCTGTCGCCTAACTGCAGCTCTCCGTTTTTTGCATCGTACAGCATTTTTCCCGCTCCCTTCAGCGCTCTGCGAAAATGCAGACGTCCCCGCTCACCGTGTTTACCCGGAGCCGGCCCGCGCCCGGAACGGGGTCCGGACAGCGCACGTCCCCGCGGCGGGTGTTCACCTCGTACATCTTTCCCCGGAGAAGGCCGATCTCTACGTCGCCGCTGGCGGTGTTCACCATGGCCTCCCCGGTGTCGAAGCGCCCCAGGTCCACATCGCCGCTGGCGGTCCGGATCTCCGCGTGATCCCGGGCCAGAACGCTGTCCGTATCCACGTCGCCGCTGGCGGTCTGAAGCTCCAGCACCGCGCAGACGCAGTCCTCCAGCCGGATGTCCCCGCTGGCGGTCTCCAGCCGGAGCTTTTCCTGTACGGCAACGCCCCGGAGGGAGACGTCGCCGCTGGCCGTGTGGGCAAAAAGGGATTCCAGGCTCAGGCCCTCCAGCTCCATATCGCCGCTGGCGCTCTCCATGCGCAGCCGCCGGAAGGCAGACCGTACGTTTATGTCGCCGCTCACCGTGGAAAGCTTTCCCTCCCCGAATCCCAGACTCCGGGGCAGCTCCGCATCCCCGGACATGGTGCGCAGGGAGAGGGCGCGATAGTCCCCTTCCGGCAGATACACGGTGATATCACCGCCGGTCCGCCCGAAAGAAAGATCTCCGGAGAAAAGGGCCTTCCAGGAGAGGGACCGGCCGGCGGTCTCCGCCGTCCGGAGTCCCCGGACCGAGAGCACGTCCCCCTGCACCTCTACCCGGCAGGTGAAGTTCTCCGTCCGAACCGCCTCCACCAGGCACATCCCATCCGGAGACACGGCCAGGCGGATGTCCCCCGCATCGTTCTCCAGCTCCAGAGATCGGAAGGAATGCCGGACCTCAAACACCATCGATTTCTCGTCCCCCCGGCCGGGGATGGGTCCGGCGCTCTCATCGTCCGGCGCGGCCCCGCCGGGGGCGGCGGGATCAAAACCGTTCTCCCGGATCCGGGCAGCCAGTTCTTCCACCGTGCCCAGCGAGGCCGTCACCTCCGCTTCGGTCGCCCCGTCCTCCAGGGCGTCGTCGATGAGCTCGCCGTAATAATCCAGCCAGCGGTTCCGTTCCTCCACGCGGAGATCCATCAGCTCCACCCGCAGGCGGGCCAGGTATTCTTCCTTACCCATCGTTTTCGTCCTCCCTTGTGACAAATCGATAAATGGACATCATTTCCCGCCACTCCTCCCGAAACGTCCGGATCCGGGCCAGTCCCGCGGGGGTGATGTGATAATACTTCCGCAGCCGCCCGTTGTGCTCGGCGGTGCGCACCGTGAGACACGCCGCCGCCTCCAGCCGGCGCAGGATCGGGTAGAGTGTGGACTCCGATATCTCTACGAAAGGCTTCATATCCTTGATGATCTGATAGCCGTAGGAGTCCTCGTTTTTGATGGCCGCCAGCACACATACGTCCAGCAGCCCTCGCTTCATCTGAACGTCCATGCTATACCCCCTTTCGTATAATACGATGTCATACATAGCATTGTTTGTCAAGAAAAAAATGAAAAAAGGGGTTGACATCCGACGCGGAGCGTGCTTAAATCTCTTTAAACCGTTGAAGAAGAGTGAGTAGGTCCCCTCCCCTTTTCCCCAGAGAGCCGCCGGCGCTGCGAAGGCGGTGAAAAGCACGGGACTGAATGGACTTCCGAGGGCGAGCAGAAACGGGATCTCCCGGAGTATGTGAGACGGAGCGGCTCCCCGTGACCGGAGCCAGCGTATGAACGTACGCACAAAGTGGGCGCGCAGCGCCAAGCCGGGTGGCACCGCAGGATTTCACATCCTGTCCCAGCGAACCATCACTGGGACAGGATTTTTTTGTCCCGAAAACGAAAGGAGAGATCCCCATGGCACAGCAAGAAATCCCCTACAAGATCTATCTGGAAGAATCCGAGATGCCCAGCACCTGGTACAACGTCCGGGCCGACATGGTCAACAAGCCCGCGCCGCTGCTGAATCCCGGCACCCACCAGCCCATGACCGCCGAGGAGCTGGGCGCCGTGTTCTGCTCTGAGCTGGTGGCCCAGGAGCTGAACGACACCGACCGCTTCATCCCCATCCCCCAGGAGATCCGGGACTTCTACAAAATGTACCGCCCCTCTCCCCTGGTCCGAGCCTACTGCCTGGAGAAGAAGCTCCAGACCCCCGCGAAAATCTACTACAAATTCGAGGGCAACAATACCAGCGGCTCTCACAAGCTGAACTCCGCCATCGCCCAGGCCTACTACGCCAACAATCCAGGACTGTAGGGCGTCACCACCGAGACCGGCGCGGGCCAGTGGGGCACGGCGCTCTCCATGGCCTGCAGCTACTTCGGCCTGGACTGCAAGGTGTATATGGTTAAGGTCTCCTACGAGCAAAAGCCCTTCCGCCGGGAGGTCATGCGCACCTACGGCGCCTCCGTGGTGCCCTCGCCCTCCGACACCACCAACGTCGGCCGCAAGATCCTCCAGCAGGTCCCCGGCACCACCGGCAGCCGGGGCTGCGCAATCTCCGAGG
>JAFRDL010000137.1 GCA_017411265.1 Oscillospiraceae bacterium | reverse complement strand
TTTTACAAAATCCCCTGCTTCTGCCGCAGACTCAAATGGTCCGCGATCATGGCGATGAATTCGGAATTGGTGGGTTTTCCCTTGATGCCGCTGACGGTGTAGCCGAAGAACTTCTGCGGTCCCGCGAACCGATGGATTGGCGAATCCGTTGGCTTGCATACGTCCGGTTTCCTACCTCTGTCCAAGCGATACCGGAAGGAGAACTGCGTGTCAATGGCGTCAATCCCATGAATGTCGCCCTGTTTTTCTAACATCCGACCATGCGAAAAGGACGGATCGCGGTCATTCTTTGTTTTCCTTCTTTCGTGTTTCTAAAAGATTTCCTCTAGCCGCTGCATCGCACTCGACCACTTTCTTTCCATCGAACGGCCTATGATCTCTGCCCATTTTCTGGTTTTTATCAAACGGAAAATCAAACTGCGCAAATAATCAATCAGGCAGCAGATCCCAAATATCACACATGCTGCTGCCAGGACATGGAAGAGCATGGCGGCTGTTGGTTCCGCAGCAAAAGAAGCAAATCTGCCGGCAATAAGGTTGCTTCTGACATGTCGATTTTCGTGGATCAAATATACCCCAAACGTAAGGGAAGCCATCTTTTTGACTGCGTTTTCAGCCTTGGAAGACTGGATCGTTATTTCTGAAAAAAGAGAAAGGAGGCATACCGCGCAGATATATACCAGCGGGGATGTATAAGAATAGAACAGGTCCGGCTTATATCCAATTCTGTTCAGTATGGGAATATGCAAGATGTTCCTTGAAAGCAAAAGCAGCAAAGCAGAAGCCAGATACACTTTGCCTGCATGTTTTCTCAGCCGGTCCGGCAGCGGGTTTAGTTTTATATATGCGCCTGTCCAAAATAGAAAAACAAACCAAAAAACAGAATAGCCCCCGTTTGTTTTAAATAGATCCTCCCCTCTTCCAAGGACAGGAATGATGGAAAATGCGCAGATTCCCAAGAGAAGAATGGTTTTCAGCGCCTGTTTGTTTTCGCATACTTTTTTCATGAAGGGAATAAAAAGGAAAAGGATACAGTATTGATTAAAAAACCAGTATTGGTTGCCCACCACAGGGAAAAAGCACCAGAAAAGATGATACTTTTCAATTCTGAAGCCCGCGCAAAAAAGAACGGCCGGGACTAATATGGAGTAAAAGAGAACCTCCATCCATAACTCGATAAGACTGGATATTTTTCTTGTCCTGTCCGCATATAAAAAACCCGTGATCATTACATATACGTTAACCGCACAATACGCAAGGCTCTCCAAGCCCCAGGCAACTTCGTAGTTTAGGGAGAGATCTGTGGTGTTTTTCAGTACTCCACCATGCCCCAGAACATGAAGCATGACAACAAATACCATTGCTGCCGTTTTCAGAAGATCAATTCCTGGATTTCGTCTGCTTTTTTGATAAGAATAACCAACGGATTCTTGGTTGTTCATTTTGTCTCCATTTCAAATACAAAATTTTTATTCTCTGATACGTTTTATATGATTATAGCAGATGTTTTTGTGAATGAACAGAGAGAAGCTTTGTTGCCCCATACATTATCCCGAATTCGTTTTATTCTCCGATAAATAAAAGATGGCAGACCAACGGGTGTTCTGCCATCTTTTATATTCTGTTCGCTTATCTTCAGACGATATTCGCCGATGTACCGTTATCTTCCAAGGGCTCTTCCGTGTTTCGGATCGCATTCAACTGCTGACGGCGTTTGCCGATATCGCCGTTTGTCCGGTCCACCTGCGCCTGTTCTGCCACGGTCACGCCGGAATGCCCCGGCGGGCAGCGCGGTGTGTAAATGGCCCTCCCGCCCATCGAACAGCGTTTTGCGGACCCGTTGTGCAGATACACGGGCGCGATGTCGGCGTTCATCGGCACCGCCCGTTTTCACCGCGCCCGCACGCTCTTGAAAACAAAGCTCTTTTTTACAAAATCCCCTGCTTCTGCCGCAGACTCAAATGGTCCGCGATCATGGCGATGAATTCCGAATTGGTGGGCTTTCCTTTTATCCCGCTGACCGTGTAGCCGAAGAACTTCTGCAGCGTCTCCACGTCGCCCCGGTCCCAGGCCACCTCGATGGCGTGGCGGATGGCCCGCTCCACCCGGCTGGGGGTGGTGGAGAACTTCCGCGCCACCTCGGGATAGAGGACCTTGGTCACCGCGTTGATGGCGTCCATGTCGTTGATCGTCAGGATGATGGCCTCCCGGAGATACTGATACCCCTTGATGTGGGCCGGGACGCCGATCTCATGGATGATCTCCGTGACCACGCTCTCCAGGGAGGGCTCGCTTCGCACCGCGGGACCGACCGCCGCCGGGTCTCTCCCGCCCATCAGCCGGGGCGACCGCCGGGCCCGGCCCAGCTGGCGCAGGCGCTGCAGCAGCTCCGAGGGCTCGCAGGGCTTGGAGATGAAATACGCCGCCCCCAGCTCCGCGGATTCCGCCACCACCCGGGGCGTAACGAAGCCGGTCATCACCAGCACGGCGGGAGAGCGCTCCGTCTCCGGCAGCTTGCGGAGCACGCCCAGGCCGTCCAGCCGGGGCAGCACCAGCTCCAGCACCACCACGTCCGGGTCCAGCTCCGTGATCTTCTCCAGCGCCTCCATCCCGTCCGAGGCGCAGCCGCAAACCGCCAGATCCTCCTCCCGGGACAGCAGCTCCGTCATCAACTGTCGGGTCTCCTCCCCCGGGTCGGCGATCAGCACTTGGATTTTAGTTTCCATAATCTCTCCTCCATAATTATGATGATCCAACGGCGCGCTGATCTGTCTGTATGCGATTTGCCGCTCATGTGCTTTAAATTTACCACATATTCCGGTTTCGTGCAATAAAAACTGTGGTTTTTCCGGGGATTTTTTACCGACAGCATTCGGCAAAAAGTTACGTTAATTGACATAATTCGACAAACGCCGTGCGGTCCGGGGCAAGGATCCTCGGTTGCCTTTTCCCCGGGCCGCCCGCCGTCAGGCCGCCAGCGCCTCCGGGCCGGCCCGGAGCATATTCTCCATGGAAATGCCATATCCTTTGGAGGGATCGGAAACCAGCACGTGGGTCACCGCTCCCACCAGCTTCCCGTCCTGAAGGATGGGGGAGCCGCTCATCCCCTGGACGATGCCCCCGGTGACGGACAGCAGCTCCGGATCCGTCACCGAGAGGGTGAGCTGCCGGGTCTCGCTGCCGTCCCGGGCGATCCGGGTGATCTCCGCGTCGTACTCCCGGGGGCCCTCCGGTCCCACGGTGGACAGGATCGTGGCCCGGCCCAGGTGGATATCCCGGTCCTCCGCCACCGGCACCGCGGCGCGGTCGCCCAGGGGCGTTCCCGCCTTGCCGAAAATGCCCTGAGGGGTGTTCTCCTCCACGGTGCCCAGCACCGTGTCCGGCTCCGCGGTCCCCCGGAGAGCGCCGGGCTCGCCCCGGTGGCCGGGAGCCGCCTCCTCCACCGTTGCCGCGGTGATGACCCCGCCGGACATGGCCAGCAGTCCTTCCCCCTGGGAGAGGCTGACCCCGTGACCCAGGGCGCCGAAAAGCCCCGTAGCCGGGTCCCAGAAGGTCACCGTGCCGATGCCGTGGACCCCCGAGCGGAGCCACAGCCCCAGCTGCCAGACATCCCGCTCCCCCTTCTTCGGGGTGACGGTGACGCTGAGGGTCCTGCCCTCCCGCACTGCCCGCAGCTCCACCGGCTCGCCGGTGAGGGCCTTTGCCCGGGAAAGGAATTCTTCGCCGCTGTGGACCGCCTCGCCCCCCAGGGCCACGATCCGGTCCCCGGGAAGGATCCCCGCCTCCCGGGCGGGGCACACGGTCCCCTCCGCCGTCTCCACCTCCGCCAGGCCGGACACCATGACCCCGTCGCACTCGATCCGGATGCCCACGGTCTGCCCCACCGGCACCAGCCGATCCCCTGCCTCCGCGGCCCACGCCCTCGGGGAGGCGGCGGCGAGGAGGAAGAGGAGCCACAGCGTTATTAAAATGTTTTTCATTGTCATGCCGACCTTCCTCTCGCATGGATTTGTGCGCCATACCAGTATGACCGGCGGAGAGGAATTCAACCGCGAAAAAAATGTCCTGCGTTTCCATTATTCCCGGCAGCGGGGCAAAAACGCGCCGCTGCGCCGGGAAACTCGCCGCGACCGGCGGGAGGAGGAAATTTTTGTGTTTATTTTGAAAACCGGCGACCGGGGTTCCGAGGTGGCGCTGCTGCAGAAGGGTCTCGTCCGGGCGGGCTTCGGACCCCTGCGCATCGACGGGATCTTCGGCGCCGCCACCCGCCGCGCCCTCACGGCGTTCCAACGGTCCCGGGGGCTCTCCCCGGACGGCCTGGCCGGCCCCCGGACCGAGCGTGCCCTGGCCCCCTGGTACCGGGGCTATGCCGTCCACACCGTCGTCCCGGGAGACACCCTGTGGCGGATCGCGGGACGGTACGGCGCCACGCTGCTGGCGCTGGAGACCGCCAACCCGGAGCTGGACCCCTTCGATCTCCGCCCGGGGCAAAAGCTCACGGTGCCCCTGCCCTTCCCCGTGGTACCCGACGACGTGCCCTGGAGCGCCTCTCTGGCCGGGTACATGGCGGACGGCCTGCTCCGGCGCTATCCGGGGCTGCTCCGCTCGGAGGTGCTCACCCACACCGTGGGGACGCTGCCCCTGTTTTCCTTTGCCGTGGGAGAAGGACCCCGGCGGGTGCTGTACACCGCCGCCCACCACGGCAACGAGTGGATCACCGCGCTGCTGCTGATGCGGTTCCTCGAGGAGCTGCTCCGCGCCTTCGCCGCCGGGGAGCCGCTGGCGGGGACGCCCGCTGAGGAGATCCTCTTCCGGGCGCAGATCACCCTGGTCCCGGCGGTGGACCCGGACGGGATCGACGTGGCGACCCGGGCCCGGCCGGGGGGCGCCGCCTGGGAACGGGCCGAGGCCATCGCCCGGGGCTGGCCCGCCATCCCCTTCCCCCACGGGTGGAAGGCCAATCTCCAGGGGGTGGATCTCAATCTCCAGTACCCGGCCGAGTGGGAGAGAGCGAAGGCGATCAAGTTCGCCCTGGGCTACGACCGGCCCGCCCCCCGGGACTACGTGGGGCCCGCCCCTCTCTCCGCCCCGGAGAGCGCCGCTCTGGCGGCCCTCACCCGGACGCTGGACCCGGCGCTGGTGCTGGCCTACCATACCCAGGGAGAGGAGATCTTCTGGCAGTTTCTGGGGGAAGCGCCGAAGGGGAGCCGGGAGCTGGCGGAACGGTTCGCCGCCCTCAGCGGCTACGCCCTGGGCGACGTGCCGGAGGAGTCCGCCTACGCCGGGTACAAGGACTGGTTCATCCAGGAGTTCCGCCGCCCCGGCTTCACCATCGAGGCGGGCAAAGGGGAGAATCCCCTCCCCCTCTCCCAGCTGGAAGACATCTGGACCGCCAACCAAGGGATCCTCGCCGCCGCCGCGCTGGGATAGGGCGCGCCGGCCGGGAAATCATCCACTTGCCCGGCAAGTATTTTTCGGCACACAAAAAAGCGCCGGGAACGGATCGTTCCCGGCGCTTGGCCGTATCGTTTTATGCCCACAGCTCCTGCGGATAGACGCCCCGCCTTTTCAGCTCCGCCACGGCGGCCTGCACCGACGGGAGATCCTCCCGGTAGGTGACCCCGTGCCAGGTCTCCTCGCAGGGCAGCACCCGCACCCGGGCCCGGCCCGCGGCCATCTCCGCATTGGCCACCGAGGGGAGGAAATACTCCGCCTTCTGCGGGTTTTTAGGCAGGTCGTCCCGGAGGAAGGCCTCGAAGCGGGCGTCGAAGGCGTCCATCATCTCCCGCTGGAAGCCCCAGAAATTCATGCTCACCAGGGTGTCCCCGGGCAGGTCGGTAAAGGTCTCTCCGTCCTCGGTAAAGGCGGCGTGGTCCCCCCGTTTTTCGATGTGGGTGCGCTCCACGATGGAGGTGAGATAGCCGTCCTCCGTCCGGCAGACGCCCCGGGCCACATGGCCGAATTCCGTGACGGTGTTCCGCAGCCGGTAGCCCACCATGGCCTGCTCCCCGGCGGGAGGATCGGAGGTGAGGAAGGCGTAGAGCGTCTCATAGGCGCCCCGGCCGTAAAAGTCGTCGGCGTTGATGACGGCGAAAGGCTCCCGGATCACGTGCCGGGCGGCCCGGACGGCGTGGGCGGTGCCCCAGGGCTTCACCCGGTCCGCCGGCACCGGAAAGCCCGCCGGCAGATCGCTCAGCTCCTGGTACACATAGCGGACCTCCATCCGGTCCTCCACGTGGGGACCCACGATGGCGCGGAAATCCGCCTCCTTTTCCTTCTTGATAACGAAGACCACCTTGCCGAAGCCGGCTTTCCAGGCGTCGTACAGGGAGAAATCCATGATGATCTCCCCCCCGTCCCCCACCGGGGTGATCTGCTTGAGTCCGCCGAAGCGGCTGCCCATGCCGGCGGCCATGATGATCAGCGCGGGACGTTCCATTTTGCTTCCTCCTGTGTGTCGGATCTCATAAGAAAACCGCCGGAGGGGATCCGGCGGTTTTCAATATCGTTCGGGTGATTACTTCAGCAGGGACTCCTCGGTCTCCTTGTCGAAGAGGTGGATGCTGTCCTCGTTCAGGGCCAGATGGACCTCGTGACCCAGGCCGGGGATGGCGCTCAGGCCCAGGGTGGGGACAATGACCACCGCGTCCCGTCCGCCCACGTTCAGGTGCAGGTGCACGCTGGATCCCATCATCTCGCTCACATCCACCTTGCCGGGGATGCCGTCCTTGTTGAGGGCGATGTGCTCGGGCCGGATGCCCAGCGTCACGGGGCCGGGCTGGGCGTCGTTGCGCTTGAGCGCCTCCTGCCGCACGTCGTTGAGGGCCAGCTCATGGCCCAGCAGCTCCACGGAGTACACGCCGCCGTTTTTCTTCAGCTCGGCGTCGAAGAAGTTCATCTGCGGCATGCCGATGAAGCCGGCCACGAACAGGTTGGCGGGGTGATCGAACACCTCCTGCGGCGTGCCGATCTGCTGGATGAAGCCGTCTTTCATGATGACGATCCGGTCGCCCAGGGTCATGGCCTCGGTCTGGTCATGGGTGACGTACACGAAGGTGGTGTTGATCCGCTCCCGGAGCTTGATGATCTCGGCGCGCATCTCGTTGCGGAGCTTGGCGTCCAGGTTGGAGAGGGGCTCGTCCATGAGCATCACCTGTGGGGCCCGGACGATGGCGCGGCCGATGGCCACCCGCTGCCGCTGGCCGCCGGACAGGGCCTTGGGCTTGCGCTCCAGATACTGGGTGATGCCCAGGATCTCGGCCGCCTCCCGGACCTTCTTGTCGATCTCGTCCTTGGGCACCTTCTTCAGCTTCAGGGAGAAGGCCATATTGTCATACACGGTCATGTGGGGATAAAGGGCGTAGTTCTGGAAGACCATGGCGATGTCCCGGTCCTTGGGCGCCACGTCGTTGACCACCTTGCCGTCGATGATCAGCTCGCCGCCGGAGATCTCCTCCAGGCCGGCGATCATCCGCAGGGTGGTGGACTTGCCGCAGCCGGAGGGGCCGACCAGTACGATGAATTCCTTGTCGGCGATGTCCAGGCTGAATTCCTGGACGGCCACGACGCCTTCGCTGGTGATCTGCAGATTGGACTTTTTCTTCTCGGGCTCGTCCTTTTTCTTTTTCTTCTTCTGCTCACCGCTGACGAAGGGGTAGACTTTCTTGATGTTTACCAGACGTACTTCTGCCATGATTCCCGACCTTGCGTCCGTGAGCCTCCGCTGGCACGGACCTCATCCCCGCCGGAAAATGTACGGGGATATTACGGCAGGTCTCCACACTGCCGCACCGCTGGTCGCGCGGGTGTTTCTACGACTCCTTTCTTCGGTCTTGTGGGGTTCGGTAGGTGGAGAACCCCATAATCCCGGATATTATCATGAGTATAGCACAGAAAAACCGGGTGTTCAACCCGGTTTTTCGTGTTTTTTATTGGTCGTTGTACCCGTTGGGGTTTTTGCTCTGCCAGTTCCAGGTGTCCCGGCACATGTCCTCCATGGTGAGCTCGGCCCGCCAGCCCAGCAGCTCCGCGCTCCGGGAGGGATCGGCGTACACCGTGGCCACGTCCCCGGCGCGGCGGGGGGCGATCTCGTAGGGGATGGGGACGCCGGTGGCCTTCTCGAAGGCCTTCACCATGTCCAGCACGCTGTAGCCCGTGCCGGTGCCCAGGTTGAACACCTCGGTGCCCCGGTGGGCGGACATGTATTTCATGGCGGCCACGTGGCCCTTGGCCAGGTCCACCACGTGGATATAGTCCCGGACGCCGGTGCCGTCGTGGGTGGGATAGTCGTTTCCGAACACGTTGAGATGGTCCCGCCGCCCGGCAGCCACCTGGGAGATGAAGGGCATCAGGTTGTTGGGGATGCCCCGGGGATCCTCCCCGATTAGCCCGCTGGGATGCGCTCCCACCGGATTGAAATACCGCAGCAGCATCACGGACCACTCCTTGTCCGCCGCGGCGGTGGAGCGCATGATCTCCTCGCACATGAACTTGGTCCAGCCGTAGGGGTTGGTGCAGCCGCCGGTGCGGGAGTTCTCGTTGAGGGGCATCGCGTTGTCCGG
>JAFRDL010000136.1 GCA_017411265.1 Oscillospiraceae bacterium | reverse complement strand
AGCCTACGAAGTACAGGGACTTGACTCCGCCGACCGCTTTCTTGTCCTCAAATACCTTCGCAACGATCTCCCGGATCTGTTCTGCCTGCTTGACCATTTGTAGTTCCTCCTTTTATCTCGAAGAGTTTGTATTGCTTTGTATTGCTTTGTCTGGCTTCATATTATTCTTCAGCAATACAAATGTCAACATTTTTTTTTCGCCCTGTTCAATTTTTGACTTATTCCACAATTTTGTATAGATAAAACTATGAAATTTCACGAAACCATGTGCTGGAGCACATGGTTTTTTCTGTTTTCTCCAGTGAATTGCGAAAAGATCTCTGCCTGGAAACGCGGAATATGCTTTACAAGAGTGGAATCATTTGCTATAATTTGTATTATCATCAAGAGGGAAAAGGAAGACGTCATGGATCAAATCAATAAAAGCAGCTCCGTTCCGCTGTACCAGCAGCTCTATGAAAAACTGAAAGACGAGATCAGCGGCGGCACTTACCCCGCCGGCAGCCGCCTGCCTACAGAGGCAGAACTGAGCGAAACCTACCAAGTCAGCCGGGTCACGGTGCGCAAGGCCATGGAACAGCTGGAAAAAGAAGATTTCCTGGTACGCAAGGTCGGCAAGGGCACCTTCGTGCGGGAACGCAAGTTTTCCCGGCAGCTTTCCGCGGTGATGGGTTTTTCCGAGATGTGTCGCAGCATGGGCTTCACCCCGGGCTCCAAAACCATCAAGATCGCGCTGGAGGACCCCTCTCCCAAGGACGCCCAGCGTCTGGGCCTGGATCCAGAGGGGAAGATCCTGGTGATCGACCGCATCCGCTATGCTGACGGCATGCCCGTGGTGCTGGAGACCACCAAGTTTGCCGAGGACTTTTTCTTCCTTTTCGACGAGGATCTGAACAATCGCTCCCTCTATGAGGTCATCCGCCAGAAGAAGGGCATCGAGTTCACCAACTCTGTCAAGCATCTGGAGGTAGTCTTCGCCAACTACCAGGAATCCCGCTATCTGGGCATCTCTGTTGGCTATCCGCTGCTGAAGATCAGCAGTG
Source organism: Oscillospiraceae bacterium (assembly GCA_017411265.1). Classification (GTDB taxonomy): domain Bacteria; phylum Bacillota; class Clostridia; order Oscillospirales; family Oscillospiraceae; genus Apopatocola. Next base: position 2,274 of record JAFRDL010000136.1, on the reverse strand, counting down.
TGGTGAACGATTCCACCGGCGAGCACCGCTATATCAGCATCCAGCGCTGTGTGGCGGATAAATTCGAGATCGTGATCTGATACAATAGAAAATAATAAGCAGGAAATAAGCAGGAAAAGCCTCTGTCCTCTCCGAAAAGAGAGGGCGGAGGCTTTTCTATAAAAAGTCGGAAAGCCACTTGACAAGCGGTCCTTCTTATAGTATGTTTTTGTTATAATACAAAAGAAGACATATGTAACAGGGACAATACAAACAGGAGGGAACGATTATGTGGACACAGGATATGTTCGGCGTAGAGAAGCCTATCATCGCGCTGCTGCATCTGGACGCCATGCCCGGCGATCCGGGCTTCTGCGGCAGTCTGGACTCCGTACTCGCCCACGCCCGGGCGGACCTGGAGGCGCTGCAGGCCGGCGGCGTTGACGGCATCCTCTTTGCCAATGAGTTCAGCAGACCCTATCAGTGCGTGCCGGATATCGCCATGATCTCGGCCATGGCCTATATCATCGGCAATCTCCGCGCACAGATCGACCGCCCCTTCGGCGTGAATGTGGTGAAAAACCCCATTGCCACCATAGACCTGGCGGCAGCGACCGGAGCCAGCTTTGCCCGCAACAGCTTTTCCGGCGCCTATGTGGGGGAATACGGCCTGTTCTCCACCAGCAGCGGAGAGGCTGCCCGGCACCGGATGGCCCTGGGCATCCCCGATATGAAGCTGCTGTACAAGGTAAACCCCGAGTCTGACGCCTATCTGGCCTCCCGGGACCTTCGCGTGGTGGCCAGATCCATCCTCTACGGCGGCTTTGCCGACGGGCTTTGCGTCTCCGGTGCCGCCGCAGGCAGCGAGCCGGACGACAGCCTCCTTGCCGCGATCTATGAGGTGGCCCGGGGCAGCGGTGTGCCGGTTTTCTGCAACACCGGCTGCAAGCAGGAAAACGTGCAGGAGAAGCTCAAATACTGCGACGCCGTTTGCATGGGTACGGCCTTCAAGGGGCCGGACGGACGGGTTCAGAAGGACCGGGTCAGCAGTTTCATGGAGAAGGTTGCCCGGATCCGCGCCTCGCTTTGAGCGGAGGGAGCCGGTATGGAGAAGCGTTACTATCTGGGCATTGACATCGGCACCTTCAGCTCCAGGGGGATCCTTCTGGATGAAAGCTATTCCGTGGCGGCCGATGCTTCGGTGCCCCACGGCATGGAGAATCCCCAGCCCGGTTATTTTGAGCACGATGCCCTGCAGGTGTGGTGGGGGGATTTCTGCACACTCAGCCGCCGACTCCTGACCGAGAGCGGCATCGACCCCCGGCAGATCGCCTGCGTAGGCGCCAGCGCTCTGGGGACCGACTGCCTGCCGGTGGACGAAAACTGCGAACCCCTGCGCCCTGCGATCCTCTACGGCATCGATGCCCGGGCCTCCCGGGAGGCGGAGTGGCTGACTGCCTATTAGGGACAGGAGCGGGTGATGCAGCTTTTCGGCCATCCCATCTGCTCCGGCGACACCGCCACCAAGATCCTCTGGATCCGCAACAACGAGCCGGAGATCTATGCAAGGACCTATAAGTTCCTGACGGGAAGCTCCTTCCTGGCGGCCCGGCTCACCGGACGCTATACCATCGACCAATTCCTGGCCAAGGGCTCTTTCCGTCCTCTATACCGCCCGGATGGCAGTGTGAACGAGGAGGAGTGCGCCCTGTACTGCCGTCCGGACCAGATCGCGGAGGCGCTGCCCGTGAACCGGGTCATCGGCGGTGTCACGGAAAAGGCGGCGGCGGAGACCGGGCTCGCTCCGGGTACGCCCGTGATCGTGGGAACCGGGGATTCCACCGCCGAGGCCATCAGCGTGGGACTTGTGGAGCCGGGCACGGCCTTTTTCCAGTACGGCTCCTCCATGTACTATTATTATTGTATGGACCGGGCGGTGAGCAGCTATGTCTCGCCGGAAGGAAACGGACGGCTCAACGGCAGCAAGGTGTTCACGGTCCCCGGCACCCACTGTCTGGGAGACGGCACCAATGCCGCCGGCACCTTGACCCGCTGGGTGCGGGATCTGCTCTACAAGCCGGAGCTCCTTGCAGAGGAGGAGGGCGGCGAAAACGCCTATGCGGTCATGGCCCGGGAGGCTGCGGAGATCCCCTGCGGCTCGGAGGGGCTCATGATGCTGCCCTATATCTATGGGGAGCGGAGTCCCCTGCAGGATCCCCGGGCGACGGGGATGCTTTTTGGCCTGCGAGGAAACCACGGCCGGGCCCATATCAACCGGGCAGCGCTGGAGGCGGT